>JAXDBW010000054.1:0-10872 GCA_034678405.1 Patescibacteria group bacterium | reverse complement strand
GAAGAAAGGCTTCAAGCCGATCGTATCGAAGATGCTCGGGACCAAGAAGATTAAAATGATTTATACGACCGGGAAGGTCCCAACCAAAAACGTTCCAGTATCCAATAAAGATCGTCAGCAGTTTTGTATCACCGATCGGGAAGTGCTGAAACTGGCAAAGTGGGCAACTATTATCGAGGATCATTACTCGCGGGAAGCTGGCCATTTCAAACCCATGGATATGGAATGGGCAAAGGACGGCGTCTCGGGAAAACTCTATATCGTCCAAGCGCGACCAGAGACTGTGGTATCACAGCGGGACGTGAATGTGTTGGAGAATTACTCGCTGAAGAAGAAGGGGAAAGCGCTGGTGAGCGGTTCGCCGGTCGGTGCGAAGATTGGCAGCGGCCGGGCGAATGTTATCCATGATGTAAAAGACATCCACAAATTCAGGAAAGGCGACGTATTAGTAACGCAGATGACTGATCCTGACTGGGAGCCTATCATGAAGATCGCCTCGGCCATCGTGACGAATGAGGGCGGTCGGACCTCACATGCGGCCATCGTCTCGCGTGAGCTCGGTATCCCGGCGATCGTCGGAGCCGAGGGTGCGACGCGAGCCATCCCGCACGGCAAGACCGTGACGGTGAGCTGTGCCGAGGGAGATGTGGGGAATGTGTATCTCGGTAAACTACCCTTCACCGTCCGCCGGACGAATACCAGCAAACTACCAAAACCAAAACGGACAAAAGTGAAGATGATCTTCGGCACACCGGAGCTGGCGTATCAGACATCGCAGATCCCAAATGCGGGCGTCGGTCTTGCGCGTGAGGAATTTATTATCAATTCCTACATCCAGATCCATCCCATGGCGCTGGTGAAGTATAATACTCTCAAAGATCAGAAAGCCAAACGTCAGATCGACAAGCTGACCATCGGGTACAATGATAAAAAGAAATACTACGTCGATAAGCTCGCCTACGGCGTAGCAACTATTGCCGCGGCATTCTATCCGCGCGAGGTCATCGTCCGCTTGGCTGACTTCCGGTCAAATGAATATGCTGAACTCATTGGGGGGCGTGAATTCGAACCGGAGGAGCGCAACCCGATGATTGGCTGGCGGGGTGCGTCACGCTACTATGATCCAGCCTATCGGCCGGCCTTTGACCTGGAGTGCCAAGCATTGAAACGCGTCCGGGATGAAATGGGCCTCACGAATGTAAAGGTCATGGTGCCATTCTGTCGCACGGTCGAGGAGGGAAAGAAAGTCATCACAGCCATGGCCGACAATGGCCTGCAGCAGCATGTGAATGGCCTCGAGGTATATGTCATGTGTGAGATCCCGTCGAACGTTGTGCTGGCTGATCAATTTTCCAAAATCTTTGACGGGTTCTCTATCGGTTCAAATGACCTGACGCAGCTGACGCTCGGGCTTGATCGTGATTCTGGTATCATTGCACATGTCGGCAATGAGAAGAATGAAGCTGTTAAACGGCTCGTCACCCAGGTGATCAAGACGGCTAAGAAATATAAACGTGACATCGGTATCTGCGGGCAGGCGCCATCAGACTTCCCTGACTTTGCCCAATTTTTGGTGAAGCAGGGGATTGATAGCATCTCTCTGAATCCGGATACGATCCTGAGTACCACCGCGGCAATTGCCAAAGCAGAAAAAGATAACCGGAAGAAATAGATAGTTATGCATTTATCCAGACCTCGCGTGAGCGGGGTCTTTGGTGTATGTGGTGATGGAAGTAATATTTTCCTATTCTTTTAGCCGAAAAAATGCTATGGTATACTGACATTTACGGATTATAAATAGATAAAAGTGCTAAGCATAGCGCTTTTTTATCACCAGGGAGCCCCTCACCAGTGCGGAGAGGTCGCATAGTGGTCTAGTGCGCTTGCTTGGAAAGCAAGTAAGGGTGAATAGCCCTTCGCGAGTTCAAATCTCGCCCTCTCCGCACTGGTGAGGAGTCGTCTCCGAATGTAGCGAGTTCGTCATGAACCCGGTGTGGTTCACGGCGAATCTCCCCCCTCCGCCACACAAAAAATTTATTACGTAACCATCACTACGCAACGCATATGCAAGTCAAAAACAAAACCATCATCGTAACCGGCGGCGGCAGCGGCATTGGTCGTGCGCTGGTACTCGATCTATTGCGGCACGGTGCTCAGGTCGCGGCTGCAGACATCAATGATGCGACCCTGCAAGAAACCAAGCAGCTCGCGGGAGAGCCAGGAAATAACCTCTCAACTCATATTTTAGATATTACCGATCGAACCGCAGTTGAGCAGTTTCCGAAAGCCGTCATGGCCGCGCATGATTCCGTTGATGGAGTGATTAACAACGCTGGCATTATCCAACCGTTTGTCCGGATCAATGATCTCGACTACGACACGATTAACAAAGTGATGCAGGTGAATTTCTACGGCATGCTGTATATGACCAAGGCATTCTTACCCTATCTGCTAGAGCGGCCCGAGGCGCACATCGTGAATGTCTCGAGCATGGGTGGATTTTTGCCGGTGCCGGGTCAGAGTGTGTATGGTGCGTCAAAGGCGGCAGTGAAGTTATTTACCGAGGGACTCTCATCCGAACTCGCCAGTACCCAAGTGCATGTGAGTGTGGTTTTCCCTGGGGCGACGCAAACGAACATAACGAAGAATTCCGGTGTCGCGGCACCGATTGCCGAGGACAGCGCTGAGGCGAAGAAATATAAATCACTCCCCGCCGAGACTGCTGCCGAGATTATCATCCGGGGCATGGAGCAGAACAAGACCCGCATCTATGTCGGTAAAGATTCGAAGCTCATGAACCGACTCTATCGTCTCAGCCCCTCGTTTGCCACGAATCTGATAACCAAACAGATGAAGTCACTCCTCCCCTGAGTAACTTTTGTACTCATATGCCAGCAAGTGATACACAACATGTCATCGTCGGCCTCGGTGTTATCATTGAGCGCGCGGGCAAGATCTTGATTGGCAAGCGGCTCGGAGCGCATGCGCCATACTATTCTATTCCGGGTGGTCATCTGGATCCGGGTGAGACGTTTGAGCAGGGGTGTATCCGGGAGATCAGAGAAGAGACCGGTATGACTATTGATAGTTTGTCTTTGGTTGCTATTACGAATAATGTTGAAACATATCAGGCCGAAGGCAAACACACAATTTCTGTCGTGATGAAGGCTGGGAAAGCTACAGGAGAACCAGAGATCAAAGAGCCGCATAAATGTGGTGAGTGGTTGTGGGTTGACCCACACGAGCTACCTCAGCCGCATTTTGAGGCGAGCGAAAAAGCCGTTACACTATATATGCGGGGGGAGATCTACTCATCAGTATCATAAATACTATGCCCGAGCGACCAGGATACAATCCCGAAGCAGAAAATACCAAATATAATCGGCGCCTCCAGGAGCATCTCCGGGGGGTTGAGATGCATTCTCTGGCGATCAATGGCCTGACCTATGATGATCTACGTGGCAAGGAGCGCGTCGTGGATCTCGGCGCCGGCAACGCACAGCTAGAGGAGGCGGCCCGACTCCAAGGCATCGAAAATGTCATTTCTATTGACGCCAACCCCAAGACACTGGCCCGGTCTGACCGACGATTTAATAAAAGTGATAATCCTGATTTGCCTGGCCGCACCGTGGCAAAGGCAAATAATATGCCACTTGAGGACGAGAGTGTTGATCTGCTTGTCGCCTCCTACTTTCCTTTAGCAGTCGAAGAATTTAAAGGCCGCCCTGATTTAGTGGTTGAAGAAATAGAGCGTGTGCTGAAGCATGATGGTGAGGCGCATATGTTTCCGGCTCACTTGGTCGATATCAAGGAGGAAGTTATGGAGGCGCACGGCATTGATGCGGAGCTACTCAAAAAAGACTGGGCTGATCGCACGGCTGAGGAACGCGCCCGGATAGATGCGTTTGAGAAAGAATGGGCCGACCGCTCCACTCAGATGCTGCAGGAACTCGGGCACCAGGTCGAGATGCGGGCCAATGCAAGATATGCAGAGTATCAGGATGATCCACATTCTGGGAGAGGTCCTACCTTTTCCGATAAACACTACTGGGTATTTACGAAGCCCATTCCTGCAGAGCAATAAAAAAATATTTATCATGCATGATAAAATTAAACTGAATCTCTGGCTGATCCGTATCTACGCGGCAGTGATTATTATTGTGGCCCTCTTTGACATCCTCGAGGGGGCTGCGCTCAAATTAACCATGTCGATCGCCGCATTTGGGGTGATTGTACAGTCATATTTTATTATGCGTAAAAATGATCATGAATCATCTAATTAAGCATTAGTATTATGGATTTTAGGGAAATACAGAAAAAAGTAATGCTCAACGCGAAGAATTATGGTAAAAATTATGGAGTCATAATTGATGAAAATTTTGCATTACTCAAACTGTATGAAGAAGCGGGGGAGCTAGCGCAGGCCGCACTTATTCATCGCAAACAGAGTCGTCCCGAAAAGCATGTGTCAACTGATGCGTCCACCCAAATGATGGCTGAAGAGCTTGCGGATGTGGTAGGCATGGCGATGGTCAATGCGGAGCTCTTAGGCGTTGATCTGGAAAAAGCGATACAAGAGAAATGGATTGGCAGAGAGAAATAAATTAATTGTCATTCCGGACTTGATCCGGAATCTGACAGATCCTGAATCAAGTTCAGGATGACAAGAGTTATGCCCCAAGATAACATAGAGGCCATCAAGCAAAAGCTGGATATCGTCGAATTGATCGGCGAGTACATCCAGCTGAAACCGGCCGGCGCCAATAATTTCAAGGCGCTGTGCCCCTTTCACGGTGAGAAGACGCCGTCATTTATGGTGTCGAAGGACAAACAAATCTGGCACTGCTTTGGCTGCGGGGAGGGTGGGGACGTCTTTGGCTTCGTGCAAAAGATGGAAGGCATGGAATTTCCTGAGGCGCTCCGCCATCTGGCAAAGAAAGCCGGCATCCAGTTGCAGTATCAGGATCCTACCATTTCCAATAAGAAAACCCTCTACCAGGATATCTGTCGGGCGGCGGCGGAATTCTATCATGCGATCCTGACTGACCATCCGAAGGCTCAACCAGTCCGGGATTATTTAGAGAAACGCGGGGTCAGCACAGACAGCATCGAGACCTGGCACCTCGGGTATGCGCCGGATGGATGGGATACACTGAACAATTATTTGATGCAGAAAAAATCATTCAAAGCTGAGGATATTTTCCAGGCCGGCCTCTCAGTGAAGAAAGACCGCGGCGATGGATACAACGACCGTTTCCGCAAGCGGCTCATGTTCCCCATCTGGGATCCGCACGGCACGGTGATTGGCTTCGGCGGTCGGTGGCTCGGTCCGGAGAAAGAGGTAGCGAAATATATTAATACGCCTCAGACACTCATCTATAATAAGAGCGCTACGCTCTATGGCATCGACAAGGCCAAGCAAGAAATCAAGAAAGAGAAATTTGCCGTCATCGTCGAGGGATATATGGATGTCCTGGCCTCACACCAAGCCGGCGTGACGAATGTCGTGGCCGCCTCCGGCACGGCGCTGACCCCCGACCAGGTGAGATTGGTGAAGCGGTTTACCACTGACGTGCGGCTGGCCTTCGACCAGGACCTCGCTGGTGACACCGCGGCCAAGCGCGGTATCACGGTCGCGTGGCAGGAGGATCTCACGACCAAAGTCATCACCATCCCCGAGGGGAAGGATCCCGACGAACTCATGCAAAAAGACGTGCAGGCTTGGAAGGATGCCATCGCCAATGCCCAGTCGATCATGGAGTATTATTTCACGTCAACATTTAACCAATACGACAGTACGAACGTCGAGGACAAGAAAAAAATTGCCAAGGTACTCCTCCCCGTCATTGCCCTACTGGCTGATCCGATAGAGCAGACGCACTATATCCAGAAACTCGCTGAATCACTGCGGGTCGAGGAGTCGGTAATCCGCGACAAGGTCAGACAGCTCAGCTCGGCTGACACGGGTGACACAACCGCGACCCCTGAACGTAGTACCAGTACACCAGTCATTGACCGATCGGTGAAGCTCGGTGAGCGTTTGGTAGGGTTTGCTATGGAACGGCCAACTCTGCTGCCCCAGATCATCGAGCAGGTACTGCCCGCCTATATCATGGAGACGAAGCTTCATACCCTTTACAAAAGATTGTCTGATTATTATAATGAGAACCAACAATTTGATTATCAGGGCTTTATCACAGCGCTCCGTCAGGAAGATCCCACAGCGGCGACCTACGCTGATGTGCTGACCCTCGCAGCAGGGCAGTCCCTCGGGGAACTTACCGATAATGAGGCGGAGCACGAAGTCATATATGGAGCCCAGTCGCTCAAGCGACACTACATCCAAAAGCAGCTCAAAGATATAGAGCAACAAATGCGGCTTGCCGAATCTCGCGGTGATGCCGATGTGCTCGAGCAATTAAGTCATACCTTTGCCGATTTGACGGCAGAGCTGCGCCAGGTCTCCTAATTTTTAGTATTTATTGATTCTCGCCTCCATGCCGACGAAAACCAAGGCGCCACTGAAGTCCGGCAAAGCCGGATCCGGCACCGCCGGAAAAAAACCAACCACGAAAAAAAAGACGACCAAACGGACCACGGCCAGCACCAAGAAAAAAACGACAAAGCCCGCCAGAGGCGGATCCGGCACCGCCGGAAAAAAAACGACTGCGCGTACCGCCACCAAGAAAGCGACTTCCCCCCGGACTCGGAAGCCGAAAATTGAGATAGATCCGATCGCCCTTGACCGCCTCTATGCCAAAGCGCATGCACGTGGATTTGTGACAGAGACAGAGCTGCTCTATACGTTCAAAGAGCTCGAAGAGTATGTCCCGCAGTATGAGGAATTTCTAGCGCGACTGGAGGATTCAGGAATCCAAGTCATGGAGGATACTGGCAGTGTACTGGGAGCCCTCGATGAGCCAGAGGAAACAGATCCCAAGAAAAAGAAGAAATCAGAAGTTGATGCCCGCCGGCTTGATCTCTCAGATATTTCTAATGACTCTATCCAGATGTACCTCCGCGAAATCGGTAAGGTGCCGCTGCTCTCCGGTGAAGAAGAAATGGAGCTCGCGAAGCGCAAAGAAAAAGGCGAGGTGGAAGCCCAGCGTAAACTGGTTGAGGCAAACCTTCGTCTCGTCGTTTCGATTGCCAAGAAATTTACTGGTCGGTCACTTTCATTATTGGACTTGATCCAGGAGGGTAACATTGGTCTCTTCCGCGCAGTCGAAAAGTTTGACTATCGCAAAGGCTATAAGTTTTCGACATATGCGACCTGGTGGATTCGTCAGGCGATTACCCGGGCGCTGGCCGATCAGTCCCGGACTATCCGTATTCCGGTGCACATGGTGGAGACCATCAATCGATTCCAGCAGGTGGAGCGCCAATTGATCCAGGACCTCGGACGTGAGCCCCTCCCCGAGGAGATCGCCGCTGAGATGGGCGAAGAGGTTGACAAGATTCACCATATTATGAAAATATCTCAGGACACCGTATCACTTGAGACTTCAGTCGGGGACAGTGATGATGAGGATTCAGTGCTGGGAGACTTCATCGAGGATGTGAAAACGATTACCCCTGACCGGGTCGCAGCTATGCAGTTGCTAAAAGATCACGTCAATGATATTATCCGAGAACTGTCGCCGCGCGAGCAGAAAATCCTGGAAATGCGATTTGGCTTAACCGACGGCGTCTCGCATACACTCGAAGAAGTCGGTCAAGAATTCGGCGTCACGCGTGAGCGTATCCGCCAAATCGAAGCCAAAGCCCTCGAAAAAATAGAGGAGCATGGCGGGATGAAGAAACTGCGCGATTACTAGTAGGATTATCCATCACCCCACCCGCTCCGCGATAGCTCAATGGTAGAGCAACCGGCTGTTAACCGGTAGGTTGTCGGTTCGAGTCCGACTCGCGGAGCGGGTGGGGTGATTTTTAGTTGTGATAGCGAAATGGGCCCCACACCTTTACGGTGTGGGGCGGGCAGAAGCGAACCAAAGGTGAGCGTCGACGAATGCGACCCTGGGGAGCGTTCGTCGCTGCCCTGGGATGAGCAACCGGCTGTTAACCGGTAGGTTGTCGGTTCGAGTCCGACTCGCGGAGTGGTGCGGGGATTTTTAGTTACAAAATAGCTCAATGGGTCACGCCGTAGGCGTGACGGGCAGCAGCGAGACAAACGAAGTGCGGACGAGCGTCGACGGATGCGACCAGTGGGAGCATATGTCGCTGCCCGGGGATGAGCAACCGGATGCCTGCCCCGTAGCGAGTGAAATGAGCAACGGGGTTAACCGGTAGAGCCTGCCCTGAGCACTTCAATGAACTCAGTGTAAACTCCGCCGAAGGGCTGTCGGTTCACCTGTCCGTCACAGCGAACTGAGTGAGCGACGGCGGAAGTCCGACTCGCCCCGTATAGAAATCGAAAATTTCCTACGGGACTCGCGGAGCCAAGCGGAGTTTTTTTGATATTCAATTGTCCGGCCGGCTGTGGTATCGTTAGGGATATGCCACAGACTGAGAAACGTTTCATCAAGAATCGTGATGGCAAAAAAATAGCCGTCGTCATTGAGCAGCCCGAGGGGAAGCCGCGAGGTCTTGCCTTTTTCATGCACGGACAGGGTGGATTCAAAGAGCAACCACACATCCGGACGTATGTCGAATCATTCTTGGCGAAGGGATTTGTGGCGGTATCATTTGATGCACGCGATACCCTGGGTGAGAGTGAGGGGTCCATGGACCAGGCAACTATTGGTGGCTATATGCGTGACCTCGAGGAAGTGATCAACTGGTCGGCAGACCAGCCGTGGTACCAGAAACCATTCGTGCTCGTTGGCCATAGCGCCGGCAGTATGTGCATGCTCCTCTATGCTGAGTCACATCCCCAGCAGGTACGGGCTCTCGTACCGACATCAGCATCTGTGTCTGGGCAGCTCGTGATTGACGCTATGCCAGCTGACCTCGTGGCCGAGTGGAAACGACAGGGTGTGCGAGAATGGGAGAGTCACTCAAAGCCAGGCGTCATGAAGCGCATACCATGGTCAGCTATTGAAGACATGCTGCAGTATGATGTGCTTAAGGAGATCAATGCCCTTACTATGCCCGTGTTACTCATTGTTGGTAGTGAGGACGAAAGCACACCAGTCGAACAGCAGAAATTATTATTTGAGGCGCTACCCGGGCCCAAAGAGATGCATATCATTGCGGGAGCTCAGCACACCTTCCGGGAGGAGCAGCATTTAGCGGAAATCCGGCAGATTATTGAGCAATGGATTGATAGCTGGATATAGTATGGCTGACCTCGCGACAGAACGGACGCAGCATCATACCGGCATTCGGTTTCGGAAACTCCTGAAAGAACAAACCCGACTCTGGCATGGCCGGCCGGATTTTGGTTCGTCGCCGTTTTCGGTGAAACCATTTCATGCTGATACCGAGATTGCTCTCGATGATATAACGATCGAGGCCATGCCGCATCTGACATTCTATACCGATACTCATTTAGTAGCGCCGCATCTGATCAATGAAGGCTATGACACACTATCGTCAGGCAAGCGACGGTTCTTCGGTCTGAGTCGCAATACATCTATACGGCGCAACGTCCGGATGTTGGATGATATTTCATATATTATGCTCCGGCAGATTGGCCCGCACCTGCAGCAGCGGTATCATGAGGGAGGACTGGTGGTGCATGGGGGCGACGTCATCGATAGCTACGAGACGAGTAATTGTTTCCGCACGTTTGCCGAGCTGGAGCGATTCCACGGGAAACTCCACGCCGCGGCTGCCCCGACCAAGCATGTGCGGACACGGAGTATTTGGATTACTGGTAATCATGACACGTTTTTCGGCGGGGTTGAGAAATGGTTTGAGTACAATCAAATCCGCCATCGGTTTGGCGATTTTTCTCGACTGTCGTTTATGGCGACGGTACGCGCGCTAAAGGCAGGCGCGACCTGGCACGAAATCAGTGATGCCTGGGAGTCAGCGCACACTCGGATGAATGCTCTCGGTAAACTGCACCGGATTCAGCGAGCACTCCATCCAGCCTTCCGCTGGTATCTCGAGCGTCTCACATTTGGGCCGGCGCAGGGGATGTTTGTCCACCGGGATACAGAACTTCGGATCGTAGCGGCCGTTTTCTTCCTCGACTCAGAACTCATGACACTCCATGGCGGGGTACATACGCTGCAGCGAGCGCTCCAGCATGAGGGATTTACCGAGTCGGATCCACTCTATCGCGAAGTCGTGGGGTATCGTCAGCAGGAGGCGCGAGCTCAGACAGCCCTGATTGATGAACTCCTGAAACTAGTACGGCAGGGTATCCGACCAGTGGTGTACGGACACAATCCGCGCCAGCTCCAATCAGTACTGCGAGAGCAATTTGCCGAGCAGCGAGGGGCTGATAAACATGACGCCGGTATCCGCCAATTGATCGAAGATAATGTCATGATCTACGGCGGCCACTATCATACGGCCAGCCATGACATCGTCGATATGCCTCCCGGGATTCAGCCAGTGCGGGCGGCGACTCGTCTATTCATTGGTCCGTTTGGGCAGAAACCCGGCCGTTTGCCGTTCACTATGTCGCTTGATAAATATATGGACAGTCTGGCGCCCGAGATTCTCGAGGGTCCGCTTGATCGTCCGACCGTGAAGCGCGTCGAGGGAGTGAAGGAGGCATTTATTAGCGCAATGAAAAAAGCTGCATGATCACCCACGATGATTTCCAAAAAGTAGACATGCGGGTCGGCACGATCGTGGCCGTCGAGGATTTTCCGCGAGCGAAAAATCCCTCATACAAGGTGCAAGTGGATTTCGGGTCAGCCCACGGGACAAAATGGTCCAGTGTCCCGGCCCAGAATAAAAACACACCCGAGCAAT
>JAXDBW010000053.1:0-3637 GCA_034678405.1 Patescibacteria group bacterium | reverse complement strand
GTGAGATCTGCGTGGCATTACCGAGGATAGTGAGTGGTTTGAAGAATTTCTCAAATAACTCCCGCTGGCTGTGGAAGAGCCTGAGCTGCTCCACACTGAGATTCGCGGCGATCAAGCGAGGATCAATATCCGCGACTGTCGCGGCATCGTGGATAGTGGCGCTATCCTTTACCATAGCTGCCCGGATAGTTTCCCATTCGTCGTGATTGATCCAGGCGTACAGATTTGCTCCCGATGCGTCAGCCAATGCAGCCGCGACGTTTTGCTCAGAAATGGTGGCGCGATCACAATCAGTCGGCAACTGCTCATCGCGATTTTTCAGTTCAAGATCCGCCGCAAAGAGCATGTGCTCGGCGAGAACGGTATCATCCGTTGCCTGGTAAATGGTGAATATCTTTTGGGCATTTGTAGGATAGCGGCTACCGAGACTCTGGATCCGGCAGAGGATCTGAATCTTCGCCTCGCGGATGGTCTGGAGGTCGATTATTTTCTGCCCCACGGCCGCTAGTGAGTCATCATCTGTCGAGACACCGGCCACGACGCCATCATGTGATGCAGCTGACTCATCAGCAAACGCTTGAAAATCTTGATTATATTCATCGACCGTCCCCGCCGTGTCGGTGAGATGGAAATTTACGGCAAAAAACCCGGCCACCAAGCCAAACCCAACCACCGCAAAGCCGTAGACTATGATCCGCCCGGTAATTTTGAAAGCTTTTTTCATGGATGTTTATGATTCCGCTCTTCCCCAGTGTGCTCGCAGATGCCTGCCCGCCTCTGGCGGGGACTTGTCAGGCAGAGCCTGATCCGGCTTCGCCGGAAACCATCGACCTCGCCCGCTACGCATACGGGAAGCGTTGGCGAGCGGGCCCCATGTTAACCCCGCAGAAAAAATTAATACCCTATAATCTCTTTCTTGCGTATAGTTTGGTGCTCTATCCCGGGCACAACTGCGGTTCCCGCATAGTCGCGCCCGCCTCGGCTCTGACAGACTGACACTTGTCAGTCTGCTGCGTGGCCTCGGCCCACCTGAGCTATAGCATGCCTTCTCCCTACTGTGCTCGCAGATGGATTTGAACCATCGACCCCCACGTTATAAGCGTGGTGCTCTAACCGCTGAGCTATGCGAGCACAGTAGAGACAATATTTTTCAAATACGAAAAAGCCATCTTACCGTTATACACTCCCCATGAGTGATTGGCAAGTACAGCGAGTGCTAGTTGCCTATACCCAGTTTATTCAGGACGCGAACGACCCGACTATCAGCCCGATTCTTATCCAGCTCCATGAAGAACATGGTCCAGGCTGCGTACTGGAAGCCAACGTACATTGCGCCAATGAGGGCAGCAAGGACAAACCAGACAATCGTGCCAATGAGTACCGCGACAGCAAATCCAGCCGCCGAACCGAAGAAGGTAGCGGCGATAGCGATCAAGATAAATGGTACTGACGCGAGACCAATAGCAATCGCGACAACTAAGCCCGCTACCACACCCAGGGCGAGAATTAAAACGGCCATTTCGAGACTGGCGATCCAGTTCTTGCGGAAGAGGTCCCATGCGAGTTTTATCGATTCCATCGCTTTCTTATTCTTCAGGACAATGTAGGCGACTGCGTACCGCAGCATAAAGGAGACAATAATCGAGACCGGAATCAAGACAAGGAAAACAAAGAGAACAAAGGCGATGCCACCCGAGAGGCTATTACCATCCAGGAACCATGACACGAGTACGCTCCCCACAATAGCAAAGAGGACGTACTGGAGGACGCGGAGGAGTAGCGTCACTCCGAGGACTGGCCCTAAATATTTATTACCGACGCTGTATGCTTCAGAGTAGGTTACCTGCTTATTGGCATTGAGCTTCTTCGAACTATCAAAGAGGGCAATCTGTGAAATGATGGATAGCCAGAGGACGACTGCCGTCACGACAAACAAGAGTAGAAGAAAAAGGAATCCCTGAGCCGGATAGGCACTGAAGAAATCACGAATATTACTAAAGAGTGAGGAAAAAAGGCCATCCTGATACAGCGATTGCCACCCGAGGATCGTATCTGACGTAGACGTCACATTTGAATAATTCCGGAAGAGTGACTCGAGCTCACCGCCGACGCCGAGAAACGCGGCGAAGAAACCAAAAAACCACAGCAATTTATTCTTGCGGGTGAGTTGGTACGCGCGCTTGAAGAGCTCACGAAAGGCAAAATCTTTTTGTGTTGGTGACATATGTTTTCCTCCTAAAGGGTAATATGTAGAGCACTGTTTGGGCTACGCAACCTTGCGTAGATCGGCCGGCTTGAGATCTTTCATCAATGCTTCAAATTCACTACGCTCAAGCGTCTCTTGTTTCAGTAGTGTTTCGGCGATTCGGTCGAGATGGGAGCGGAATTTCGTAATGATCTTTTCGGCCGTTGTATAGGCGCTATCCACGATTCGCAATACTTCCGCATCAATAGTTTGGGCTGTTTTTTCGCTATAATCTCGGCGTTCATGGATTTCCTTACCTAAGAATACCATTTCTTCGCGTTCTCCGTAAGTCCGGGGTCCGAGCTTCTCACTCATGCCATACTGCGTGACGATGCCCTCGGCCACCTTCGTCGCGTGCTGCAGGTCATTGCTCGCCCCCGTGGTAATCTCCTTGAACACAATTTCCTCGGCCACTCGGCCGCCCATCATCACGGCGATGTCGTCCATAAATTCTGATCGGCTCTGGAGGCGGCGATCCTCGGTCGGGACTTTCAGGGTATAGCCACCCGCCCGTCCCCGAGAAATGATAGAGACTTTGTGCACGGGGTCGGCATGCGGCAAGACATGCGCGACAAGCGCATGACCAGCCTCATGGTAGGCGATAGTTTTCTTTTCTTGGTCGGAAATCACGCGACTCTTCCGCTCCGGACCGAGCATCACTTTCTCGATGCTTTCGAGACACTCTGTCTGACCGACTTTCTTCTTATTGCGCCGGGCCGCCAGGAGCGCCGCTTCATTGAGTACATTAGCGAGGTCAGCCCCACTAAATCCGGGGGTTCGCTCAGCAACTTCACGGAGATTAATCGTATCGTCCATAGGCTTCTTGCGGATGTGGACTTTCAGGATCGCTTCCCGATCATTGATATCTGGGTTATCAATCACCACCCGGCGGTCAAATCGGCCAGGGCGGAGCAAGGCAGGGTCAAGTACGTCAGGACGGTTAGTCGCTGCCATGACGATGACATTGGTATCAGTATCAAATCCATCCATTTCCGTGAGGATTTGATTGAGTGTCTGCTCCCGCTCGTCGTGTGACCCGCCGAGGCCCGAACCACGCTGGCGGCCAACCGCGTCAATTTCATCGACGAAGACGATACAGGGAGCGGCGCGCTTGGCTTTTTTGAAAAGGTCGCGGACCCGCGAGGCGCCGACGCCGACAAACATCTCGACAAATTCCGAACCAGACATATGGAAGAATGGCACATTTGCCTCACCGGCTACAGCTTTCGCGAGGAGGGTCTTACCGGTACCGGGCGAGCCAACCAGGAGGACGCCTTTCGGGATGGCAGCGCCGAGCGCGAGAAACTTGGACGGATTTTTCAGGAAATCAATGATCTCTACGAGCTCCTCTTTCGCTTCTTTCACTCCGGCGACATCTTTAAACGTGACGCG
>JAXDBW010000052.1:0-6666 GCA_034678405.1 Patescibacteria group bacterium | reverse complement strand
ATATTGTTTTCTTTTATATTCAATAAATCTTCAAGTGTTTTTCCAATTCCTGTAACGCCAGTTCTGTGGGTTGGCACAAAACCAAGCTTTTTTATTTTTTGTAGTTCTTTTTTAAGCTTTGATAAATCCATATTATTTTTTAATAAAAAAATCCAATGATTTTTTATATGCCTTGGCAAATTCTTTTAATTGCACAACATCCACCCTTCTTTGTCCGGCTTCAATTTTCGAAATGTAAGATTGAGTTTTACCTAACTGTTCGGCGGCTTTCTCTTGATCAAAACCAGCCTCAATACGGGCTTTTTTAAGTTGTTCTGTTAAAAATTTGTGATCTTTTGAATAAATTGTTTTGCTCATACTTGTTGTTTTAATACTTATATGTTATATTCCATAGTGTAATATGCCAAAATGGAATACGCCAGATTTGTAAAATATTTAGGGAGTTCCTTGATGTTGCGCGCGAATGGGCAGGGTGGGTCAAGCGCAACTGTATTGGCGGCGCATTTTGCAAAGCAAAATACGAAATTCGGCGGCGGCGGAAAAGCGAGGGCGGGCAAAAATTCCTTCCCCCCAACCCCCTTCCTTTTTGCCCGCCCGAGCTTAAAAGTTTTTCAAAATTCAGCGTTCGGATTTTCGCTAAAAAAAGTTCGGATTTCGTTCAGCGTTCGGACCCAGGCAGGATCGTCTCGGTATAGCTGCCAGGGAAACGTAATAAACGCCGTGCGCTGGGCAGGCGTCTTGATTGTGTTGATAGTTATCATATAGGTGCCCCAGTAGTCTGATTATTTCAGAGATAGGGCTCGGGGTCAATCCATTGATCCAGGGCAGGCTCACCCGAGACGTAGCCGCGATATTCGATGGCTGAGCCTTTGTGCAGAGCGAAGTGCAGATGTTTGCGCTCACCGTCTGTCTCAGTCGAATATCCTTTGCCTAAGAGGGCGAGGTCATCGCCGGGATTCATCGTGTCACCTACACTAGGGAAGACCGAGTTGATATTGATATGTCCATACAGAGCAGTCACCGTCTGACTGTCGAGGTCGCATCGCTGGATGATAACGCCGCCATAGCCACTGACCGTGCGGGCAGCGACGATCGGCCCCTGACAGAAGGCGCGGACCATGACATCCGCGTTTTCTTCGTCAGGTAATATCTCCATGTCGACTGCCGTATGGTAACCGGAGAAACGCTCCGGCTGGACCGGGGAAGTGGATGGAGTGATGAAGATGCCGAACGGTTTTTTCGTAATGCGGTCGTCAGGATGATCGAGTGGTGAGACATAGCGTGAGGGTACTACTTCAGCCGGCTCGGATTCGACGGAAATATTTTGATTGGTTGTTGGTTCAGCTGTATGTGTTGAGATTGTCTCGTTGGTGTCGACGGTGATATTTGTGGGGGGTGCTATGACCGTCGCTGGAGTTGTGTCGAGAGCAGACCATTGCAGGTACCAAAACACCGCCCCGATGATGACACATATCCCGATGAGGGCAAGCCATTTGGGCATGATAAGACTTTAGGATACGGGACTTAGTTCTTCGAGTCCGCCACCAGGGAGCTGTCGATAATATCCGCCGCCATTCGGTCCCGTCGGATTATATGAGTTGAGCGGTACGTCGTAGGTGTCACCGGTTGAGGGGGACTCCATGGTTTGATACCCACGCATGGCATCCGACCAATTTTCTGCTGATCTGTCCTCAACTTCTTCCTTGTATTTTTGACTGGACGTCACCGAATCGCCGAAGAGCGCCTCGGTATTGTAGTTTGGCTGAGCGGGCAGGCTCGAGAGCTGTTGTCCCGCGTCAGTGAGGCGGATGGAGGACTGGATGGCATTCAGGGTTGGGGCGTAGGCTTCCCAGAGATCCGCATTGGCTATCTGCACACCGAGGTACTGCGCAAAGAATGTTTGATAGGCATCAATGCGGACCGTGGCAGCTCCCCGGACCGCTTTGCCATTGAACGTCCCATTGAAGTCATAGATGTCAGCACCATCAACCGTTTGCTTATTCGATAGCGTCGCGTCGATACCGTAGGTGATCAGCATGGTGGATCGGGCAAATTCTTCAGTATCGACGACGCCATAGCGCCCGACATTGTACAGAAAGGCGACTGAGGCGTCGCTGGCGGGTGCGTCTAGCGCCAGGCCGGTGGATTCACCGGACGAGCTAACGTTTGAGGTCCAGCCATTCGGGATAGAGAAGCTAAAATTTGTGTCGCTGCTTTGGGCCAGCGCTCCCCACGGTGCGCTGGAGGTTTGCCCAGTGGTTTGACTCTGTGCCGCTACAGTTGCGGCAGCGAGGTCTGCGTCGGTCAACGCAGTCGTACGAGTATAGCAGTTCAGCACCGATTGGAGAGTTGCTTCTTTGGCGGCCAGCTGGTCGGTTGGGGCCCAGTAGGCGGTAAAGGTGATGAAGCCCGGCTCCTTCTCCGTCATGAATGTCCCAGCGAGATCACCTTCGGCGACGGTGGCAGTAGCGGGGGCCGAGGCTACGGTATCAGTGGCAGTGATCTCACCCAGGGCAAACACCCCACCGGCGCCCTCAATAGTGGCACGAAATACATCGCCGAAGGAATTGAGAAATGCGGTAGCGGAAAGATCCTGTATAAGCTTGGCCGTATAGACAAAGGCGGTGACGAGATTACTCTCATCTTCCATGATAGCGAGCGTGCCGTTTGCTATCTCAACCACCCATCCGTCAGGGACACCATAGCTCATCGCGAGCTCTGGTGATTGGGTGATGCTATATGGACAGGTTGGCACTTCGGCTTCAGCTACGGCTGGATCGGCATTAGTAGCGGTGGCGCCATTGGTCGATTCGCCTGTATTTGTTGTCATGACACTGGGCGACTCTTCTGGATCGGGGCCACTGGTCAGCGCATAGATGCCGCCGCCAACGACTAACACAGCCGCCGCAACAATAATAACTATCCTGCGGGTGGGTGCGGTGGTTGGTGATATTGAATTAAACATGGGTGACATATATGTAATGAGTATTACTCATACGGATTACATCGAATGTATGGCACGGCGCCCCATGTGTGATGCTCTGCCAGTATAGCGTATCTCGATGGTTTGGTCATCCTGATACCCGAAAATAGGCAACGGAGTATTGCCGCTTGCCCCAATGGGGGTTAGCCACTTCCCTCTGAGGAATTATCAGGAGTATTTTTTTTAGCAAACGCCCGTTTCAAGGGTGGGTACAGGTACATCCAGAGTCCGGTCAGAATCATCAGCACCAGCACTATACCAAAGTATGTACTGAGGGCACTATGCAATGATCGTACTTGGACGAGGTCAACGCTCGTGAGATAATCGGTGGTAATCCAGGTATATTTCAGTAACGTACCGGTCACCGCCATGGTCAGGCCGAGCACCATGATGATGAGGACGAGGATGCGGTGAATTTTCTTGGCAATGAGAAATGAGTTAGTCGTCATATTCGTATTCATGTTCGTCTTCCCACTCAGACTCATCCTCAGGGCCGCCGTCTTCGTCACCCGCAGGTTGGACCGGCAGGGATTCAATATTCTGCTGCGTCTGCTGGATCGTGTCGACGGTGGTGGTGCTGCCGAGATCACCAATCTTGAAGAGTGCTAATTCACCGACAGCAAATGATGAGTGGCTCCCCTGGCCCGCCTGGGTATTAAATGCCTGGGTGGCATCTTTACCACAGAAGGGTAGGATGATTGAGCGTCCGCCAGGATGCTGGGAGAGGTAGTTAGTCACATCATACACCCCGCCAGAAATAATCAGCCAGCAGTCGTTTACATTATCATGGCGCGAAACCGTCACTGCGTCGAGCTCTACCGTGGCTGCCACCGGTTGACTGATGGTTGTACTGGGGACTGGAGGGACATTGGTATTGAGAGTAGTCGTGGTGGTGTCGACATTAGCTGCTAGCTGATCCGCTGGGACGGTGAGTGCCATGCCGAGATCGCCGATGTAAAAAGCGGCAAGTTGCTCGGCGGCGAAACTCGAGTGACTGCCCTGACCCGCCTGCGTATCAAACGCGACGGTTGCATCTTTGCCACAGAAGGGGATGATAATAGCTCGGCCACCAGGGTGGAGGCGGAGGTAGCTGGTTACGTCGTAGACTTTATCATTGATGAGCAGCCAGCAGTCCTCGGCGGTATTGTGTTGGTTGACGAGCGCCATGTCCAGTGTCGTGCTTCCCGACGCAGCCGCCGCTTGTAGCTGGGCGTTCACTTGCTCATTCGTTGGGGCGACATTGGTCACCGTATTGAGAGCGGTAGTATCTTGATTGTTTGTGAGGTTGATCCCCGCGATGAGGGCGACCAATAGTACACCAATAATGCCAATGATGAGTTCGATTTTCATACGTACATACAGTATACAGTACTACGTATACCTTGAGTAGTTTATGACAATACTTTCACCGGAAATGGCTTGATGCCGATACCAAGTCGCTGGCACTGTGCATGTTCCCAGGCCGCACCAGTAGATGATTGCCAATCAGGCAAGAAATATACCGTCGTGATGAGCCCCGATTCAAATAACGGTAAATAGAAGTCCTCGAGCAGGGGCATGTAATACGCCTGCGTATGATTATGCCGCTTGAGCAAACGGCTCATCGCCTCCTGAAATGGCATTTGGTTAAAAACTGTAATGCCGGTTTGGCCGAGCGCGTGGACAGCACGGGTGAACCGTTCGACGTTTTTTTCGATTGAACCCGATCCGCCGGTCGACATCGGTCCCGACACCATGGCGACTGGTTGCGGCATACGCTTGATCACTGCCAGCGCAGTGGGCAGCAGTTCGGCGAAGGACTGCGCCGCCCGTGTCGCTGAAATGTCGCTCGCTGTCCAGTATTGTTGTGGCATACGTCAATAATTAATAAAGCAGAGTTTATAATTTATATAGATCATTTCGCATATAGCAGACTTTTTGCTGACTTTTTGGGTAATCCCATGTATGGAACGCACCACCACGACAATCATCCCAGAGTGGACATTGTCGACAGGATCTATTCGCAGTACGGTCAGGATCTCGGAAATATCTATATTTTTCTTCCCAAACATCCGGAAAGTGATCTCGAGTTATGTTGCCTTGAATTAATGTGGGGGTCCGTGGCACGTTTGGACATACAAAAATGTCACCGTTGTGTAGGATGCTGCCCACATTGATGCCGGTTGCACAAAAGAAAGGGTGTTTTCGAACTTTTTCTTCAAAAGGACCAAAAAAATGAGTGCACGCAGAAGATACGTCAAATGATTTATTTTGCTCTCTCTTGTTTTTGATAAAATGCAGCAGCTTTGTCAGATCTTGTTTATCCAGTAGGAGGTGTTTATTAATCGCTGCCCGTCCGATTGGATCAATGGGTAACAGGCGCCATTCTTGAGCGCCGCTGTTTAAAAAAGTGTCATACATTTTATCCATCGAGTCAATGTTTTGTTTGTGTATGGTGGTGGTAATTCGCAGTGGCTGCAGAAAATTCGCGTTTGCGTATAGCCGTACGGCGTTAAGCGCTTTGTCGTAGGCTCCAGCCATGTTTCTAAATGAATCATGAATTTTGCCAATACCATCGATGCTTATATCCACGCTAGTCATGCCCGCCTCTTTGGCGAGCTGTACAATTTCAGGTGTAACGAGCGAGCCGTTTGATACCATACCCCAGCGAAATCCTAGAGTGGAGGCATAGTGCATTATGGGGAAGAGGTCTCGGCGCACTAGTGGTTCGCCGCCAGTAACCCCAATGGTGATTTTTGATGTATCGTAATGATGTGCAATATCAGAAAAGGCCCGCTTGATAACGTCAGCGCTTAATTCGTCAGAGAAATATTTTTCTCCGGCCCGGCTTCCGCAGTGTGTGCAACGAAAATTGCAGTTGAGAGTACACTCCCAAAACAAATATTCTAGTGCATGAGTTTCACGCACATATTCACGCTGCGCATGCCAGAGTCTCCGCCTACTTTCCTTGAGGAGGTTTTGTAACATCGGGCCCTTGGCTGCTAGTATGTTTTACTTTTCGAATACCTTTGATTGCGAAAATCAGACTGATAACCAGCGCAATTAACGTTATGCTTAATGCAGTAAAATAAAATACGGGATTGGAAATAAAAGCCCATACCCTTTCCCAAAAAGTCTGAGGCTCTGGGGAAAGTGTAACGCCGGGACCATATGCGAGTACCGAATTGACGTTCACTTGGGCCAGCGAGGTGTTCTTAAATGCAAAAAGTACAACTGCTCCGATGAGCAACACTAATTTTTTCTTATACTTTTTCAGCGTCATCATACGCGCCCCACAAAGATGATAATTACTGTAAAGCTATTATAGCAGAAAAATATCAAATAAAAAACAATTAAACTAAAGTAGGCTTCGGTACCAGAGTAGCATCAGAGGGAAGAGATTCTTTTTTTGAGTTCATTCGGAGGCGGGAGGATTTGGTCACCCATACATTTCCTAACGGAAATGTTGGTCGACCCCGCCTCGCGGCGCTCGCCGTGCCCGGCCGGGCAAACTCGCGCATCGCTGCGGCTTTCTCATCCTCACGTCCTGCACACTCGTGCAGGACTCCATTCCTCATTCACTATGTTCATTCGGTGTCTGTTTGAAAATATCCGAACCGAACTCTCTGGGCTCGGCGGGCGGAATTCCCCCCACACCCCCCTTCCGCCCGCCTCGCCTTGAACCGGAGCGGAAAGGACGATTT
>JAXDBW010000051.1:0-2822 GCA_034678405.1 Patescibacteria group bacterium | reverse complement strand
CACCGGGTAATGCTGGATGCAGAGGAGACGGGATACACAATGGGGAGTGAGCTGCCGGTATTGAAATACTGGTGGCGGTTGAGGACGATCAACAGTGTAGGGGTGGCAGGGCCGTGGAACAACTACTATGGGCTGGTGATCACGACAGGGAGACCTGGGCTGGTAGGGCCTGGAGACAAAGCGGTGATACGCGGTACGCCGGTATTCAGCTGGGGTGGTGTGAGTGGGGCGCAGTACTACCAGTTGGAGATAGCGGAGGTTGGGGATACTGGTTACAGTGCGCCGGTGTACCGGTCAGTGGAGACATTGACGGGATTGACGAACAAACCGGTGGAGCCGCTGGCAGCTGGGGGGTACAGGTGGCGGGTCAGGGCACAGGATCGACAGGGGAACTGGGGTGAGTGGAGTGCTGATCGGACGGTGACAATCAAGTTGGGGATACCGGTAGCGCCGGTGCTGGTGACACCTGCAGCGGGAGCGGCGACAAACGACACGACACCCGAGTTTACATGGAACAGCGTAGCTTACGGGGTACGGTACCAGATACAGATGAGCAAGAGCAGCACGTTCGTAGGACTGCTGGTGGATAACGTATTGGGGGCAGGGGAGACGGCATGGACGTCTGGAGAATTGACAGACGGCGTATATTACTGGCGGGTGAGGGGGATCAATGCGGACAATGAGAATGGTGCCTGGAGCAGCCGGGCAATGACGGTGGATACGATTGCGCCGGCTGTACCGCGGTTGAACCTGCCGGTGAACGGAGCGACGACAGCGGACACGACACCGACCTTGACGGTGTATGGTGTAACGGGGGCAAAGTACTACCGCTACCAGGTAGCGGATACGGATGACTTCAGCAGCGTATTGGTGGATGGAACCGTGACGACGACAGGCTACACACCTGGAGCAGCACAAGCGCTGCCGTACCATACGGGGTATTACTGGCGGGTGAAAGCGATAGATGCAGCGGGGAACGAATCAGATTGGACACAGCCGAGGCGCTTGACAGTAACCTTTCAATCGACACCTGTGGATGGGGTGGTGACGGTGGACAGGACACCGACATTCACATGGGTAGGGGTAGCAGGGGCGCAGGGGTATGAAGTAGTGGTAAAGAACGAGGCGGGATACGGGGAGTATCTGTATCAAAAGAGCCTGGGAGTGGTGACGAACCACACCATACCGGACGTAAACGCACTGCCGAAGGACAAATATGTAACGAAATACGAATGGCAGTTACGGGTAAAGACGGGAGCGGGGTGGATGGAAACGCCGTGGCGGGAACTGGTCTTGAACCCGGGTGCGTTGGCAGCACCAGTGCGCATCAGTCCGTTGAATGAAGCGACCAGTTTTGACCGAACGCCCGAGTTTGAGTGGGTGGTGGTAGAAGATGGGGTAGGGTACGAATTTGAGTTAGTGAAGCATCCGGCGACGCTGGTGCACCGGGTAATGCTGGATGCAGAGGAGACGGGATACACAATGGGGAGTGAGCTGCCGGTATTGAAATACTGGTGGCGGTTGAGGACGATCAACAGTGTAGGGGTGGCGGGACCGTGGAACAACTACTATGGGTTGGTGATCACGACAGGGAGACCTGGACTGGTAGGGCCTGGAGACAAAGCGGTGATACGAGGGACGCCGGTATTCAGCTGGGGTGGTGTGAGTGGGGCGCAGTACTACCAGTTGGAGATAGCGGAGGTTGGGGATACGGGTTACAGTGCGCCGGTGTACCGGTCGGTTGAGACATTGACAGGATTGACGGACAAACCGGTGGAGCCGCTGGCAGCTGGGGGGTACAGGTGGCGGGTAAAGGCACAGGACCGACAGGGGGACTGGGGTGAGTGGAGCTTTGAAAGAACTGTAACAATAGTTCCATAAACTCGCATTTTATTAGGATTCTAAGGGACAAGAATAACAACTTGTCCCTTTTTTATTATCAGCTGGCACTAATCACGATATTAATGAAAACCAAATATAAAACAGATATAATCAGCATTGTTCGAGCTTGATTTTAACAAAGGAGGAAGTCATGAATATCGCTAATCTAATCGGTGTGATTGCATCACTGGCATGGATTGCTTTTCTAGGCGTTGCTGCACTGGTATTGTTCCGGGTATCCAAAAAGACCCCCATGAAAGGCGGTGGGTCACTTCTGCTGATCACCCTGGTGGTTTCAATCATATTGAGCACGGTCAGTGCCGGTTTGGTGTTTATCAACCCTCAGGAGCGGGGCATCGTCATTTCTGCGACCTCGCCAAAGGGTTATCGCGATGTCATCCTGCAGCCGGGCTTGCGCTGGATTATCCCATTTGCGGAGTCGGTTGTGCGCTATCCGATCTCAAAACAAACGTATACCATGTCAATTGCGCCAAGCGAAGGCCAATATATTGGTGATGATTCGATTGAAGCTCGTACAGCCGATGGGCAGAAGGTGCTGGTGGATGCATCTGTCATCTACAGTGTCAATCCGGAGGACGTGATTGATGTGCATATCACCTGGCAGGACCGTTACTCAACAGACCTGGTGAGGCCGGTTGCTCGCGGTGTTATCCGCGATGCTGTATCCCAGTTTGGAATTGAGGAGGTATACAGCAGTAAACGCGCTGAACTGGTTGAGCTAATGACCGAGTCGATGCGGATTAAGCTGCTGGAAAATGGGCTGCTGCTCTCGGACTTTGTCCTACGAAATATCTCGTTCTCAGAAGAGTATGCCGCATCTGTTGAGCAAAAACAGATAGCTGAACAGCAGGCACAAAAGGCAAAATTCGTGGTTGAGCAGAAGAAACAGGAAGCAGAGCAGGCACGCCAGATTGCGCAGG
>JAXDBW010000050.1:0-11339 GCA_034678405.1 Patescibacteria group bacterium | reverse complement strand
GTCCACAGTCTTTTCGAAGCGTGCGATTACAAAGGTCAGCCATGGTGTCGGGACAGCTTTGCGGTTTGTACTGACAACGGGTATCATGCTCGTCATTATTAGCGCAATTTCTCTCCTCAAGGCTGGTGGCGTCGAGAGCGTCTACGCTGGGTTTGATGGCTTCCAATCGATTACGTGGGGGGCTATTGGAGCGTTTGTAGTAATTGCCCTGACGACAGGAGGTACGGCAATCTTCTTATACTACTGGGGGCTGAAGCGAGTGCCAGCATCACGATCTACTATACTGGAGATGGCATTCCCCGTTAGCTCTATTATCCTTGAATATTTCATCCATAATAAAGCGTTGACGAGTGGCCAGTGGGCCGGTGCGGTGATTGTCATCGTTGCCATCTATGCCATTGTCCGATCCCAGCAAAAAACCCTCGATGCTCCAGAGCCAGTCGATGCTCGCTCAGATGTTAATGAGCAATCGGTGATCGAGTAGGGGCCCCCGGCTTCTCACGCCGTTCAGTCTCATGTCCTCTAGACACAGTCTAAACCTCGCCTAGCAGGGCTTTTTCATTCGCGGTATAATGGGTACGTCTATGTCTATTGGCACAAAAATACTACTTGTGATCTGCATCCTTGCCGGACTTGGGATATCGGTATTGATCGTCTACGCAGGTCAGCCTTTGCCGCTCATACAAACCGTGGTTACTGTTCCTATTCTCGAGGATACACCACTCGCCGCGTTGACCCACATGTCGCAGACGATGCAGGACGTGACGACTGCACACTATTCGATGGATATCGAGCCGGCCGATGCGCCGCTGAACACCACAATTCAGATAGATTATGACGGACAATTATACCCACAGATTGTCGGCGTACTTCAGCTCGGCACGGAGATAGAGTTTGACGCGCTGCGACTAGTCATGGGAGTGGAATCCCGTATGACGGATACCTGGGCATATACCTCGATTACTGAGCTCCCGGCTATTCCATTTATGCAGTTTGATGCTATCGATGGGACCTGGTATCGCTTCCCAAATCACAGCACTGACTTGGGACTTGATCACATATTCAGCATATTCAGTACAGTCCAGAATATCGAGCGGCTGCCTGATGCTATTGTCCAAGATGTCAAAATGTACCACTACTCATGTACCTTTGATCTCGGGAGTTGGGGAGAGAGCCTCGACCTGCCGTTCACCATGCCCCGGCATGCACGCGTCCCCGCGGAAATTTGGATTGGCAAGGAGGACAACCGACTGTATCAATTCACGAGTGAGAGTGACATAGGTACAATCCGGCTAGTGGTGAGCGACTATGGCCAGTCGGTGACTGTCGAAGAGCCCCTCACGGCACAACCGATTGAGGATTTACCAACCGATCTCTTTGTGAATACCGCTACGCTTGATCTGCCACTGTTTGCTCCGCTCATGGGCATTGATATCGGTGAGGGAGCAAGTGACAGTGATGGCGACGGACTGCTGACATTCTGGGAGAATATATTTCACACCAACCCGCAGAAAGCAGACACTGATGGAGACGGATTCTCCGACCGTGATGAAATACGTAATGGCTATAACCCGAGTGGTCCAGATCGACTACTTCCTGTACCAGCAAACCCGACGGAGGGTGAGTAGGCGCATTGACAAATACCGCTATATCCGCTAGCGTAGATATCTTATAGTCATATATATGCCCGTACCTGTTTTCGAACAACCAAAGCAAAAAGCAAAGGCAGCCGAGAAAGAAGAGGAAAAAATCTCAGGTGGAGCCGCATTTTTTGCCATTGTTTTCGTCCTGATGCTGTCAATCACGCTTGAGTTGGCACTCTTGGATGTGAATAAACTCTTCAACCCGCAGTACTTGAACTGCAAAACCGGGGGTCCGGTCATTCAGCGTATCTTTGAGACCAATGCGGATCCGGGTACCTGCAGTGTAGAGCACTATGAGGCGGCACGACTGCTTCTCCACGCGGATGTCCTCGTCCCCCTGGTACTCATTAGCATCCTGATTATCGTCATCCTGAACATGCAGAAACGAAGTCTCACGGGACGAATATTTAAAGTCGCACTTGTCATCTTCGCGTCCTGGACCTCGCTTCGTATCGTGTATGAAGCGCTGGCATTCTCTCTCAAACACCATCCACTCTTCGGCAAATATTATGTTTTACTTACCGCTCTGGCGGCCTGCAGCGTGATGATTATTTGGCTGCAGCGGAGCACTCAAAAAAAGAAGAAAGGGGCGTAAGTATCTCACCGAAGGCACTGGAAACCGCTTGTTTAGGCGGTATTTTTTTAGTATACTGCATATATGAATACGACTACGCGCATAGCCCTCGTCCAGGGGGACATCACTACAGTTGCCGCGGACGCTTTGGTAAACCCCGCTAATACCGATTTACTCCATGGCGGGGGGCTCGCTGCTATCATCGCAGAGAAGGGCGGTGCGATCGTCACTAACGAATCAGAACGACTCAGTCCTATTCCGATCGGCGAAGCGGCTGTTACTGACGCAGGGAAATTGCCAGCTCACTATATTATTCATGCCGCCTCGATGACACTTGGGGGCGTGACGACCGAGGAGCACCTCCGACGAGCGCTCATCAATGTATATAAACGGACCAGTGAGCTGGGGATCAAAACGATAGCTATACCATCTATCGGCACGGGCATCGGAGGATTTCCGGTGCAGCGCGCAGCCGTACTCCAAATGGAGGCGGCCAAGGTCTTTCTCGATGCACATCCCGAATTCCAGCAGATCACCTTTGTACTCCACGGTGACGCGGATCTGCAAGCCTACCAGGCAGCCTATAATAACCAATTTGTACACGAGCATGACCAGTAATCGACGAACACTTTTCGCGCTCGCTACTTATGTAGGTACCGTGATGGGAGTGGGGCTATTTGGGTTGCCATATGTCGGCGCCCAAGCTGGGTTTGGCTTGCTCGTCGTGTATTTACTTATTGGTGGTGTCATCGCGCTGACGGTGAATCGGATGTACGCCTCCGTCGCGACTCATACCGGTGGGCTCCACCGTCTACCGGGCTATGCCGCGCTCTATCTGGGACGGTGGGGGAAGCCCACTGCGCTGGTGGTCAAATTGCTCGCGCTCTATGGTGCCCTGCTTGGGTATTTGATAATTGGAGGACAGTTTCTAGCAAATCTTCTCAACGGATCGGTTATTCTGTATACCTTTATTTTTTTTATTCTCGCCGCCTTTCTTATTTGGCAGGGAGCTCGGTCAGTTGGACCGGTCGAGTTCATACTGCTGTTCATTTTCCTCGGTGTCGTCGTATTTCTCTTTTTTAGCGGTATCGGCGAGGTGGTGACGCAGCATCTGCGCGGGGTGCATTGGGATAAATTTTTCCTGCCATACGGGGTGGTTATCTTTTCATTGTGGGGAGCACCTATCGTTCCTGAGGTAAAAGAACAATTAAAAGGCAACCTCAAGAAAATTACCTGGGTGATCAGCGTAGGGTTACTCTTTTGTGTGGCGGTATATCTCTCTTTTAGTTTGCTTGTAGTTGGCATCAGCGGCGCTCAGACGACACCCGATGCACTCTCTGGATTGACGGGCGCGCTCGGTCCCATTGCGCTGAAAATCGGATACATCTTTGGGATTATTACCACGTTTACCTCATTTATCACTCTCGGGATGACTGTGCAGAAGCTCTTTTGGTATGATTATCAAATGACAAAGTTCGTGGCGTGGTTACTCGCCGCGTGTGTGCCGATGGCACTATTCATTGTCGGCGTGCAGGATTTTATTAGTGTGATTAGCATTACTGGTGCGATTATGCTGGGTTTCGACGGTATTCTGGTTATTCTGGTATTTCTCTCACTCAAACGCCGTCAGCAGTCCATCCACCTGCCTCGGTATCGTGTCGCGGGGATTACGCTGCTCATCATGCTGCTCCTGGGTATTGCGATGGAAGTATTTTATTCATTAAGTCATAAATTGTGAGCTATGGCAGAAAAGGTCGTAGTTAGGTTTGCGCCATCACCGACCGGGACCCTCCATATTGGCGGTTTGCGCACGGCGTTGTTTAATTGGTTATGGGCTCGCAAAAACCATGGCACATTTATCCTACGCATCGAGGATACTGATCGCGAACGATTTGTTGAGGGCGCGGTAGAAAATATTATCAGTGCGCTCGAGTGGTATGGTTTGGATATTGATCAGGGGCCGATCTATCAGTCAGAGCGGACCGAGCTCTATCGAAAATATGCTGATCAATTAGTGGCCAGTGGGCATGCGTACTATAGTTTTGAAACCCCGGAAAAGCTCGAGGAGCTCCGTACGATTCAGCGGCTGCAGCACGTTCCGATCAAGTTTGATGCACTCCGTGAGGGCATTACTAACGAAGTGGCTGCCCAGCGAGTCGCGAAAGGGGAGCGACATGTCGTCCGGCTACGCATTCCACGGGATGGCACCACGTCTTTTACGGACCAGATATATGGACAGATATCAGTCGACAATGCCGAGATCGATGATCAGATACTGCTGAAGTCAGACGGGTTCCCGACCTATCACCTGGCAAACGTCGTGGACGATCATGATATGGGCGTTACCCATGTGATCCGAGCGGCAGAATGGCTCCCCTCGACACCAAAGCATGTGTATCTGTATCAGGCGTTTGGGTGGCGACCGCCAGTATTTGCCCATGTACCACTCATCCTCGGGCCGGATAAGTCAAAACTATCGAAGCGTCATGGCGCTGCCGCAGCCCTCGAATATCGCAACCAAGGGTTTGTCCCCGAGGCCGTGACCAATTTTATCGCGCTCCTGGGCTGGAATCCCAAGGATGATACTGAGGTTTTTAGTCGTCAGGAATTAATCTCCCGATTTGATCTCAATAAGATAAATAAAGCCGGTGCCGTTTTTAATATTGAGAAACTCGAATGGCTCAACGGGTCGTATTTGCGGAGCCTGCCGATCGATGTCGTCTATGAGTACGCCAAACCATTTCTCGGTACATATGTTGACCAGCCCACGATCACTGATGCGCTCGAGCTGGCTCGTGAACGCATGCGGCGGCTGACCGAGCTTCCTGATGCCATTTCGTTTTTTTATGATGAAACGCTCGTGTATGAATCTGAGTTACTCATACCAAAGAAGGAAACCCGCGAGCAAACACTCTATGCCCTCGAATCAGTCCTCGGTATGCTCAGTGACTTCCCCGCGGATCGCTATAGTGTTGATGAACTGAAGAAGGCCTGTGAAGACCACATCGCCCGTAACGAACTCACTAACAAACTAGCGCTCTGGCCACTCCGCGTGGCGGTAACCGGACGCGCGGCGAGTCCGGGGGTATTTGAAGTGATGGCCGTACTCGGCAAGGGGCGGGTAGAGCAGCGGGTGTCAGATGCAATAACGCGCTTGAAATCATTATAAAAATGTGCTATAGTGTATACGGTTTTTAAGGTTAGCCAAAAATACCTATCGCATGCGTATAGGCATAAATAGAAAACAAAAACGATATATACGACTATCAGGGCTGCTGATTGTGCTGGCAGTTTTTTTGGTGTCTGGATGGGCCCTAATGGCGCGCGCTCAGTCCGCCGACACAAGCCAGTCAAGTGATCCTGATATTGACGGGCTTAATTCTGAGATTGATCAGAAACGTCAGGAGTTGGAGGAACTCAAGAAGAAGGCAGACCTCTATGAAGAAAATGTAAAGGTGAAGCAAGAGGAATCAAACACTCTGGAGAATCAGTTATCGATTATTGATATCCAAGTAGAAAAAACGGCGAACGACATCGAAACCATCAAAAAAGAAATAGAAACCACGAATCTCGAGCTTGATGAGCTGGGACTCCAGATCGATATCAAAACGGACGAGGTCAATAAAAATAAAGAAGCCCTGTCAGAATTCCTTAGATTAATTAGCCGCTATGACGAGCGGAGCTACCTGGAGATCATCATGTCAAATAGGTCATTCTCTGATTTCTTTGATAGTTTCCAATATGCTCAAAATCTGCAGGAAAAAGTAGAGGCGGCTCTCAAGACAACCAAAGCAGCGAAAGAAGAGCTCGAGCAGCAGGAAGCAGACAAATCTGCCAAGAAAGATGAACTGAGCGAATTAGCCAACAAACTCAGTCAGACGGTGCTCACTCTAAATGACCAAAAAGACTATAAGACCACTCTTCTCGCTGAAACCCAGGAAGATGAAGAAACCTACCAGCAGCTCCTCGAACAGGCGAAACAAGAGCAGCGCGCTGCCGAGAACGAAGTGGCCACTCTGGAAACAAAAGCACGCGCTAAACTCAGTGGAGAGGATTACGACATTGATAGTAACACAGTACTAATCTGGCCGGTCGCTCCCCTACGTGGGATTTCAGCATACTTTTATGACCCCACCTATCTATATAGGAGTTACTTTGAGCATGCGGCTATAGATATTCCGTCTCCACAAGGTACCAACGTAAAAGCTGCTGCTAGTGGTGATGTAGTTATAGGTCATGGGTGCTATGGTGGTTCACTCTCTTACTGCGTTGTTTCCATTGTACACAATCCTGAATTCTCAACTAGATATGGGCACTTAAGCAGAGTTGATGTAGCCAGTGGAAGTTATGTAGTGCAAGGCCAAGTAATCGGAGGCGTGGGCGGACTAAGAGGTACTCCTGGTGCCGGTAGCTTTACTACCGGATCACATCTACATTTTGAGGTTCGATCAGGTGCCTTTCCCGTAAATCCACTAGATTACCTGCCGGGTTTCTAGGGTAGATTTGATATAGACAGAATCTGAGGCATGAGGTAGACTAATCTCATGAAGAGCAAGGGGTTACTCGTCATCACTGGGGGAATCATAATCATCGGGATTGTGGCATACGTTGTACGTATGCCGGTTTCTGATAGTGATGACACCAATTCATCGCTCGATTACGTGGATCAAGAGGTTACCAGCGAGGGATATTCACCTGATCAACAGCAACTAATCGATAGCTTCGGGCCTCCGCCACGGTGGAGTGTTTCGTATATGCCAATCGGAGAAGGGGGAGAGGAGATAACGCTTGGTCGCTATGAGACCTGGTCATATCCCGATCATGAGTATGAAATTATTTTCCTCGGGGGCGATATCATGGATACCTATGCGATCGACCCCGACCCGGCTGGTACGGTCTACAGCGGTTACACGCCTAATATGTTTGAGTATGAGATGACGTATGACGATGTAGCCAGTGAGCTCATGGCTACAGACATCGAACCGGTAGACTGGTTACCGGAATTGTATGAGAAGGGCACCATAGAATCATACATCGCCAGTTTTGTGACATTTACGCTCGAGGGTGGTCAACTCACCTATATCGAAACACTGGGATTGCCGCCCTTATGATATATACGTACCGACAAAAAACTATAGCGGTCGTACTGATAGCCAGCGTGGCATTTGGTTTCTTGCTCGCGCCAGCTACGGTAGAAGCGCGCGGCTTCTTTAAGGATTTATTGCGCTTCGTCGGTCGGACGACTAAATTCGTCGTGAGGCTTCCAGGAAATATTGCGAGTGGTATCACGAGACCGCTGGGGCCCGTGCTCGGTCCTCTTGCGGCACAGGTACTACTGGCCAATACTCCCAATAGAATACTAGAAATTATTAATAAGGCGGACAAGGTATCAAACGCCGCTGATTTGATTCAGGCTCAGGAAGCTAAGCTAAAAGCTGCACAACAGGCACTCCGTAGCCAAGCTGCCGCCATTCAAAAGGACATCGACTCACTCACCGCTATCAAGAAAAGCATGGAGCAGCAACTTCTGTCGGGTGATATTTCGTATGACGAATACAAAAATCAGTTCATTGCCTTTAATGAAGTGCTCAGTGCGTACCAAGAAACGCAGTCCCGGCTCGAACGGGCCGCGGACAATATCCAACCGCAAAATCTTATTCGTTTGATCGGTGGTGATGTGCTGCGGGTAACCGCCAGCCAGATTGGCAGTATCGTCCAGCGTAAGCTGGGCGAGGAGTTTGAGCGGGTTATTTCTCAGGATGTCATCAATAAATTCCTGGGAGATAACGGCATGAATGTGGTAAATGTCATCGATCTCATCATTACGGGAGATGTTACCCGCCTGCTCAATCAGCACGGCTACGATCGGACAGACCCCGACTTCGATGCATTGCTCGCTGAAATCAAGGCGGAGGTGAAGGCTCAGATGCAGGACAATAAGGACTACGTGCGGGACAATTGGGAGACGCTGGTTGATCAAAAGTTGCAGGAAATTATTGACCGCAACAAGTCTAATGCAAACGCCGCATTGTCGAATATCAATGCCTCGTCATTTCCCACCAACGCCGACGATCCAATCAGCGACAGCTATATCGATTCCTCTATGATGCCGCTTGATGCAGATGGATGTACTCCAGGCTGGGAGTGGAGTACAAAAGTTGGTAAATGCATTCAATCAAACTGTTCCAGCGTGTCTCATGCGCATTATTCCTATGTACTTGACTGTGTCTGCGGTTCGTCTGGTAGTATCGCAGAGGACCCAAACGATCCAAATAAGGAGTGCTCATACCCGGCGAACTATGGTTCGTGTCCGGGGTGTGTCTATGCGTGCGTCGGGCTTCAGGATGAGTGTCCTGCAATAAAATAAGCCCAGGGACGAGACAACCAGTCATCCCCGGGCCTTTTCAATGCGCGCGGGGCAACCACCCCCGCAATGCTAAATAGCAACAGCCGTATGCCAAGATAACGGCTGATTAGGATTCTAGCAATTACTATACACTAGTCAAGCAAGTCCCTGACGGATGTGCGGCGAGAGGCGGTCGAGATGGTGTTGACAACGCTGGCAGCGCCAGTGCCAGCCGCGACGTCATATCCGCCACGCCACCACGGTTCGTAGGCGCTATAGTCACGCACGTACGTGCCAGCTGAAGAGAACATACGAAACTGGGGGCCACCCCCGGCAGCTGGGGCAGTTAGAATTTCAGGCGTATCAGAGCTCGTATCGATATTGGCTACATCGACTCGGACGCCGCCACGGAAATGGGTATCATAGGCGAAGAATTGGTTTTGGACTTCACCACGCATATTGAAAATTCGTACGTGGGGCGCACCCCCGATGCCCGCCCCCGTAACTATCATCCCAGGGCTTGTCTCGGTCGCGTCAGCGGCACTCACGTAGACGCCATTACGGAACGTCGTGGCGTAGGCAAAAAACTCATCTTGTTCAGTACCACCAATATCAAAAACGCGAACGTGGGGGGCGCCTCCAGGACCGGCACCGGTGATAATTTCAGCGATACCATCTCCGTCGAGGTCAGCAGATGCTACATCAACGCCACCACGGAAAGTGGGGGCATACGCCATAAACTGGCCACGAACCTTTGCGTCGGCGGTGAAGGTACGCACCTGCGGGCCACCCCCGGCGCCAGCCGCCACGATTATTTCGTCGATGCCATCAGCGTTGAAGTCCCCAGCCGCGACATGCACCCCGCCACGGAAGCTCTCAGGAAAAGCAAAGAATCCGCCAAGGAATGTCCCGTCCTGGGCATACATCCGGACTTGGGGGCCGCCGCCGGGTCCTGCGCCGACGATGATTTCCTCACCGGGGTAGCGCCCATTGAGTTCTCCATAGGCTATTGAACCACCTCCGGTAAATCTGCCAAAGGGGACTATTTCGTTATCCAAAATAGGTCCATCAACTACGGAGCCAAGAATAAGCGCGTTTTGCAAACTTAAGTACGGATTGATCACTACTCGATCAGGGCGGTGTATTTCGAAGTGGAGGTGGGGGACGGTTGACTCGGCGTTACCAGAGTCTCCCATCCAACCAATCAGCTGCCCCTTGGCGACCGGATTTCCTCGGACGATATCCGGAGCAAACGCAGTCATGCCACCGCCGAGCCCGTCATCAGTTCCCGGCGTGTCGTTATTCATATGGAGATACCAGTACTCATAGCCATCGCTGTCTTCGAGAAATACGGCATAGCCATAGTACGGTTCGGGGTAGGCGACGTAGCGAACGAAGCCATCAACTGCAGCGACGAGCGGCTGAAGCTTGGAGCTAATAATATCAACACCCTCGTGCGTCCGGCCGCCGGAGCGAGGAGCGCCGAAATCATTGGAGTATCGAGCTTGGCCAAGTACGGGGAACACAATATCACGAATGTCGGCGGCATCCGCGGGAGTAGCAATACAGAGACATAAACTTGCTATTCCGGCGAGGAATAGGCTAGCAAATATCCACTTCATGAATATATGATAGCATATTTTTTATTGAAAATCAATAGCAGTAATAAAAGTCGACCTGGACCCAGGTTGACCAAAGGGTATCCGAATTGTATCGCGATGGACCTCGGTGCTAATCACCAAAGGTAACGGGAACAACTAGCTCGTCACTCAGCTCGGGGAGACCAGAGGGATTTTCTTTGCTCAGGATGAGGCTGCCGGTATCAGTGTCGGGGGTGTCAAATGTTAATTCGCTGGTGAAGGGGACGAAGTCGGTCGTCATCCAGTCAGATGAGGCGCGGGCGGTCGTATGTGCCACGAGGTTACCGTCTGCGTCGAGGAGGGTGACGGGAAATTCGGCTTCAAAAAACCACGAACCGCGTGCTTGCCCGCTGATGCTCAGTGGACTCGTAATGCTGGCATTGGGTCGTGGGGCGTCCAGCGTGATAATGTCCGCTTTTTCTAATTCATTACCAATATCCTGAGTAAAGGTGCTACCTCCAGGGACAGAGCATTTCGGGGGATAGGATTCTTGGATAGGATAGCCAGCGTCAACGCAGCCTTGGTAGCTAGTGATGTTCTCATTTGTATTGCTGTGGTTGGCGTTGCCATTCGCATCGCTACAGCCGGTGGTTGGGGCGGTCGTGTCCGGATTGCCATGCTTCACCCAGGTACCATTTTCGCATAGCCAGGTGTCTTCGTCCGTCATCAGACGGCCAAATACCACTATGGCCACTAGCCCGATGGCGATAAGTATGACGATGGTGCTCAGGGTACGTTTACTTTTCTTAGTCATAAATTATTTTTTACCGATAAACCGAACGAGATTGCCGACGCCAGTAGCCCTATCTTTATATGTTTCTCCCTGGGCATCGAGGACGATAGTCTGGAAGCGGGTGACGTAGGTCCGAATACTATCAACTGAGAAAAATCGTTTGCGCATGCCGTCGATGAGGAAGTAGTCAGGCTCAATCTGTTCGCCAGTAGAGAACTCGGGATCGTTTGTCGAGTTGACGATCAGAGCGAGGACACCGCCGGGCTTCAGTATTGTATGTATTTCATTGAATAGTTCAAATGTCTTGTCACTGCCGAAATAGTGGAGTGACATATGGGCATATACGACGTCGAAGTCGTCAGGAAAAAAGGGGAGCGGCTGGTACATATCATGATGGACGATA
>JAXDBW010000049.1:0-30327 GCA_034678405.1 Patescibacteria group bacterium | reverse complement strand
ATGATCCGTACTTTCGTCGGCATGATACCATAGACCGCTTTGATCGCCTTCTTGATTTCGATCTTATTTGTATTCGGCGCGACAGCAAAGAGATACTGATTCTGCGCTCCGAGAAACGAACCTTTTTCAGTGATCAGCGGATGCATGAGCACGCGATGAGCATTACCGGTGTCTTCTTTTTTCGGTGTGGTCGCTTTCTTCTTGGTTTCCTTTTTCTGCTTCTTCTCTACCTCGACAAGCTTGCCCTCGGGGGTGAGTACTGATTCCTTCACCACTTCTGTCTCATCCTTTTTCTGCTGCTTCGCTTTCTGCTGGGTATCAGAATCCTGGGTCGGCTGGCTGTCCGATTTCGATGCGTCTTTCTTCCGTTTGAGTGAATCGAGGATGCCCATGATTATTTCGCAAATGTTTTAGTAATAATATCCAGCGATGCCTGCGGCATGATCAGTTTCTCGTGCGCTAATACTATTTCGGCATTGAGACTGTCTGCCTGGATAGTCGTCACCTGGGGGATATTTTTCGCTGAGGCAATAATTGTCTTATCGACAGTCGGGAGGACAAGCAGTGCAGTCTTTGCTACTTTTAGCTTCTTGAGAAGTTCGGCGATCGCCTTCGTGCTAATTTTCTCCAGTGATAATGCATCAAGGACGATAATATTATTCTCAGCCGCCTTGTCCGTGAGACTCATGCGCAGCGCTGAGCGTTTTGCTTTCTTATTGATTGATAATGAAAAATTGCGATCCTTGGTCGGGCCAAAGGTAGCGCCACCGCCAATCCAGAGTGGTGACCGGATGGAACCGTGTCGAGCGCGGCCAGTGCCTTTTTGGCGCCAGGGCTTCTTACCACCGCCACGGACTTCTGAGCGATCTTTCGCATGGGCGATGACCTGCCGGCGGTTTGCCTGTGTGGCCCGGACGGCTTGCTGGACCACGATAGGGTTAATCTCGACGCTAAATACTTTTTTGTCGAGTGCGACCTCGCCAGATTTCGTCCCTACTTGTGAATATACAGTTACTTTTGCCATAGTTATTTCTTCTCCTCTTTCGGCCCAGTTGCGGCAGCCTCAGCCTGTTCAGTTGGCTTGTCTTCTGCCGGCTGCTCCTCGGCTTTCTTCTCCGTCTTTTCTTCAGCTTTTTCTGCTGGCGTCACTTCGGATTTCTCGGCTGGCTTTTCTTCCACTGGCTGTTCTGGTTTTGGTTCCTCGAGTTTCATCTCGCCATCGCCAGAGATCAGGAGTAATCCATTGCGTGCACCGGGGACAGCGCCTTTGATAAATAGCAAATTGTTGGCGGCATCAACCTCCACAATCGACAGACCAGTCTGCGTTACCTGCTGGTCGCCCATCTGACCTGCCATCCGCGTGCCTTTGAATACGCGAGCAGCATCAGTTGCGCCAATAGAGCCAGAAGTGCGGAGTTGGTCTTTGTTACCATGCGTCGCCTTCGAGCCGGCAAATCCATGCCGCTTCACCACACCCGCATAGCCTTTACCTTTTGACGTACCGACGACTTGGACGGGATCTCCGGCGGCAAACACACCAGCGGTGATGCGATCGCCACGTTTTAGTTCACCGGTCTCATCGACTCGGAATTCACGGAAATAGCGGGGGGTGCCGAGATCTTTCGCATGACCGGTCAGTGATTTCGTGAGGCGCTTCTTCGCTCCGAAGCCAAGCTGCACCGCAGTATAGCCGTCCTGATCGGCGGATTTTACTTGCGTCACGACACAGGGACCGGCTTCGACGACAGTCACCGGAGTGACCGTACCGTCCTCAGCAAATCGCTGCGTCATTTCAATTTTCTTGGCTAAGATGAATTTCATTGTTGTTGATATGATTCGTAACTAAAAACCGGCGTTGGTATTCACAAAATGCAGAATGATGATACCGTGTACCGGTTTCATGTTTCGTGCAAATCGTTATCCGGGGATTAGCGCGTTCGAGTCAGTGCGATTATCATCCTCGGAACCTATTTACTCGTTTGGTTACGTTTTCAAATGCCCCCTCGGGGCGGAATTACATTTTTATCTCTACGTCGACACCGGCAGGGAGGTTCAAGTTCATCATGGAGTCGATCGTTTTGGGTGTCGGATTGATGATGTCAATCAGGCGTTTGTGGATACGCATCTCGTACTGCTCACGGGAATCTTTGTGCACGAAGGTCGACTTATTCACGGTGTATTTCTTTTTTTCCGTTGGCAACGGGATGGGACCTTTAGTGGTCGCGCCCGTGCGCTGAGCCGTTTCCAAAATCGTGCGCGTGGATTGATCAATAATCTTATGATCGTAGGCACGAATGCGGATACGGACCCGCTGGATTTCTTCGTTGTCTGAGCTTGGTGCTTGTTGAGCTGTCATGGATGGTTATGAATGATCCCGTGAAAGAGCGAGAATGTACGCAAACATTCCAGCGGGAACTGGAATGTTTGTAGGATTTATTTAGTAATCTTGGTTACCACGCCGGCGCCGACAGTGTGACCACCCTCGCGGATGGCGAAGCGCTGCTGCTCCTCGAGCGCAACCGGCTGGATCAGTTTGACGTTGAGTTTGATGGTGTCACCGGGCATGACCATTTCGGTGCCTTCCGGGAGGATCACTTCACCAGTCACATCAGTGGTACCAACATAGAACTGCGGTTTGTAGCCTTTGAAAAACGGCGTGTGGCGACCACCCTCTTCTTTGGTGAGGATGACAACCTCGGTCTCGAATTCAGTATGTGGGGTGACTGAGCCTGGTTTCGCGAGGACCTGACCGCGCTCGACGTCTTCTTTCTTCGTACCGCGGAGGAGGATACCAGCATTATCACCAGCGCTCGCCTGATCGAGTTCTTTGTTAAACATCTCGACACCGGTAATAACCGTCTTGGTTGTATCTTTCAAACCAACAATTTCTACTTCATCATTGACTTTTGCGACGCCACGAGTGACACGGCCAGTCACGACAGTACCGCGACCCTCGATGGAGAAGATGTCTTCAATCGGCATAAGGAATGGTTTGTCGACATCGCGAACTGGATCCGGAACCTTTTCATCGAGCGCTTTGATGAGCTCCATGATAGCTTCCTGATTCTTCTCATCACCCTCGAGGGCTTTGAGGGCTGAACCCTTGATGACGGGGACATCATCGCCAGGGAATTCGTATTTCTTCAGCAAATCGCGAACCTCTACCTCGACGAGGTCAATGAGTTCCTGATCATCAACCATATCAACTTTGTTCAAGAATACGACAATATATGGCACGCCGACCTGGCGAGCGAGGAGAATGTGCTCACGAGTCTGCGGCATAGGACCGTCAGCGGCTGATACGACAAGAATCGCGCCATCCATCTGGGCAGCGCCAGTAATCATGTTCTTCACGTAGTCTGCGTGGCCGGGACAGTCGATGTGCGCATAGTGACGTTTCTCTGACTGATATTCGACGTGAGCCGTCGCAATAGTAATACCACGCTCTTTTTCTTCGGGCGCATTATCAATCTGATCGACTGATTTGCTAGTGCTCGCCAAACCTTTGGCGGCCAAAGTCGTCAGAATTGCAGCAGTTAACGTGGTTTTGCCGTGGTCTACGTGACCAATAGTACCGACATTAACGTGTGGTTTAGATCGATCAAATTTTTCTGCCATACAAAATTCCTTACGTTTTGCTAAAAAATAATTTAGATTATGTAATAAATAGCATTATCGATTATAGCAGCGCTGTCAAGTCTTGCCAAGAATCCTAGGCGCTTAATTATCACCATATTTTCCTACTCATGTAAGGTGCAATTGATTTTTGCTAATATTAGCAAAATATTGAGTTTTCTGGAAAATATGATGATAACTAAACGTCTATCTTATCCCCAGGTACTGTGGATAGCTACGGCAATTCGAAATAGTGTACTACGTCATCAACTGCCTGTCCACTCCCGCTGATGCTGTATACTATGTCTCCATGCGGTATCAGAACCACTGAATAACTGCCGCCATCTTTTGGGTTTGTCCCCGTCAGATGTGTGGCGGGTAGGCCGTTTACGTCAATTTCGCTTTCTTCAGTAATATTAATCGAATCACGGACTATTCCCTCAAGTGAGAGCGGCATCGAGCTGATAGTCACTCCCCGGTCATCCCCCCTAAACTGGACGGAAAAGACCTCCTCGCTACCACTTTCTTCGACAAACCAATTCTCGGGATACTGCACACGAAATCCATGCTCAGCATTGAAATATGTCTTGTAAAGGACGTGAGAATCAGACTGACTAGAGGCATCGGTAATCACTGGTAGCGGGTGCGTATCTTCTGTATTAGAGCCCATCCAGACGAAGTACACGACAATCAGAGTAGCCACGACGAGCAGCAGGACGACCCCGCTCCAGACTTGGCTTTTATGACTCATTCCTCCTGGCATACGTCCCAGTGTCAATGACGAAACTACGCGCCCGTTTCCTTTTCCCCGAGAATGCTATCAACGACATTCTTCGGGACTACCTGGAAATTAGCAAATTCCATAGCATACGAAGCACGACCCTGAGACATAGAACGAAGTTGGGTTGCATACCCAAACATTTCCGCGAGCGGCACCTCCGCATCAATTACTTTCATAGTACCACGATCGCGCATTTCCTGGATAGTTGCCCGTTTGGAGTTTAAATCGCCAATCACATCACCCATAAACTGCTCAGGCGTCACGACTTCTACCTTCATAATCGGTTCGAGGAGTTGCATACCTGCTTTTTTCGCGGCTGCCTGGAGCGCCATGGAACCAGCAATTTTAAAGGCTGCCTCAGATGAGTCAACTTCATGATAGCTCCCATCAAGGAGGGTTACCTTCACGTCAATCATGGGATAGTGGGCCAGGACACCCTTATCCAGGGCTTCTTTGATACCCTTTTCAGCTGGCGGGATGTACTCGGCGGGGATATTACCGCCTTTCACTTCATTCGAAAATTCATAGCCTTCACCACGCTCCCGGGGCTCGACCCGGATGACACAGTGACCATACTGACCCCGACCACCTGACTGACGGACGTATTTGCCTTCTGCCTCGGCGGCCTTGGAAATGGTTTCTTTGTAGGCAACCTGTGGGCGGCCGACGTTTGCCTCCACCTTAAACTCGCGCTTCATGCGGTCAACGATGATATCGAGGTGCAGCTCACCCATACCTTCGATAATGGTTTGATTGGTATCTTCGTCAGTATGCACCCGAAACGTCGGGTCTTCCTCGGCCAGTTTCTGGAGGGCAATGCCCATTTTTTCCTGATCTGCCTTGGTTTTTGGCTCGATAGCCACGGAAATAACGGGCGCCGGAAATTCAATAGATTCAAGGATAATAGGGTTATCGGGGTCACAGAGCGTATCGCCGGTGGTGGTCTTCTTCAGGCCAACTGCCGCCGCGATGTCACCCGCGTAGACTTCATCTACTTCTTCTCGATGATTAGCGTGCATCCGGACGATACGACCGACGCGCTCTTTATCACCTGTCGTCATATTGCGAATATATGATCCGGCTTTGACCGTACCAGAGTACACCCGGAAGAAAGCGAGTGTCCCGACATAGGGATCGGTCGCCACCTTAAAAGCCAGAGCGGCCATAGGCTCGGCGTCGTCGGTTTTGCGAGTAACTTCAGTGCCATCCTCAAGTTCACCGGTCACATCAGGGATATCTACTGGCGACGGCAAGTAGTCAACCACTGCGTCCATGAGGAACTGGACGCCCTTATTTTTCAGGGCAGAACCAACGAGAATCGGCATGATTTTCTTGTTGACGGTAGCTTTGCGTAGTACCGCTTTCATTTCCTCGATTGTTGGTTCCTCACCCCCGAGGTATTTCTCCAGCAAGGCATCATCCTGCTCGGCAATTTTCTCGATCATTTCGTGGCGATGCTGCTCCACTTTCTCTTTCATATCCTCAGGCACGTCCTGATCTTCCCATTCCTTACCAGCCTCGTCCTTATAGACGCGGGCTTTTTGCTCCATCAGATCGATAATCCCCTTGAAATCAGCTTCGGCGCCAATCGGTAACTGAATCGGCACGGCATTGGGCGTCAGGCGTTCCTTAATTGCCGCGACATCAGCATAGAAATCAGCACCCGTACGATCCATTTTATTTACAAAACCCATCAGCGGAACACCAAACTTCTCTGCCTGGTGGAATACCGTCTCAGACTGGGGTTCGACGCCAGCTACACCGTCAAATACGATGAATCCACCGTCGAGAACACGCAATGAGCGCTGCACCTCTACCGTAAAGTCAATATGGCCGGGGGTATCAATAATATTAATGCGAGTGTCTTTCCAGAAACACGTAGTAGCGGCAGACGTAATGGTGATGCCGCGCTCCCGCTCCTGTTCCATCCAGTCCATTTCCGCTTCACCCTCGTGGACCTCGCCAATCTTGTGTTTCTTCCCAGTGTAAAACAAAATACGCTCGGTAACCGTCGTCTTGCCGGCGTCGATATGGGCAATAATCCCAATATTTCTGGTCTTTTCGAGTGAATATTCGCGGGGCATGGTGGGTGTGTCTAAACTATTAAAAAGTAAGGTTAGTTAGGGAATGGTAACTAATCAGTTCGCTGCCGTACACATAGTTAGCGGGCGAAGTGCGCAAAGGCGCGGTTGGCCTCGGCCATCCGGTGCACGTCTTCTCTCTTTTTCATGGCTTCACCCTGCTTTTCGGCTGCATCCATCAGCTCCTGAGCTAGTTTTTCGCGCATAGGTTTGCCTTTGCGGCTGCGGGAAGCGCCAATGATCCAGCGCATAGCTAGGGCAATCTTGCGGTCGCCTTTGACCTCAATCGGCACCTGATAGTTCGCGCCACCGACCCGGCGAGATTTGACCTCCAGGACCGGTGAAACATTCTTCATGGCAGTATCGAAGACCTCTTTGGGGTCTTTTTTCGTCTTTTCCTTGATAATGGCAAAGGCATCATACAGCACCCGCTGGGCAGTCAGTTTCTTCCCCTCTTCCATGAGGAGGTTAATAAATTTACCAATCACCTCGTCCTGATACTCAGGATCCGGTACATGTTTACGTTTGGGGGCTTGTTTTCCACGCATATACTATTCTTTCTTACCACCTTTATCTTTCTTCGCGCCATAGAGACTGCGCCCCTGCTTCCGGTCAGACACACCCTGGGTGTCATAGACACCGCGGACCACATGATAGCGGACGCCAGGTAGGTCTTTGACACGTCCACCACGAATCATCACGATCGAGTGTTCTTGGAGATTGTGCCCCTCGCCAGGGATATAGGCAGTTACTTCCATGCCATTTGACAGACGGACACGGGCGATTTTGCGGAGGGCTGAGTTCGGCTTTTTGGGGGTTACGGTAGTGACTTTGACGCAGACGCCCCGTTTAAATGGAGAACCCTTTGGCAAGTCGGTTTTTCGGCGTTTTAAGGTATTTAAAACAGGCTCCAACGCCGGAGTCTTGGACTTCTTCTGTGTTATCTTCCGCCCTTTACGGACGAGTTGGTTAATAGTTGGCATTAAATTATGGTACTAAAAAAGTATCTAAAGCGATACCGAGGTATCCGCATAATACCACCCAGGCCCAAAATCTGTCAAATAATCACCCTCACTACCCAAATAGCCGGATCGACCAGGTAAATAGCGTGCTAAATATACTCGAAAAGATGCTGCCACCAAATATGACAAATGCGAGCAGCAACCAGGGGCCATAGCGCTCGAGAGTCAGGACGGCATTCTCCATCCGGGGCGGAGCGAGGGCACGGATCAGTTTCGAGCCATCCAGTGGTGGGACCGGGATAAAGTTGAAAATAGCTAATACTAGATTGATATTTAAGAGGACGATGAAGAAGGTCGTGAGCAGGTTGTCGGGACTAATAATATTATTGAGCAGGAGAAATTTCAGGGCAAAGCCGAAAATAATAAAACTGAGGATATTTGATATCGGCCCTGCCAGAGCGATAATGACCGGCCCCCACCGTTGATTCCGGAGATTATAGGGATTAAACGGCACGGGCCGCCCCCAGCCAAAACCCGCCAGGAGTAAAACGATAAAACCGAGCGGATCAATGTGTGAGAGTGGATTAAGTGTGACGCGGCCCTGGTCACGAGCAGTCATGTCCCCCAGCCAGTACCCCACCATGGCGTGCGCAAACTCATGGATGGTGATGGCATAGACGATGCCCACGATCCATACGATGAGAAGCTCTGGTTGTGAGAGTAAAGAAAATAGCATAGTGCTTGACGACGCGTAGTGTTTACGCTAGACTTCAGTATACTTAATTTCACGTATCCACTCAAACCGCGCAATCACTATGGCACGCAAAGACGCACTTACCGGCCGAGGGCCCCTCACGGGTAACAGCCGCAGTCACTCAAACATCGCCTCCAAACGGCGACAGCATTTGAATTTACAGAAAGTAAAGATCGACGGCAAAACCGTCAAAGTCTCAGCGCGGACCCTCCGTACCCTCACGAAAAAGGGCAAACTGAAATAAGTATCTGCAATATATCCAACCCAGCCTCTCGCGAGAGGCTGGGTTTTTTAGTACTGAGTTTGACTAGTGAAGCGCCGCACCAGATATTTAAGCAGCGCGGTACTCCGCGGGCTCACTGAGAGTTTCGGTATCTGGCGCTCGGCTCGCGCATACCGCGACCGCACCATGCGGACCGCCCGATCGAGCCCTCCGCTCTCGCGCAGCAAGGCCCGGAGCGTCCGGACATCTGTCGATATGCGGGTTGGCTTTTTGAGAAGCCGGATAATGCGCTGACGATAGTCAGGAGACTGTAGCGCTAGGGTCACGAGGAGCGTCACTTTCCCACTTCGAATATCAGATGCCCGAGCAGCGAGGCCGCGACCAAACACGTTTTCGACATCATCGGCTAGCTGAAATCCCACTCCGGCATCAATCGCAAATCGCTTAAATGCGGTGCGATTATATCGACTCCCAGCCAGGGTTGCGCCCAGCTCAAATGGCGACATGATCGAATACCGGGCGGTTTTGAGTTCATAGCGCAGCACCTGGTCAGTCTGACGGGGCGGCCGCTCAGGCACAGCCAAAATATCAAGGACTTGGCCTGCATAGGTAGTATGCAGGGTATCTTCGATATGCTGCAGCGCCACCAGCTTTTGTGCATCAGTAAATGTCGTATCGAGTATCATGTGTTGGACGAGATCTGCCGCGACGTCTCCGGCGATCAGGGCAATGTCACGTCCGATTTTTTCTCGAGCAGGTTTCCGCATGCGGCGCGGCGCCAGCTTGGTAAACAGATGATGGAGCGTCGGTTTGCCGCGTCGCTCATCATCCTCGTCGATGATATCATCATGGATGAGTAAATACGCGTGGAGCACTTCATAGGCTGCCGCCACGGTGAGAATATTTTTATCTACTTTCCGCCGAGCATGCGAAAGATAGCCCGCTACGACCAGTAATCCCCGCGTGCGCTTCGCGCCCCGGCGCTGCGTAAACTCCGCCACACTCCCGACGAGCTGTCGGGCGATCCGATGCTGCCGCCCCGCCTGTCGCTCGTACCGACGAAACATATCCCGCAGGGTGGCATTAATCTGCGTCACGATCCGACGCGCCTGGTGCTCAGCAGTCATAGTTAGGCGCCAAAGTTTCGTTTGCGTCGCGCATACTCCTCGAGCGCCGCATCGAGATCTGTTTCGGTGTATTCTGGCCAGAGTTTCGGCGAGTACACCCACTCGGCATACGGTGACTGCCACAACATGAATCCTGATGACCGCTGCTCGCCCGAGGTCCGGATAATCAAGTCTGGCTCAGGGAGCTCTGGCGCATACATAAACTGATTGACGAGCTGGGCGGTAATCTTACTCGGCGATAAACCCGCCTTCACAATATTCTTAATCGCGTCGACGATTTCCTCTCGGCCGCCATAGTTCAGACCGATGTTGAGGATGGCTTTGGTATTGTGCTTTGTCTCCTCGATGGCATGCTTGATCTCGCGTCGCACGTCGAGTGGAAATCCTGCTATCCGACCAAGGGCATTGAACCGAACACCGCGCTCCATAAATCGTTTCAGCTCGGTACGAAGGGCGTATTTGAGCAGCTTCAAGATGGCGAGGATCTCCCGCTTCGGTCGTTTCCAATTCTCTGTCGAAAAAGCCCAAAACGTCGCCACGTTGATATCTTGATCGAGGCAGTATTCACTAATCCGGCGGAAGTTTTCGTACCCCTCCTTGTGGCCATCGGCTGACCCCAAACCGTGGCTCGTCGCCCACCGGCGATTGCCATCCATGACAAATCCTATGTGTTTTGGGCGATTATGCTCTGGCATATGCAGACTCCATTATAGGGGAAATGTGTTATTTTGCAATTACACTAATGAAATGTACTGCCCCTGCTGACGAACCATCCCCTCATCTACTAGCTGACGGACTGCTGGCCGGACACGTCCGGCCGGGAACCCAAGTCGAGTCGGCAAAGAGCGTGTACTGAGGTGACGATGCTGTGTCAGTTCGCGGATAATCGCTCCCCGTACCTGCCGCACTGATCCAGCGAATGGTAACTGCCGCGTATAGTGACGGCTCCGCCGACTAGCATTGCCGTGCTCCCGCTTCAGCCAGGTACCATAGTCCATCAGCGCGCTGTACCAGCGTCGCGGGTGTTTCCGATCCAGCATCTTTTCGACATACGGTAGTAGGGCTGCATCACTCACCTTCTTTCGGGTCGGGAAGAAATGATGGATGAAGACCGAGCGAATATTAGTCTCGATATAGACGACGGGTGCATCATAGGCGTATGCCATGATAGCCGCCGCTGTGTGCTCGCCGATGCCGGGTAGCTCCACCAGTGCGTCCTGCGTCTGGGGAAACCGCCCACCGTGCTGCCGAACAATTTGCTGCGCCGCCTGATGGAGAAATTTTGCCCGGCGATTGTACCCGAGGCCCTGCCACGCTTTCAATACTGAGGAGAGTCGCGCTCGCGCGAGCGAGGTAATGGACGGAAACCGCTTGATAAATGACTGGTACTTCTCGGCCACTCGGTCTACCTGCGTCTGCTGCAGCATAATCTCTGACACCATGATGTGGTAGGGATTCGTCGTGTATCGCCATGGTAAATCCCGTCCGCTCCGGCGGAAGTGGTCATAGACTATCTTGCGAAAAGCAGCCGGTGTCATGATCGCAATGCTTGGCGAACCAAGATCACATTGTCTGACATGGGCTGCTCCATATCCAGAAAGTATGGCTCGATACCAATCTGCTCAAACAGTGGTAAATGAGAATTGGGGAAATCTCGTTTCCAGCGCGCTTCGATCGACTCCATGTCCGTATACCCTGGCCGGTTCTCCACCCGATGTCGCATGGTGTCGACCGAGGCGGTACACACAAAGAGACGGATGTCCCAGTCCTTCTTTAGTCGGGCTAGTTGGTCGATATTATACTGCGCGTGATTCGTCCCCAGCTCGAGCAGTGTCAGCCCATCCTGGCACTCGAGGGCAGTATACATCTCCTCATATCCCTCAAACGTCTTGTGCTCCGGCCAACGGCCGTCCTTCATATGAGAGTAGATAAAATCGGCTACATCCAGGATCGGCAGCTCAGGAAACAGTTCGGTCATCAGGGTCGTTTTGCCGGCCCCGGGTTTGCCGATGAAGACGAGGAGTTGTTTCATGCGGGGCTGATATATTTGAAGCGTGGCACGGTGTCGCCCTGCTGCCACACCCACTGGATAAACATTTCGTATGGCCGCACCCAGAGCAGTCGCTCTCCACCGCGCGGTGAGCCAGCCGAACCGTACTGCGCCTGATATACGACAAAAAACTCGTCGCCCTCGCTGTGCTGCGCGATGCCGAGTACCTCGTAGCGATCATGTTTTTTGTAGTGCTCGTAGATACCGAGCCGGATAGTTGGTCGCTGTGTTATCATGCCTGCAGTATACCACGGTTGTTTGGCAAAAACCCAATCCTCCAAGAAGAACAGGTTGTTCTCTATCGTAAACTAAATCTCACCTGTTACCCGTTGAGGTTATTGTGTATCTAAAAAATTACCGAAAAAGAATTGAACATACCGACGCAATAACCAGGACCATGCTCAGGCTAAGGAGTAATGTCGAAAAGGCATTGCGCATAATCTGATAACAGATATAGCTCGTAAGCAGGGCAGCAAATGGCAGGACAAAAACGAAAATGACCCCGGTAGTTTCAGGCAGGGCCGACAACAGATTCTCTGCTACAGTAACTTCAACGCCAAGCGCGTGGAGTAGACCAAATAACCAAAAATAGGCGGGCGGTAATATTAGTACAACACTCGCGATCACCCAGAATTCGGGATGCCGCAGGTGCTGTAGCGATGCGCGAGGTGTACTCATAGTGCTGCCATAAGTATACAACATCGCCTGTTTTTTCGGAAACTTAAAAGCGATCCTATACACATAGTGATCGCTCTTAAGTTGAAAAGCGAGAACGGTTATTTCTTCCGCTTTTTCGCGACTTTCCGCTTCTTGGTGGTTTTCCGCTTTTTCGCGACTTTCTTTGTAGCTTTCTTCTTGGTCGCTTTCTTCTTGGTCGCTTTGCGTTTCGCGGGCTTCTTAGCCGCTTTCTTTCGTTTTGCCATTGTGTATGTCACCCCCTTTCGCTATATAGAAGTGTTGTGTGAAAACATTTTATCAATGTTTATCGCACAAACACGTCACAATGGATAATACATTTCAAATTTAAGTTATCAACAGTTACCAGACAAACTGAAAGTATTTCTACAAAAAAAGTATAGCACACTTTATGAAAAAAAACAATAGCTTACGAATTATTTTCTTTTTCTTTTTTGCGAATGAGAAAAAAAGAAATGAGCGAACTTATAACCGCAAGTGACGTGGTGATCACTAGTACCGTGCGAAAGCTTTTCGTAAATGATGTGTTGATTATTTCCCGAGCACGCATCCGTGTCGAATGATCAAACGTATCCGGAATTTCAATCCCGGCGAGTTTGTCCGATTGTTCCACGAGCGTGTGTGCTTCTGACGATGCTAGTGCCGAAGCCTGCACCCGGTCAGTGAAGTCAGCAGAAAAAATCGAGGCGGCAAGTGAGCCCAGTAGTGCGATAGCTACTAATCCAGCGATACGAGCTGCGACATTATTGAGGCCGGACGCCGCGCCCGAGTAGCGCTGGTCCACGGCCAGAGCCGACTTCGTCAGAGGCGCGATAACCATGGCCATCCCAATACCAAAGAGTGCTAACCCTGGCAAAAAAGCTGTATAGAAACTATCCCCCGGATTAGCCCAGAGGAGCCACCCATGACCGGCGGCCACTACCAACGAACCGACGATGAGTGGGAGTCGTGGCCCGATGCGATCGGCTAGCTTGCCACCCAGTCCCGAGAATGCGGCAATGAATGCTATCGCCGGCAAAAATGCGAGGCCGGCGATGGTCGGCGAGTAGCCCTGAACTTGTTGCAAATACAGAGTGAGAAAAAAGGTCAGTCCGTTCAACGCGAAATAGAGAAGCAACGTGACGACGTTTGCGCTCAGCACCAACCGATGTCTAAGCAAAATGGGGGGCACGAGCGGTTCACGTACGCGATGTTCTAGAAATACAAATGCCACAAACAATACGACGCCGCCGATGATACTGCTTAGGATATAGGGATCAGTCCAGCCCCAGGCTGATCCTTGGATTAAGGCAAATGCAATCCCACTCAAACTAAAAAATATGAGCGACGCTCCCCACCAATCAAGTTTCCCAGCTGACTCGTTTTATTTTCTGGAACTACCTTTAGTGCGATGATAAATGCTGCGATGCCAAACGGTACCAACATGATATAGATACCCGGCCAGCCAAATTGATCCACCACAAAACCTGACACAAACGGTCCGAGAGCCGCGAGTCCCGCCGACAATCCTGACCAGAGCCCAATCGCCCGCCCACGTTCGGATTCGGGAAAACAATAATTAATAATTGCTAAACTTCCGGGGATCATCATCGCCGCCCCGATGCCTTGGAGCGCCTGGAGGATGATGAGCTGGGTGATAGACTGGGCAAATGCCGAAATCAATGCCGCCATGGTAAAAAGCCCAATCCCGGTAACAAATACCTTCTTGCGACCATATCGATCTCCGAGTGATCCGGACAGTAACAGCAGCGCTGACAACATAAGCAGTTGGGCGTTTACCACCCACTGTAACTCTGTCACACTCACAGCAAAGGCGCGCTGGATAGTTGGCAGAGCAATATTGACGGCAGTCCCAGCGAGAAATGAGATGCCACTCGCCGCGATGGTCGCGAGGAGGATAAGCCGCTGACGAGCTTTGGCAGTTACTGCCATGAGGCAATCATCGTTCGGAGCTTATCAAATGCGATTCGTCTATGACTGATAGCATTTTTTTCTTCGTCGCTCATTTCTGCGAATGTTTTGCCAGTATTGGTCAAAAATATTTCGTCGTATGGCAAATGCTCACGTGGTGTGCCTACCGGTGTGCGTGGTATGACACCCTCAATCGTCCCGCTAAAAATATACTCATGCCCTAATGGATCAACAAGCGCTACCACACTGGTGAAACGAGCCGCTCGCTTACCATCTGGTATATCCACCATTTCTCGCAGCACTGTATCACGAATCTCCTGGTCTGTGGCATCTGGCCCAGCATGTCGGGCACTATGCACTCCGGGACGACCGTCCAGGGCATCAATAAATAGTCCAGTATCATCCGCCACTACCCAGTCATGACTGCGCTCAGCCACATATCGGGCTTTCTTGAGAGCATTAGCCTCGAGAGTATCGCCATCCTCTTCAGCATGACCAGACACTCCAGCGTCAGCCGAACGTATCACGCTCACACCCAGACCTGACAAGAGCTGAGTCATCTCCTTTACTTTGCCAGGATTGCCCGTTGCCATCACCAATCGAGAGATTTTTCTTTTAGACGAATTTAGGTTCCGAGGTTGGCGCCACAGTATCATGCCGAGGATAAAGAGAGTAGTCGAAGTAAAAGCCGATACCAAACAATACTGACACCACGCCTCAATCACAAATGCCTGAAGGTACACCAGTACTGCGGTGACGATGATGCCTGGGATAGACAGCCATGACATAAGTTTGAGGAGAAGCGGTCGCCGGGTATCGAAATACATGATACTCATCACCAGCATAGCCAGATAAAAAAGCGCCCCGAGTAAGGCGGTCGGCACGCCGGCGATCGTCGCATAGTCACTCGTCAGCACGGTATCGCAGCCATGCGTCACCGAGCAGGTCACGCCAACTCCTCGGAAGTGCTGGATCGATAAATAACTGGCGTCCACAAATCCAACAAGGCTGATCCCTAGGATCAGCCCCGTGATGATAAGTATGGTCCGTGTGCTCCTGGACATGCTACTCTGTAGTCTCGTTGGCATTCTCCACTGTGTCATTTGTATTTGCCGTGTCGTCGGTCATAGTGCCGCCAGCCGCAGCGATGGCCGCATCGATTTCTGTCCGGAAATCGTCAATGCTCGTGGGATTGTCCAGCTTCTCGCCGTTGAGGAAGAATGTTGGTGTAGCATTGACCTGAGCAGCCGTGCCGCTCCGGTAGTCAGCATTTACTTTATCAGTGACCGTGCTGCTCTCGAGATCGGCCGTAAATTGCTCGACGTCAAGTCCAATATCCTGAGCATAGCTCATAAATGTATCCGTCGGATCTGATTCTTCCGCCCAGGTGTTTTGATTTGCAAATAGCTGCTCATACATCTCCCAAAATTTCCCCTGGAGGGCAGCTGCTTCGGCCGCTTCGGCCGCAGCTTGAGCGTTTGGATGGATGGCCCGGAGTGGGAAATTTCGATATACAAAGGTAACTGAGTCTGAGTATTCCTCGGCTAACTGATCAAACAGCTGATAGTAGTTACGACAGGCGGGACACTGGAAATCACTGTACTCAATCAAAGCCACTGCCGCATCAGTTGCTCCTTTGGTATGGTCGCTGGCACTGACCGCATCTACGAGAATTGGCTCATTGCTAGTAGTCCCATCCTCCAGCAATGTCAGTCCATATATACCTCCGCCCAGGATAACGACGATGACCGCCCAGAGGATAATACGATTCATCGTTTTCTTTTTCGCCATTTTTTCCCGCTCGTCCAGTTTTTCCTGGCGACGCAGTTCTCTGCGCTGCTTTTTTGTTAGCTGTTGTTCGTCATTCATGATAAGTTATTGATTAGGAAATCTGATCAATGCGTATGTTATATTGTACACAATCTGAGGCTCTCCGGCAACGCGTCATAATTCGCGCATATAAATAATGTCATCAACATACCGGCCATCTTTTTTTGAGAACTGCACCAGTGTACCGCGTTTGGTAAATCCTGCCTTCTGCAGTGCGCGACCCGAGGAGGGATTATATGTATACGTAAACGCATAGACCACCTGTAAATGGAGTGTGTTTTTTGCATACCTGAGCACTCCTCTGATTGCGGCGGGCATAATACCCTGACCACGAAACGGCTTTCCCAGCCAATAACCCAGCTCAGCTTTGTGTTTTGATTTGATCGACATGAGTGAGATTGCTCCAACGGCCTCTCCCCCGACCTCAATCAGCCACGTCTGTCCAGTTGGCTGAGCCGCTCGGTTACGTCGCTGACAGCGCGTGATCCATGTCCGCGCATCCTGAGTAGTATAGGGATACGGTAGAGCGGCCGTGTTGCGCGCAATTGTTTTATCATGGGCGTACCGAGCAATGGCATCAACATCCCGGAGGCTCGGGGCGCGGAGGGTACATTTCTTCGTTACGATTGGTTTCATATTGATATTAAGTAATTGCGCTGTGTGTGCGACGCTGAATAAAATAGGTAGCAGTATACACGATAAAGAATATTGGCGTCATAACCACTAAGAATGGGACGAGGAAACCCTGCTCGGGGAGTAGCAAGCCAGTGACGAGCAAGCCGGTCACTTCAGCTATGACCATGATGATTGAAGGAAGAGTGCCAAAGTCTCTCAAAATAATCAAGGTAAAGAGTGTGAGAAACATAAAATCCCCGCTGCCGAGGCTGATTTCTCCCACAGTAACAGCCGGGAAAATAAATGTTGGCGTTGGGGTTGAAGTTTCTCGGGTCACTCGCGGCAGGATCAATTGCACCAACATAATATCATACAGTGTCCACAGAGCCGCGACCACAAACATTAACTTCGTCCGGAGGTACCCCATCCGGATCAGCAGCGTCGCCGCTCCGAGCGTCGCGATAACGATGATACTATTCAGTAATAGAAATGAAGGATAGGTAAGCTGTACCCAAAATACTCCGGCTGCAACCAAAAGACTCGCCACCAGTGCTAGCGCATTGATGCGGATCCACCGCATCAGTAGTAAGAATAGCGACTCAAAGAAGAGCAAAGCAAAAAGGAGTGTCATGAGTCGGATAGACAGGGCAAACCCACTGTAGGAACGGACCAGTAGCCAGATAACCACCGTAAGAACCACTACCAAAACAAGAGCGGCGGGCGTTACCCGATTGGGTAAGCGTTTCCGCAAGACATCAGCTGATGGCACAAGCTGATAAAAGATAATGGCGAGTGCTCCGGTCGCCAAGAATATACTGCTGAGCGGCACGAAATCCATATATCTCTAGTATAGCACGTCTCTACGTCTCTACGACCTGTACCGTGTCACTCTCATCGTGTATCTCGCCGACGAGTTCCTCGATCAGGTCCTCGAGCGTGACAATCCCTACCGCCTTACCCTCGGCACTATGCACAATCGCCATATGCATATGCTGTTTCTGGAAAATACGGAAGAGATAATCTATACGAATTTTCTCAGGGACCAGGATTGGCGGCACGGCTATCTCTATCAATCGATCATGTCCCCAGTCAGAGACCAGCTCCTTGGCCACATCTTTGATCAATACCAATCCGACTATCTCAGATCGAGACTGGCCATACAGTGGCACTCGAGAGAACCCACTTTCAATAATACTATGAAACCCATCTTCGACCGATGTCTCACTCTGTAGCATAAATACCGACTGCAATGGTATCATCACTCCGCGAGCCGTCTGATCACTGAAGGCCAGGGCGCGATTGATGATGAATTGTTCATGCGGCGCGACAATGTTTTCCTCGACACCAAACTGAACCATTGATTTAATATCCCGCTCAGTCATCTGATCATGGTGGGTTACTTTGACTAGCTTATCGACCGCTCCGGTCAACCATTCAAACATGACCACTAATGGGTAGAGAGCATATTCTAACCACAAAATGACCGACGCAATGCGCAGAGCAAAATATGCAGCGTGACGAGAGGCGAGCGACTTCGGAGTAATCTCTCCGAATATCAAAATCACCGCGGTGAGTGCTCCGGTCACAATCCCGACCCCGAGCGACCCGAAGTATTTTGTAGCGAGTACTGTAGCGATAGCCGCCGCGGCAATATTGACCACGTTATTCCCGATCAGGATGGTAATAATCATCCGCCGGGTATTGCGCTTGAGTTTCTGGAGGGCACTCGCTCCCGCGCGTTTGTCATGCACAAAACTACGCACCTTGACCCGGCTCACGGTCAAGAGCGCTACCTCTGCGCCAGAGAAAAAGCCTGATAATACTATCAAAATAAATAACCAAATAGCCGATGTCATAGACAACGGTGAATAGTAGCACACCTCCGTTAAAAAAGCGAGATGGAAGTCGAGGTGGCAAGACTTGTCCATTTTTACCATCAGTCGGGGTGGCGAGACTCGAACTCGCGACCTCACGCACCCCATGCGTACGCGCTAGCCAACTGCGCTACACCCCGACTGATGGTAAAAAAGGTGAATTGCACGGAACAAGCTCCCGGCAATGCCGGACCCGGCTCTGCCGGAAACTGCGCCTGCCTCGCCTTGCTCGGCTCGCCTCGCGAAGCGGGCGAGGCGGGCTACACCCCGATGTAACCCCTATTATACTCATTCGACATTTTTTGGCAATAAAAGCGGGCACCTCATAAAAATGAAGTGCCCAACACTCCCGTCCGAGCTGAAGCTAGGCCAGCCGCCCAGCAAACCACATATCGATTCGCGCTTTCGTCGCCGGAGTCAGCACCAGGTGGGCATTGGGACTACCCATGTGCCGGCTGACCAGCTCTTGGTCCACGGCTGTACTAAACGAGACACGACCGTTGTTTATTTCATCTCTTCGGATAAACAGGGTCTGCCCCCCGTCGTTGCTGGTGATCGCACATGAGTGCTCATAGTATGTAATCATGTCGATCACGAAAGTGGGTACATAACTCACGGAGATTCCTTTCTCATGAAGGGTGGAAAGAGCTAAACGTTCAAAAAAACTGGTCAGTTGGTGACCAGCCTGCAGTTTTCTTTTTTTCGAAAAATACCTAGCTGGTCAGTACATGATCAGTTTCTTGCTTTTTTTGATAGTGATGATGAGTGCCTGCATAGGTATAACTATGATAGCATGTCGAAAACCATTGTCAATAAAAAAGCCCCGATCATTGCTGACCGGGGCGCGAGTTCTCTCTAAGCGGCGGACTAATTTGTCCGAATCTCAATTTTGTGAGCACAGGGGTTTTGTTTGTCGCAGCGAAGTACTGTTTGATTCCCTGACACGGGATCATGATCCATACCGCGTCGCATTATCCCCTGATGACAGACGGGACACGGCTGGTTTTCATAGTCGGCGAGCTGAGCAACAGTTATTTCCCCAACGTCATTGGTAATCATGACACTCCTCCGTGAATGTGCGTTATAAGTATTTTTCTGATTTGTTTTTGCAAAATGTGGGGCCCTCCTCTCCACAGGCTGAACACCTCGGGATAATTCTTGACTCGTTTTCATCAATCATGATCTCGGCACCGCAGCACGGCGATGGCCGATTGAGTACTAGCTGACGAAAGCCTTCTATCAATTCCTCGGATGCCAACTCCCGGGAGAGCGAACTAGTGTTGTCGGGTCCCAGTGTTACCTTTCCTTTTTTACTCATGGGTTCTCCTCTTGTGGTATATAGATATTTTGTGAATGTACTATACAAAAAAACTAGCCGCGTGTCGGCTAGTCCATGATTTTGCGATGAGTATCGAAACTATAGGCTAGCTAACACGCCGCTGGCAAGAATAATAATACCAATAATCAGCCATGCACCGGTAATGGTGTAGTGATTTTCGGAAATCTGTAGTTGTGCGTTGACTAATTGCATAGGTGTAGCGGTATTCTACCACGCTCCCCAGCGCTGTCAAATGTATTATAGGGGGCATCGCGAGCCTCGACTTCATGTCGGTTGAGCGATGCCATCATTTGGCGAAAAGCGATGAAAAACACCTTTTCTAAAAGGGGTTTTTCATGTCAGTCGAACATGATTTCCTCGTCGGCCCGTTTATAATCGTGAATCTCGTTTTCTCGGAACCACAGCTGTGCCTCAAATTCTGCCTCCTCGACATTACCCGAAGCATGGATCATATTCTTAATGGTTCGCTTCTGCTGATTAGCGAGAATAGGTGAATCGAGCGAATAATCTCCCCGGATAGTCCCCGGTTCGGCAAAGCGCGGCAGGGTATTACCAACCATCATGCGCACCCCATCCACCGCGTGGATGCCCTGCAATAGCATCGCCACGACCGGGCCGGAGCTCAGAAAATCCATATTCCACTGCCGTACCATCTTGCCTATTTCATACGCATCCTTGGTACCAATTTCTTCATTGGGATCTTTACCATACTCCTCATATGTCTTCAGGGTTTTCTCGCCAACTGACGTGAGGTACTCCTTGTCATCCGGATAATGCTTCGCCACATGCGTCGCATCAACCCAGACCATTTTCATACCGATGATTTTGAAGCCGGCCTTTTCAAACCGAGAGGTGATCTCACCGATCAAGGCACGCTTGATGGTGTCGGGTTTCAATAAAACGACCGTACGCTCTTTACGGGGATCGTCTGCCATAGTAGTTTCCTTATTGCTTATCCATCTCCGCCAGCATGTATTTTACCTTTTCGACGATTTCAGCCGGCGTGTGATTAGCTTTGATAAAATAATCGTCAGCCCCGAGCTCATTGCCCTTGGTGACATCCTCTGACTGACCGAGGTTAGTCAGGAGGAGAACATGTGTTTTTTTGAGTGCATCATCTGCTTTGATCGCTTTCAATACCGCAAATCCATCAAGCTTTGGCATGATGATATCGAGCAAAACGAGATCAGGCTTCTCCTGCTTAATCATTTCGAGCCCCTCAGCCCCATCGTGTGCCCGACCAACCTTCAGGCCCTCTTTTTCAAACTTGGTCACGTACATATCAGCGAGCATCTTGTCGTCTTCGACTAGGAGAATTTTTTTGTCATCTGCCATAGGATGCAGTCAAATATTAGTACTCATTAGTATACCAACCGGTCGGCCCCCATGTCAATTTATAGATCGGGGTGCATCGTATGCCAGGTGGTGGCCTGCTCATACTGATGTGCGACCTGGAACAGGGTCTGCTCCGCAAACGCTCCAGCCATAAACTGGACTCCCACGGGTAATCCGCCCGCATACCCTCCCGGAACTGAGATTGCACAAATACCACCAATATTCGCCGGGACCGTGTAAATATCAGAGAGATACATGAGGAGCGGATCATTAAATTTCTCCCCATGGACAAAGGCGACTGACGGCGTCGTCGGGCCGATGAGACAGTCAACTTTTTTGAATATGTCTGTGTATTCTTTTTGTATCAGGGTGCGGACTTTTTGCGCTTGGACATAGTACTGATCGTGATACCCAGCTGACAGGGCAAATGTGCCAAGCATGATCCGGCGCTTCACCTCACTGCCAAATCCTTCGGCGCGAGACTGTCGGTATACATCAATGAGTCGCTCAGCCTCGACCGAATGGCCGTAGCGCATACCATCATAGCGCGCCATATTTGATGAGATTTCTGAAGTCGCGGTCAGCTGGTACACTGCGAGGGCGTACTGAGTCAGGGATAGGCTCACTTCGATGACCTCGGCGCCGAGCGCTCGCAGCTGGTCAGCCGCATCCTCGACGAGCTTCCGAATCTGTGGATCCATCCCCTCGACGAAAAATTCTTTCGGCAATCCAATCTTCATGCCCTTGATTGGCTGAGCTAATTTTTGGATATCAACAGAGGGGTTGGTCACGCGCGTCGTCGCGTCATGGGTGTCGTGTCCGGCGATAGTATTGAAGAGTAGCGTCGCATCCTCAACTGAACGTGTCAGCGGTCCCACCTGATCCAGTGATGAGGTCATGGCCATCACCCCATGGCGCGAGACACGACCATAGGTTGGTTTCATCCCCACCACCCCACAAAACGCCGCAGGCTGCCGGACTGACCCGCCAGTATCAGTCCCGAGTGCGGCGATGCAGAGATCAGCGGCAACAGCTGCGGCTGAGCCGCCCGACGAGCCGCCCGGCACGCGGGTGGTATCCCAGGGATTACGGGCTTGCTTGAGCTCGGTATTTTCATTTGATGACCCCATAGCAAATTCATCCAGGCTCGTTTTACCGAGGAACACGCTACCACTGTGCTTGAGCTGGGAAATCACATGGGCATCATATGTCGCCTGGTATCCCTCGAGAATTTTTGATCCGGCAGTACAGGTCTCTCCCTCAATCATGATGATGTCTTTGATCCCGAGTGGCATGCCAGTCAGCGTCCCCGCCGTACCATCGGCCAACTTTTTATCGGCTGCGTCAGCAGCCGCCAGCGCCTGAGTGTGAAATACATCCAGATATGATTGAATCTCCTTGTCGCGACTATCAATCCGATCGAGATAGGACTGAGTTAATTCTCGAGCGGAAAATTCCTTAGCATGGAGTGCTTTCGATGTCGCGGAAATTGTTTGAAATTCATGAGCCATGTTATTCGAGAATCCGCTTTACTTGATTGAGCGACCCCGCCCGATGAGGAAACTGTTTGACAATCGCGTCTACTGTGGCCGGTGCCTGCGACTCATCCTCACGAAACTCCTGAGTGTCATAATCAATATGTGACGTGACGGTTACGCCACTCGTATCAACGTCCTGAATCTGCTGTGCGTATTCTAATATCGAAGCAAGCTGAGTCGCGAAAAGCTCCTGCTCCTCAGGGGTCAGCTCGAGTCGAGCGAGGTCGGCTAGCTTTTTGATATCTTGAGTGGTGAACTCCATATTATGGTTCCTTAGTATAGCATTCTAGGAAATAAGCTTCAAAAAGTCCGCCTCGTCGAGCACTGTTACGCCAAGCGACTGTGCTTTCTCGGCTTTCGACCCTGGGCTGTCCCCCACGACTACATAATCAGTGTTTTTCGATACTGATGATACCCACCGGCCACCTGCCGCTCGAATTTTCTCTTTGGCCTCATCCCGGGAGAGTGAATCGAGCGTACCAGTAACAACGATTTTTTTACCGGTCAACGATCCAGAACCTCTTGACGGTGACCTCTCTTTTTTTATCGTGAGGCCTTTCTTTTGTAGATTCTGTATGAGGGCACTGTTTTGCGTATCATGAAAATAATCATATACACTCTTTGCTACCACTCCACCAATATCCGGTACCGCCGCGAGTTCTTCTGTGCTCGCCTCCATGAGAGCATCAATCGAGCCAAATGTCTCAGCCAGGTCGATCGCCGTCTCCTCCCCGACATGCCGAATCCCCAAGGCATAGATAAATCGAGCTAACGTCACCTGTTTCGCAGCATCAATCGCTTGGACTAGATTCTCAGCTGACTTCTCAGCAAACCGCTCGAGAGGAGCGAGATCCTCCTCCGTCAGATCAAATAGATCGGCTGGAGATTTTACCAGATCAGCGGCGGCCAGCTGCTCGAGAATCTTTGGCCCGAGGCCGTCGATGTCAAGCGCTTTCTTCGAGACGAAATGCCGGAGTTGCTCATGCTGCAGCGCATAGCACCGTGGATTGGTACAGTAGTATGCCACCTCACCCTCCCGCCGCTCGACTGGTGAATCGCAGATAGGGCACTTCTTGGGCATGGTAAACTTTTTCTCTTTGCCGGTCCGCATCTTCTCGAGGACCTGCACAATGTCAGGGATGATATCACCGGCTTTCTGAATCACTACTGTATCACCAATGCGCACGTCAAGTCGTGCGATTTCGTCCATATTATGCAGTGTCGCCCGCGACACGGTCGTGCCAGCCACCTGGACGGGGCGCAAATGCGCTACGGGAGTGAGCACCCCAGTACGGCCTACCTGGACCTGGATGTCCTCCACTACGGTCGTTGCTTGCTCAGCGGGATATTTGTAGGCGACCGCTCCGCGGGGTGCTTTGCCGACGGTACCGAGCTGTGTAAACGTATTGATATCATTGATGGTCACAACGATTCCGTCACTCCAGTAGTCAAGTGATTTCCGCTTCTTGCCAATCTCCTGATGATACCGCTCCACCTCCTGAAGGCTGCTACACCGTTTGTTTTGATCACCAGCCCGAAATCCAAGCTCTCGCAATATGTCATGAACTGTTTCGTGCGTCACTTGTCCTAAGTCCGTCGGCAAATCATATGCCATGAACCGAAGCTTCCGCGCGGCAGTCACCGATGGATCGAGTTGCCGCACTGACCCAGCCGAAATATTTCGCGGATTAGCATACGTTGGCTTTCCCTCTTTGGCAAGCCGGACATTGTGTTTTTCGAAATCCCGACGGGCCATATACACCTCGCCGCGAATTTCAATATCCCGCGGGGGCTTTTTGAGCTGTGATAGATCCAGCTGCAGGGGGATCGATTCGATAGTACGGATATTCTGGGTTACATCTTCACCAACTTGTCCGTCACCACGCGTGGCCGCTCGATAGAGCGCGCCGTCCCGATAGAGCAGTGAGATGGCCAGCCCATCCATCTTTAATTCACAGAAATACTCAAGTGATGTCGAGGCTGGAAGCAGCTTCATCAAGCGATCACGCCACTCCTGCAATTCCTCAACCGAAAAAATATCATTCAGCGAAAGCATCCGCTGACGGTGTCGGACCTTCTTAAACTCTTTGAGCGGTTCGCCTCCAACTCGCTGCGTCGGTGAATCCGGAGCCACTAATTCAGGGAACTGCTGCTCGAGTTGCTGCAGTTCATGTTTGAGAGAGTCGAGAGCTGCGTCAGAGATTTCCTGTCGATCGAGGACATGATACTGATACCGATGGTAGTTGATCTCTTTCCGCAGCTGAGCGATCCGCTGTATAGCCGCTTGTTTATCCATGGTCGGTAAAAAGCCTAATAACAATCAGGGAACAGCTTAAATGTGCTGATTTGATACCAATCAATCCCGATCCAATCACCTGGCATCCAATTACCCTGATGGGTAGAAAAGATAATAGATCGCGATGGATCACCCGAGGGGAGGGTGGAGTTGCCAATTATATAGGTATCAGGGATCGTGCACGATACCCACTGCTCATCAGTATTGAGCGCTTTGTCATCGACTATGATTGATTGACCAGAAATCTCCACCGCAAGATCACGCTGATTACCGGCGGTATCACATACGTCATTTGCGTCACCATCTGTACACATATACCACATCCGGAGGGAGATATAGTATCCATCCCCCGCCACCACGCTAGTGTCAATCGGAAGGGTAAATGTACGAGCTCCTGCGTCTCGACCCAGATAACACGTACCGGGCTGATGGCGCGCTGTGAAATACGCATCATCCCCCGCACAAAACATCGTATTGCTACCCGTGAGCGCCTGCCAACCAAGGTTGATACAATCATTGAAGGTCGAGCATAGATTCCCTGCCCCAGCCGGAATAGCATCCTCAATCGACTGGTCTCCAGAACTATAGGTCGGACTGTTTAAGATTATATCTTTAAGCAATTCTCCTTCGCTGAAGAGTACATAGTCATATAGACCATACAATGGAATTTTCCATGGTATGGTGGCGGTCAGTGCTTGCTTAAATGATGACTTCTGACCCACTGATTTTATTTGAAGGAGCGAGGGAAGATCAACTATTGCGCCCCCACCAGCAGCACCATTTGGTTGATCATAGGGAGTCACAGTGATACTTGACAAATCTCCAAACAATGCTTTGATCCGGATCCGATACCCGCGTGGATCAATGCTGTCGAATGTATCGAGATTTGGTATCGTCCATCCATTCGCCAGGTCGGTAGGACCAATAATCTTACGTGCGCTCGCTGATTCACCCAGTGTACCATTTGCATCCCAAGCAACCCACGAGACCTCGGCCCAGGAGAACGGATCATTTCCGGCATTGGAAACCACTAGAGACTGAGTAATTTGATTTGCTGGTGGGATATTGTCGAGCGGATCCTCGAAATCATAATAATCAGCTTGGACAAAGCGATCCTCGGCAATAAATTGGTTCTGGATGATGGCCGATTGCGCCGATGATTCATTGTTATCGTATCGCGTGTTATTGGTGAGAGAGCCACTTAACCCCTGAATTACGGTAACTGCCGATTGGAGGGTCTCTGTCCCATCAGCGCGCAGTTGTTTCACCGTATATAGCCCGCGTTCGATACCTGACTCTGCCGCGTAGTATGCCAGGGTGGCATCCGATGCGGTTCGGGTCAGTCGGAGCTCGTTGATCACGACAATGGAAATAGTAATGGCAATGGCCGTGATCAAAAACACAATCAGCAGTACGTAGACTAGTGCGATGCCGTTTTGGGATGTGTGAGAATGCGATTTAATCATGGTTCTCATTGGCTAGAGCGCCCTCAATAATACGTGAGGCCACCAGCGTTTGCATGCTAACGCTGGCCTGCTCGATCAAACGTTTGGCTTGAGCGGTCGACGAAATCGAAATCAGTACCTGTGGTTGAACGGTCCGCCCATTACTGTAGTATCGACACGCGCCATCTCCGGCACATCGGTATGACGTCAGATCGGCATTGATACAGTCACTATCGTCAAGACAGGAGATTGTGCTCGTCTCGATAAAAGGATCGGCACTCGGGGTGATGACAAATGATAAATGATCAATCGTCACCCCGGCCGGTGTCACGTCCAGCCAACCACTGCCTGTCGGATCACAATCCGTCCCCGACACCTCCTCACAGTATTGCACTGCCCCACCGTCGAGTCGGAAAAATATTTGCCCACCTAACTGATCAACGACGGCGAGTACCGTCGGAGCCGCCCCTGCTTCAGGATGGAGGTCAATATTATTCGCTTCATAATACGCGTAGTTTATTGTTCCGAGGCGCACTTCTTGTGTCATGGTCTCAAAGAGAGCCCGCACATCATCTAGAATCTTTTGAGCGGCGAGGGCCCGCTGTTGCGCATTGCTGACTAGTAAATAAATGTTCGTAGCCACTAGGATAGTTACCGTAAATATGGACAGGGCAATGACCATTTCGATGAGGGTAAATCCATGTTGTGATTTCCGTAACTGCATAGATTTAGAGTGTCTGCCAATTATATAGACGGTCTTCAACTCTCACATTGTGCGATGCGTTCTGGCTGGGCCAGCGGACTTCAGCGATAATCCGATAGCCGACGGTAGTCGGATACGCACTGGCACTACCATTGCCACAGGTATCCGCTGAGGCTTGACCAACGATAAATTCATTATCCGTCGCGTCATGACAAATCGGATTAATATAGATGAGTCGGTAAAATTCGCTTCCGGCACCGCCCACGCCCGCTCCCTGCTGATAGAGGTCGCCTACGCGGTGAATCCGGGCTAGCGCATCACTAAAATCAGCCGGGCTAAAATCAAATTGGTAGGGATTCACCCCATCGAGCACCGGGATGGCCGGATTACTCCCGACGAGACCAGTGTCCCATGACTCGGATAAACACGAACCACCTCCACTACACTCACTATCACCAATGCACACAGCCCCGGCATTAGTACCTCCACTGCAAATCTTCTCTAGTGACGTCACCCAGTTACTATCACGGGTGGCACGGGCCATTTCGATAGCTTCGCGCGCCAGACTCGTAGCAATAAGGCGATTGCGACTCTCCCGACTGGCACTGATACTATTGACGATGAGAGCTACGGTTCCCACGAGGGCAGTAATCAAAATAACCAGCGCAATGAGTAGTTCGAGGAGCGTTTGGCCGTCTTGATTGCGTCTGATACTTACGGAAGATTGCATCCTGATTGTTCTTCGCTTATTTGATTAGAAATTCTGTTGATCCTAATGGTCCGGCAGACATCTTCGATATAGTTACTCTTGATGAGTAATATTATTGAGGGCTCGGTCACCTCAGTGATATCGGTGAATATTGATATTTCTCCAGTCGGAGGAGTGAACACAATAGACAGCGGAATGGTGTCAGGGGTATATACAGTGCCCCCGACTTGGTACTGGATAACTCCCACACCAGTGTCCAATACATCTTTTTGAGTGATGACTGGCTCGGTACTATCGAAGTAGTAGCTCACAGTATTGGTATTGGCAAAGAGTCGATAACTAAATGCGTTGTCAATATATATGCCATACCCACCGGGCGGCACGCTATCAATGCAGGTCCCCGCCGCAGCACAATACGTATCGTCCTCACAGGCTTCATACGCATGGCTCGGCGCGGAGGCATTGCAGTAATTAATACTGTTACCGCTCGTGGCATACGCCTGAGCGAGACGTATACTCTGGATAAATTCAGTACTCACCTGCCGAAGATCCTGGCTGCGATCACCTCGGCGGAAATTCACCGCCACCACCGCAGTCAATACACCAATGATAAACATGACGATCAGCAGCTCGAGCAAAGTAAATCCTTTCCGCTTCACGTGCCTCATAAGAGTAGTGACTGATAGTACTCGACCACCCACTGACCAATAACAAATGTCAGGACCGTGGCCGCGCTGAGAAACGTGCCAAACGGCACCTGACTTTTCCATTTCTTCGCCCCGCCCACGATGAGGCCAATGCCGACAAACGAACCAAGCAAGTAGGCGATAAATAGAGCGACGATTATATTTGGAAATCCGAGCATCAATCCCATCACCGCCCCGAGACGAATGTCCCCTCCACCAATCCATGTGCCTCGAGATATGTAAAATTGGAGCAGAAAAAAGCCGCCGCCAATCAGCGCACCAAGTAGTAACGATACAACATCAATCCGCAATACTACGGCCGAGAGGATAAAGCTAACGACCATCGCCGGGATGGTCACTGTATCAAGGATGAGGTAGTACTTCAGATCAAATACAAAAATAATGATCAGTATCGCAGCATATACCATATACACCAACAAGCTGGCGGTAACCCCGTACTGCCACCAGAGCAGGCCAAAGACAAGCGCCGTACTGATCTCAACCAGCGGATACTGCCATGAGATTTTCTTGCGGCAGTACCGACACTTGCCACCGAGCACAGCATAGCTCAAGACGGGGATCAGGTCCCAGGTATGGAGATCGTGTTTGCACCACGGACAAAAAGATCGCCCTTTCAAAAAACTGATGTCCGCGTGGAGTCGATACACGACAGCATTCAAAAAACTCCCCACCACCAGTCCTAAAATAACGACCAAAATACCTTCCATAGTCGTTTTATTATACCAAAAAACAGCCCATCCTCATAGGCTGTTTTTACTTAATCCCGCTCGGAGAAACGGTATGTTTGCCTGCGGCAAACGATTCGTAAGATTTTTCGAGTGTGAATGTTACCTGGTATGTTTCTGCCGTCGGTACAACTGACACCACATAGCTATATTTTCCCGGATCAGTAATTTGCTTGATCGTCGGAACATAACTCCCGAGATTACAGCTGCTCACCAGGGTACCGGGCTCAGAGCACCCACTGAGCGCCGCTCCGGCATAGCTTGCCTGCTCGTTAAACATGAGCTCAAAAGCAGCCTGGATCCGAGTCATATCGGACACTCGCTTCGCGTCACGGACATGTGCTCGCTCTTGATTGAGCAGGAGAAATCCACCACCAATCACTATAGCCACCCCGACCACGATGAGCAATATGGCGAGGATGCTAATGCCTGATTGATTGTGTCGTAATTGATTCATAGTTGATTATGGCAGTGTCGGACAGGTATTTCCTTCTCCTGACACACCCGTGGAGTAATAGTAGAACCACCGCCCCTGCGGCAGAGACTCCTGGTAGAAACAGAAGACGTAGTTACGATGGCCGAGAAGTTGATTGGTATCGTAGTAGTAATACGCTCCGGGAGTATTGCGCGGATCAGTAATTTGTTTAGAAAGGAAACTAGGAAATACTGGATTACCGCTCGCTGAAAAAATAGTCCCATCGACCCCATCGGTACTATAGTCAGGACCGTCACCACCACTCTTGATAGGGATCGGGTAGTGCTTAGCCGTGTCGAAGTACAGAGTCAATGCCGCTTTCATGGCAGAGAGATCAGAGAACCGGACTGAGTCTCGAGCTTTTTCCCGGGCGCCTTGCATAGCAACCAACCCAATAGTTGCCAGGATGCCAATTATTGCCAGGACAACAAGGAGTTCTATTAATGTAAAACCTGCTTTTCTATTTCCCATCATAGAGTACCGGCCTATTGCCACAGTAATAGTATAGCCTAATCTATCCCCCCAGACAACTCGTC
>JAXDBW010000048.1:0-30025 GCA_034678405.1 Patescibacteria group bacterium | reverse complement strand
GTCACCCGATTCATTAGTCACTGCATCAATTGACAAGCGGACTTTATACGAGGAACCATCTCGAGAATACGCATAAGGAATATCGCGGTAGATTCCATGTCGCTCCGCCGTCCCAAAATCATATACTATTGTCTCGCTCACCTGAATGCTGCTATCGGTTTGGATAACGGCGACTACATCAAATGAGATAATGCGCTCACCCAAAGCCAGCGTCATGCGGGGAAGTATCAGAACTCCCATCATGATAACACCTAGACTGAGTAGTATTTTTTTCATAACTACAACCTCTCCTCATTATGTGGTAATCGTATCACAGCCCAGAGGAAGCGCACAACCGCTGTCATGATGCGGGGTAGGCGCCATGGCTGACGCCCCAAACGGAACAGCCACTCGAGTCCGAGCCTACGCATCCACACCGGAGCCCGCCGCACCCGGCCAGCAATGTAGTCAAACGACCCACCGACTCCCATCGCTACCCGTACCGTCGGGAGCAAGGGAAGATTTCGGTACAGCCACTTCTCTTGCTTGACCTGGCCAAACGCGACGAAGAGGATATCTGGTTTCTTTCGGTTGATCATCGCTCGAAGTTTCTCATCGGTCATATGTCGATGCCACCGGCGGTAGCCAGACTCGGCCCCAACCACGTCGAGCCCGGGGTGCTGCTGCATGAGGGCGTAGGCCGCACCAGCGGCGATGCCGCGACGCGCACCGAGGAGAAACACACGCCCCCCCTCCCGCGCCGCGAGTGCGGCGATTTCACTCATCAAGTCAACTCCCGTGATACGCTCAGCAATCCGCTGCCCCTGGCGACGAGCGGCAAAATGTAGCCCAAACCCATCCGGCACGGCGAGTGAGGCTGTATTTAATATATGACGAAACTCTGGATCATGGCGGGCAGCCATGATAAATTCTGGATTTACCGTCACAATCAGATGACTTCCCCGACCATGAATATATTCCCCAATCCGTTCTAATACCGCGGATTTTGTGAGGGAATCAACACCGGTGCCTAATATATCTAGCTTCATATTGTTACCTATACTATACCATACGCCCCGTCTTTTGTTTTGTGATATACTATGGTAGACTAATGGTTCAATCGCCTATGAAACGACACGCACTTCGTCACATCATAGCCCTCTCGACACTTTTTTTGCTAAGCGTGGCCCTGATCCTGCCACAGCCTGTTTTGGCTGCGACATTTAATCGCAATCTCATCCTCACTGATAACGAGCTAGAGAATGCAAATACTATCACCGTCAGTCAAATTCAAAAGTTTCTCCAGAACCAAGGCAGTGGATTGGCGAACTACAAAACAACGGACGTCAACGGCACAGTCAAATCGGCTGCCCAAATTATTTATGATGCTGGCCAGTACTGGCGCATCAACCCCCAGTATTTGCTTGTCCGTCTCCAAGTCGAGCAAAGCCTGATCACTACCAGTAGTCCAACGCAGCGCCAACTCGATTGGGCGACTGGCTTCGGCGTCTGCGACAGCTGCTCAAAGGACGATCCCGCCATCCAGAAGTACAAAGGATTCTTTAACCAAGTGAACTGGGCCGCTCGCCGCTTCCGTGAGAGCTACCTACCGGACCTCTCCTCAAAAGGCTACACCTTCACTGGCTGGGGTGTCGGCATTACCAAGACCTCCGGCGATGGCTACGCAGTAATCCCCGCCTCGAAAGCCACGGCCGGACTCTACACCTATACTCCCTATGTCTACAACGCCAACTACAACGTCTGGCGCCTTTTTAACCAGTGGTTTACCCGGAGCTACCCTGATGGTTCGCTGCTTCAGGTGCAGGGTGAGCGTGGCGTCTACTTGATCCAGAATGGTAAAAAGCGGCCCTTCCTTACCCGATCAGCCTTCTTCAGTCGATTTGACCCATCACGAATTATTCAGGTCTCTTCCACTGTTATTGATCTATACCCCACTGGCGACCCCATCAAATTTGCAAATTATTCACTAGTCCGCTCGACCAGTACGGGCCGAGTCTGGCTGATAGATGGAAATAGCAAGCGCTTAATTGAGTCCCCTGACATTTTTCGAAAAATCGGATTCAATCCCGAAGAAGTCGAGAATGCTCCAGAGTCAGACTTGGCCTACTACACCGTCGGCGCCAATATCAACATGAGTAGCATTTACCCAACTGGCGTCCTCCTGCAGTCGAAACAAACTGGGGGCATCTCCTACGTTGAAAGCGGAATACGGCACTCAATCTGGTCAAAGGAAATATTACAGAATCGTTTCGCCAATCGCACTCCGGTCGTCGTCGACGATTCGAGTATAACGCAATTTGCCAAGGGTGACCCTATCATGTTTAAAGATGGCGAACTCATAACCTCTCCCGGCTCACGCGGCGTGTATTTCATTTCAAACGGAAAACGCCGAGGAATTAGTTCGGCCGAGGTATTTAATGCGCTCGGACTGCGCTGGGATAATATTATTTGGACCACTGACGCCGCGCTCAATATCCATCCGCTCGGTGATCCTCTGACGCTCGATAACTAACTGCCTATGATCGTCTACGCTGCGATTACACCGCACTCGCCGCTTGTGATACCTACGATCGGCGGAGATAACATGCGGTTTGTACAGCAGACCGCAAACAGTCTCACGACTATAGCCGCTCATCTCGCTAAGGCCAAGCCTGACGCCGTGCTTGTCATATCTCCCCATGGCAAGACGACGCCCGAGACATTCTCTCTCAACCAAAGTCCGTCGTTCACAATCGGCTTTAAAGAATTTGGCGACCTCGAGACAGAGTACACTGCCGTCGGCGACGTAGCTCGTATTCACCATTACAAAGAGCTCCTCGAGAGTGCATGGCCAATCACCCTCCACACCGACGTCGAACTTGATCACGGCATTGGGGTGCCCTGGCATTTCATTCACCACGCCACTCCCCAGAAACAGCCCAAAATCATCCCGGTATACCCGAGCAATAAAACACCAGCGGAACATTTTGCATTCGGTAAGGCTCTCCAAGAAGACATGATCAATGACACTGGCCGTCTGGCGGTTATCGCTTCGGCCGATCTCTCCCACCGCCTCAGTCCTGACACCCCCGCTGGAGAATCCCACTGGGCCCCAAAATTCGATGAGACTGTCAGGCAGCACATTGCCAATAACGCTACTGAGCAATTAATATCCCTAGACAAAGACTTCATCGATGAGGCGGGTGAATGCGGTCTCCGCCCGGTCTCTCTGCTGCTTGGCATCTTGGATTCTATAGAGTATACTCCGTCTATACTCTCCTACGAAGCCCCCCTCGGCGTCGGCTATCTCGCTGTGGAGTATACCCTAAATACATAACTATCGTTACTATGAAAAAGAAGCTCATCGCCCTCGCTGTATTTGTCGGCGTCGGCCTCATCCTGCTCACAATACCGTTTTCTAAATTGTTTGGGGCAGACCAAACATTTTCTTTGTTTGATTTCTTTGCCCCAGCCGCAGGTGCCATGCTCACCTCTATATGGGGTGCGGCTAGCGTAATCCTGGTTAAAGCGCTCCACGCCCTGATCACTGGCCAGACTCCAGATATGGTAACCATAATCCGCCTCTTCCCCCTCGCCTGTGCCGCCCTCTACTTCGGCGCGCGCCGGTATCGGATTATCGTCGCCCTCATCCCGCTTGCCTGTATGACACTCTTTATCATGCATCCCGAGGGGCGCCAGGCCTGGTACTACTCACTGTACTGGCTGATTCCGGTTGTGGCTGCCTTTGCCCAGAAGAGCCTTGTTTTGAAGAGCCTGGGCGCTACCTTTACCGCCCACGCTATCGGTGGCGTTACCTTCCTCTATGCCCTCAATCTCCCCGCTGAAGTCTGGATCGCGCTTATCCCGATAGTCTTTATCGAACGCATGATGTTTACCGGAGGCATCGCCCTGAGTTACGTCGGCTTGAATAGCTTCGTCAACTGGCTCTACAGCAAATTCCGCATTCCCCTACTTGAGCGTTTCGTCCAGCCAGAGTATCTACCCTCGCAGCAACTCATGAAAAATCTCTAGTCATACCGCCGCTCCCCTACATGGGAGGCGGCTTTAGTATTGGCGAGTGGCATGATACAATGCAGGTACTATGATTGCTCAGATACTATTATCCCAGCGTTTCCCGAAGAGCTTGGGCATATTTGACTACCGAGTACCCAGCGACTTAGTAAGCTCCATTAAACCCGGTCAACTGGTAGAGATGCCGTTCCGCAATAGTCCACGTGAAGGGGTTGTGTTGCGTTTGGCGGACCAGAGCAGCATTGACAAGCCACTCAAGGAGCTCGCTCGCATTATTGACCCAGAGCCAGTCGTCACCACGGAACAACTGCAGCTCGCTGAGTGGATGGCAGAATACTATGGCGTGTCTATCGGCACGATCACCAAGACCATGCTTCCGCCGATTCCGAAGCGTAGCCATGCTGTGCGCACCCCGAAACACCAGCCTGCTACATTGTCCGATGATCGTGGCTGCGTAGATACTGTCCACAGTATACTGGAAGCGCACACGGATGCTATCATCATACCCAGCTCTCACAATCAATCGCAACTTTTTTACCGCGAGCTGGCCGCTACTACCGATGGCATGACGTTGATCATCGTACCCGAAGTTGACCAGATTGCATCGATTGCCGAGTGCGTATCGTCAGACCAAGCCGAGCATATCGTGCGATTCCACGCAAAGCTTAATAAAAATCAAGCCTATGCCGCCTGGCAGAAAATCCAAACTGATCCCCAGGCAATTATTATTGGGACTAAGCTTGCGGTCTTCCTCCCATTACACCACCTCCAGTGGCTGGTCATCGATCATGAGGAAAATCAGAACCATCATCAGTCCGACCAGAACCCACGGTTTGACGTACGAACGGTCGTCGCCCAGCTGAGCCACTTGCACCATACGCCGATACTCTACCACTCTCCCGCTCCATCAGTAGCTACGTATGCCCATGAGAAAAACCGCCATGCGTTTTCGCGGGCCGACCACGCTGTTTCGACCATTGACATGCGAGAAGAGCATAAAAAGAAAAACTTCGCGGTACTATCAGACACGCTGCATGATCAGGTTGCTAAACAGCTGGAGCAAAAGAAACGCACATTCCTCTTCCTCAATAAACGCGGAGCTGCTGCAGCGATGATCTGCCGTGATTGTGGCTACATCGTCCCCTGCTCTTCCTGTGGCCAGCCAGCCATGTACCATACGGAATCACAGCAGCTCTACTGTCACCGGTGTAATGCAAAAACCGACATACCGAAGTTCTGCCCCGACTGCGGCGGTATTGACCTCAAACCAAGTGGCATTGGCACGCAGTCAGTGGAAACATACCTCCACAAAACGTTTTCTCACGCACGCGTATTGCGTATCGATAGTGACACCGACATACCAAAAGAAATCGACGCAGATATCATCGTGGGAACCAGCCGGGCTTTCTCACTCATCCCCTGGGAAACTATCGGTCTGGTGGGTGTGGTCTCGGCCGATACATTTCTCCACCTGGCTGACTACCGAGCCGCTGAGCGTACCTGGCAGATACTGGCGTTGCTCCGATATTACTCCACTGCTCCCCTACTCATCCAGACCTTTTCACCCGACCTGCCAGTCTTTGCGCATTTTCCGGAGGGGTTAGATACGTTCTACAGCGAAGAAATACAACTGCGTAAGCACCTTGGCTATCCACCCGCCGGTAACCTCATCAAACTTACCTTTACGCACGCTGACAAAGCTACCATGGTCAAAGAAGCTGAGCGCCTGTATATAAAGCTCAATGCCACTCCACTTGACACCTCAATTATTACTCCGCTTCATCCCAAACAACACAATAAATGGTCTATGTACGTGCTGCTGCGATACAGTCCCGATACCCCCGAAAAGGTCATTCGTCACATACTCCAGGACGTTCCGGACACCTGGACCATTGATCGTGACCCAGAAACTATTTTATAAAAAAGCACACCGGATGCTATCCAGTGTGCCAAGAAAAGAACTGATCACCCTCCCTAGACGAAGACGTCGGTGAGCGGCACGATGATGTCGAGGTGCCGAGTCGGGTCAATGAGGCAGAAGCCCCAGTTTCGTCGCGTGCGGTCGTGCACGTGACCACCACGATTACACCTGAAACAATGATAACTGCCGTCTGAATAGACAGCGATCTCTGCGCCGCAGTCTGGATGCGGGCATTTAGCGTTACTCAGAGACATCGTGGACCTCCGCGTCTACGTGTGGTTGATCGTCATGTTCTTCCGGCATTGGCAATCCGAAGATACGGAGCCCGTGAGAACCAACGCGCTGCAGGATTGAAACCTGTTCATCATTGTGAGACATATACTCCTCCATGCGTATATAGTGTATGGGTGAAATGATAAGGTGCGAATGATACAAAAAACTGATCTCGTGAGAGATCAGCGATGTCTTTTGGTACTGCGGGGTGATTTATGCAAAGACAACCGATCTCTCAGGATCAGTGAGGAAAAAGAGGTTAAGAAATAGATTCGTTCGATGCTGTTGCATAGGTTGCACCAACTATATCGTATAACCCGAGATTTGTACAGAATATTTGTCCACATATACGGGCGTTCGTAATGCACGTCTTTACAAACCACGGAAAATTCGCTATACTAGGCTAGATTTAGCGAATTACACCAATGTCAAAACTTACTATCATTACTCATCCACACGCCACGCTTCGTCGCAAGGCAGATCTAGTGCCGGTGAAGGAGATTAAGAAACACCACTCATTTGTGAAAGACATGATTGAGACGATGCGTGATGCGCAGGGCATTGGGCTGGCTGCCCCGCAGGTGGATGTATCAAAGCGGATTTTGGTCGTCAATACGAAAGATGGACCACTTGCGCTCTTCAATGCCGAAATCAAGAAGAAATCATTCAAAAAAGAAGAGGCTGAAGAAGGATGCCTCTCTATCCCTGGTATGTTTGGGATGGTGAAGCGACATGCGTCTATTACAGTCAAAGCATACAACCATGAAGCCGAGCCCGTCACCATTGAGGCTCAGGGGCTATTTGCCCGTGTCCTCCAGCACGAGATTGACCATATCAATGGCATCCTCTTTATTGATCGTACCAAGAAAGTGATGACCGGCAATGACGCAGACCCCAGCGAAAAAATATAATATTCTCTTTGCCGGAACACCAGAATTCGCTGTCCCGGTCCTCGAAGCCCTACACGATAGTCCCCAATATACCCTGGTGGGTGTTTTGACCCAGCCCGATAAACCCGTCGGTCGCCACCACACCCTCACTCCCAGCCCCGTCAAAGAAAAAGCTTCCAGCTGGGACATTCCGGTACACCAGCCAAGCACTCTAAAGAATGCCGCAGCTACCACACTACTCACAGATCTCACTCCCGATGTGGTAGTCGTCGTAGCCTATGGCAAGATTATTCCTAAGTCATTACTAACTATCCCACCGCATGGCTGGGTCAATGTCCACGCGTCTCTCCTCCCCCGCCACCGTGGAGCGAGTCCCATCCAGGCTGCGATCCTAGCTGGCGACACTGAAACTGGCGTGACGCTGATGCAGCTCGATGCGGGACTTGATACCGGCGCTATTATCGCTCAGAAACAAATACCCCTCACCGGTACCGAAACCAGTGAGTTGCTTCATGACACCCTGAGTCAGCTGGGCGCTGAGATTGTGATGGAGTCTCTGCATGAGTATCTCGCTGGCACACTCAAACCACAGCCGCAAGCAACAACCGGCGTCACTACTACAGGCATTATTCAGAAAGCTGACGGCCATATCGACTGGCATCGTCCGGCTCGAGACATTGATCGGCTGGTACGTGCCTATACCCCCTGGCCAGGGGCCTATACCCAGTGGGACGGCCGGCGTCTACTCATTCGTCGCGCCCACGTACCCAAAGAATTGTTTCGTTTGATGCCGGGCACTGTGAAAAATACAGGTACCGCACTACTGGTCGGAACCGGAGCGGGGGTGCTCCAAATCGACACTGTCCAGCTCGAAGGTAAGGCACAACAGAACGCAGCGGATTTTCTCCGCGGGCATCCTGCTGTGCTCACCGCTCAGCTCAGCTAGCCTTTCCTGACTTTTTGCGTCACGTCAAACCCCAGGTATTTGCCAAGCATCAATCTCGTCTGCGCATCGATCGCCGGAATTGACCCCCAGCCAATAAGCGTAACGGGTATCAGCACCCACTGAAAAATCATAAATACGTACTTCCACCGATTGTGCCGAGTGGGCCGTTTGGGAAGTAGCGTCGCGCTCAGGACTGCCTGCATGAGCAATCCCAGCATAGCCGCGGTCATCAGCCACTGGAGGACGTGAGGGGCGTTTTGGGATATCAGGTCGTCATACTCCCGCTGGTTGACCAGCCATACGGGGAGGTTGCCCATGATGAAGATAAGGATGGGGGCGGTAGCCCAGGAGTACACTCCCTCCAGCTGATTGAACATATAGCGGAATTTCTGCACAAACGGCATGGCTTTATTTCTGCCAAAATTCCAAACCATGTAGGGAAAATTCTCAACCCCATAGGCCCACCGGCGCTGCTGAATATACTGATTTTTTAGTGATTGCCAAAACGTCCGACCCAGCACCACATCCATTGAGACTGGAATATACAGTGGTACGACTTCGTAGTTGCCGTCGTACTCCATATAGCACTGGAGGCAGATGCGCGAGTCCTCGGTGACAATATCCGCCTGCCAAAATCCCACATCCACCAATGCCTTGAAGCTCATGCTGTGCGACGAAAAGGTGAACATCCGCTCGGGACGGCTTTGCTCTCCCATCAGCCAAAATGTGGTGCTGTAGGCAATAACCCTGGTCAATGCCGGAGAGTCCCAGATATTATTATTAAACAGTGCGAGTGGCTGGTAGCTGGCCCGGGTGGGATTTGGATGAGACAAATATCTTTCGGTGAGGTGAGTAAAGTATTGGGGGTGAACTACCGTATCGCTGTCAAATGATGAGACAATTACTCTGTCATACGGAATCCGGGCTTCGTCAATGTATTCTTTCACCCGGTGTCCAGCCCACGCAATATTTGAACCTTTACCGGCAACTTCACCGGGAATATCCTTCGGATGAACGGTGACGAGGAATTTATAGAAGCGATGACCATACTCCTGAGCAATACGGTCGGCAATGCTCTGGAAATTCCTTTCATCTTTCTCTTCACCAGCGAGGATCACAATGAATTTGTCGAGGGGGTATCTATTCTGCACTATCGCTTCAAATGACGTCCGCAGTACTTCATATGACTCTTTATACGTCGGAATAAACACGGCATGGTAATACGATCGCCAGTCTGCATGCCGCTGCACTTCGGCAAACCAATCAACTCGGAGCGACCGGCGGTACCGGAAAAACGACGTCAGCACAAAAATAATCATGTACAATATGCGGACAAGCCAATACACGTCAAATAGGATGATAAAATAGATAGCCCATACCGGTGCGACCAACGACAGCACCGAGGCGCCCAGTAGCGTCACCCATACCATAATCCCCGGGAGCATTTCGAGTGCTCGATAGCGCCTATATCCGACAATACGTTGGGTTTGCATCATAGGTACCAAAACTCGCTACAGGAAATGCCGTAGCGAGTTACGAGAGTTGATCTTATTCGACAATAACCTGGGCTTTCTTGATTGGATTTAGTTCGTCATGATAACCATACGTCCCCGCGGTATCAAAGGTGAAGGTATATGATTCCCCTTCTGCCAAGGGATCAGAGAGTAGCTCGGGCACGCTAGTATGCGCTGGGTGTGGGTCACTGGCTACCTGACGATTGATGGTATCTTTGTTTATCCAGGTGACAGTATCGCCGGCACTGATAGTGAGCACCGAAGGTGTAAAACTCCCATTAAGCACCCAGACAGTGTTGTCGGGTGGGACTTCACGATTTGTGGTCGTTACGACGGTGTTATTCGTATTCGTCGTGGTGGTGTCAGTATTACCGAGGAAGTACCAGGCTACGAGCACAGCCACGGCGACGACCAAAATGATTATAATAGTTATGGTTGCTTTATTATTCATATTGTAAATAAAATTATTTTATCGAAAAGGATTTTATTGATATGGGCAGTGTTTTGAGTGCACTCCCGCGTTTGAGTAGGCCGTGTTTTGCTCCAATTTTCTGTATCACTGCTGCTGAGTTATGAGCAGCCAGGGTCAAGGCATACGCAAGATCACCCTGCTTCTGTATAAATCCTGCCAAGAATCCTGAACCAAAGGCGTCACCCGCACCAGTCGTATCTGTACCCTGCACTGGTTTAATTATAACACGCCAGGCTTGATTGTCCACTGTAGCATACGCACCGTGCTTTCCCTCGGTCACTAGTACTATGCCGCCGGTCATGGCTTGGAGAGTGCGTAGCATACCACTAATATTATTATAGGCGCGGCCTGTCAGCGCGGCTGCCTCCTCGCGATTCAAAAGCACCGCGTGTGACTGCTTAATCATGCTGCGAAGGACAGAACGGTGCTCGGTAATTTCTTTCTTACCGGGGTTAATAAATATTTGCCCTGACCCTCGAGCCGCCACTGAAAACACCTTTTTCAGTGCGGCTATGTTGCCGCCGAGTGACGTCACGTACAGCCATTTCGTCGAGCCGAGCAGTCGGCTGGTAATCTCGCGTGGTTGATATTCTTGAGTCGCACCACGATACACGAGGATGGTTCGTTCACCCGTCCGCCCGAGGAATATCAGTCCATGTCCGGTGCTATGCTTGTGATCAGTAATCAATCGATCGGCAATGTGGTTCTTTTTAAGCAAAGCGCGGACGTCCGCCCCGGCGCCATCATCACCAACTCGCGCCACGCAGGCTGTCCGTAGACCTTGATTACGAAATGTAAACGCGGCATTTGTCGCACCGCCCCCAACTTCAAAGAGGATGTCGTCCAGCTCGATTTTGGTCCCAAATGGAAAAAACTCAGCCATCCCCGAGTTCTGTCGCGGATCTTCAGCCACGTGAAATTTGTCACTGAAGACATAAATATCTTGGGTGGCCGAACCTATTGTAGTGACATCGTACATAACCTAAGCGTGTTTCCGTGTTACTGTTTGTATCATAGCACGTTTTCCGATTCCTTCGTACTGCAGTACAGCGGCGGGGCTGCCACTATGTGGCTCCCGGCCGACGCAGAGGTGGTCAGTGGAGACATCCATACCGGTAATGGCCTGCAACACCGCATCGCGCAATCCCCCATCGGGATAATGATCTTCGACGATAATGAGGTGTTTCGTTTCCCGTGCCGCCCGACGAATAGTACGCACATCGAGTGGCTTGATGCTATATGCATCGATCACTCTGACTCGTATACCGTTTGCTTTTAATTCACCATACGCCGCCTCAGCTTCATCGATCGTTACTCCCATAGTAATGATGGTAGCTACATCCTGAGATGAACGGTGTCGTACCCGACTTCCGCCGATCTGAAACGTATCCGACCGAGTATAGCGAGTCCTGGTCTCAGCGCGGGTACTGCGGATGTATACGACACCTGGATGTGTGAGACCGAGTCGGACGAGTGCGCGAGCACTATAGGCGTCTGAGGGACACAGGACGACCGCGTCGCGGAGCGAACGAAAGAGGGCGATGTCCTCAAGTCCCATTTGTGATGCGCCATCTTTGCCAATGGACGAACCAGCGTGTGAACCAATATATAGAAGTGGTGCGTGCGCGTACTGACTCATGCGTATCTGATCGGCCGCCCGCATCAGAAATGCGGCAAAGGATGACACGACGGGTCGGAGCCCGAGCCTCCCGAGCCCGACGGCTGTACCCACCATATTCTGCTCAGCGATAAACATTTCGAAAAAACGTTTCGGATGCGCTCGTTTGAAAATGTCCATTTTGGTCGAATTGCTCACCTCTGCGTCAAGAACTATGACTGATGCATCCTGCGACGCTCGCTCGGCCAGTGCATGGCCGACCGCCTCTCGAACAGACATCCGGGTAGACACCTCTGGGAATTGATATGACTTCTTTCGTGATGTGCTTTGTTTCGAAACGCGCCAGGCCGCAAGCATCTGACCCCGTACTGTACCGGGATCGACTATTTCGTCCTGTATCTTCTCATACTGCTCAGGGTGCAGGGCTTTACCATGCCAGCCGTTTTTGTTTTCAAGCATCGCAATGCCCTTCCCTTTGACCGTCTGAGCGATAATCATTACCGGTTTGGTTGTCGAACGTGCGGCTCGCTTCAGCGCCGATACAACTCGTGGCAGTTTGTGGCCATCCACGACGATAGTATGCCATCCAAATGCCGCTACCCGTCGCTGATATGCCTGTACCCGATGTCCGTACATCGTCTCTCCTCGCTGTCCCAGTCGATTCACGTCAATGATGCCGACGAGATTGTTGAGCTTGTAGTGAGCGGCAAGCTGGATCGCTTCCCACACAGACCCCTCAGCCATTTCACTATCACCCAGGAGTACATACGTGCGATTTGGTCGATGGGTAATGTATTTTGCGTGCAACGCCATACCAACCCCGATAGACAGACCCTGTCCGAGCGATCCGGTAGGTGCCTCGGTATACGGAAATCGCATACTGGGATGGCCCTCCAGTCGAGACGTCATCGATCGGAACGTGAGTAATTCCTCAGTAGGTATGGCTCCAGCGGCCGCCCACAGACTGTAGTACAGCGGTGAGGCGTGCCCTTTGGAAAAAATGAGATGGTCATTACCCGGATGCCGAGGCCGCTTCACGTCATAGTGCAGGACACCACCAAAACATAACGCCACCATGAGTTCAACGGCTGAAAGTGATGACGTCAGGTGCCCTGACTGAGCTGCCGTCGTCATCCGCACGATCCAGTATCGGACAAAGGCCGAGAGAGTAATTAACTTTTTTGGTGAGGTCGGCATGTGTTATTTCGGAATCTTATCCCATTCTTCGAGGAATTTTTTTTCACCTTTATCTGTCTGATCATGACGATACATTTGGACGAGAACTTTGAATGGGATGCTTGCTATTGGTACCCCAGCAACCGCAGCTCGCTCTACCTGAGATACATCATGAATTGCTCCGAGAATAAGCTGAGTAGCACTATCTGACTGCTTCAGGGCGTGTATCATCTGTTCGAGAGTAGCAAACTGCGCATCACCGACATTTTGGAGGGTACCGTCGAAGGCGCTCACATATGTCGCACCTGCCCGAGCAGCGAGCAGTGCTTGAGAGACGCTGAATACTAGCGTCACATTCGTCTTGATCCCCTTGGCAGATAGCTCTCGGACGGCCATCATCCCCTCATCGGTCATGGGAAGTTTGATCACCACATTCTTGCCCAGCTTTGCCACGGTCTTTGCCTCCTCGATGATTTCATCCGCAGTTTGCGACATAATCTGAATACTTACCGGTTTATCACTGACGACTTCGAGAATATCGTTGACGACATCACCGAGTTTACGGTCGGCTTTGTTGAGGAGAGTTGGGTTCGTCGTGACGCCATCCACGAGCCCTCGCTCAATACCCCATTCAATTTCCTTCAGTATGGCGGTGTCAATAAATAATTGCATAGATGTATTCTGCTTAAGTTAATTGGTTTTGTAATGTTTGTAGCATGGCGGGTGGATCGTCCGCTTGAGAAATTAGTGATCCTACCCCAATATCATCTACCCCCGCACTCACGATCTCTGGGAGTAGCTCGACGGTGACTCCACCGTCAATGGCGATTTGATGATCGGGAAACTGATTGCCAAATGATTTAATTTTATCTAATACTTCAGGATGAAACTGCTGGCCCTGGCGCCCGGGAACGACTGACATAAACAGTACATTATCCACCATGTCAACATAGTCTTCAAATGCTGAAATTGGCGTTTCCAGTTTATTCGCTAATCCTACGAAGAAATCCGCTCCCCGGATGCGTTTGATTAGCTCTTCTGGTTCATCGGCCGTCTCGATATGGAAATACACTCGTTTGAATATTTCGGGATTGAGATACTCCAGCCACGATTCCGGCTGGGATACCATGAGGTGTATCTCCAGGGAAATGCCAGTGTGTATCTGACTCAGGAATTCTGGGCTATATGATCTCGTCTCAACAAATCTGCCATCCATGACATCAATCTGCGCCCACTCTGTAAACCCAGCAAGCGCATCGAGTTGTCGCTGAGCTTCGGCGATTTCATCAGTAAGAATTGATGGTACTATCTGTGCCATGTGTCGATTTTTTTAAAGCGCCGTATCCGACGCGGGAGTGCGTCAAACGGAGTCTGTAACCAGATGCCGAGAATGCGGGTGGCTAGCGGTGCACTCGTTTGCCAGGCCGAGAACACGAGTATGTTTGCATTATCGTGTGTCCGGGCATATTTTGCCTGCCGGACACTGTGGGCTAACGTCGCACGGATGCCTCGAAATCGATTTGCGCCGATGACCATCCCATAACCAGTACCACAGATGAGGATACCGCGATGGCGAGAATTTTTTTGAATCGGTGTAACCACTGGCGGGATAAATTCAGTAAAGTCATTACGAGCACGGCCAGACTCAGTACCCACATCAATATAGGCCATCTGGTGCTTTTCCAAATAGAGTTTGATTTTTTCTTTGAGCTGGTAGCCAGCGTAATCAGATCCAATATACAGCATACTTACGTATAATCACGGGGTTGTTTACCAATGTCGACAATGGCGCAGGCCAAGATTGGATGTAATCCGAGTTCGCGAGCCCGGGCCACGAGCTCTTTACTTTCACTTCCTGGATTAAAAAATAATTCTCTCGGCTGAGCCGTCGCTATGTCCTCTATCACCTGCATGCCAACAGCGGGCGGGACATACATAACTACCCGGTCAATCGGCTGCTTGATGTCAGTGACATGAGCAAATGCAGGAATCCCCTCAACCTCGCGCTCAGTGGGGTGCACGGGATAGACAGTCCAGCCAGTATCACTGTAGGCACGGACGGCCTTATTTCCATATTTTACGCGACTTGTCGATGCGCCGATGACGGCTACACTGGGCATGATACAATCATTATTTCTTATCTGGATGTGACTGACCCGCAACGGGAAGGAGTACCGTCACATGAGTACCGACGTGCTCGATACTGTCTAGATAGATTTCCCCTCCCATCATCCGGACAATCTCACGGGTAATCCATAGACCGAGGCCGGTCCCTACGATTTTATCGGTCTCCTCGTTCTTTACCCGGTAGAATTTCTCAAATAGCTTGTCTCGGTCTTTTTGGGCGATGCCGATCCCGGTGTCAGACACTTTTATCCGAATCATCGGTTTCTTATCTCTGATCTCATCAGCGGCGATAGTCACTTTGCCATGCATCGTATATTTGATGGCATTACTCAGGAGGTTCACCAATACCTGCTGGAGTCGTTTGGCATCAGCGCTGGCTCGTGGTAGGTCGGGCTGCACAGTGGAAACAAGCTCCAAACTTTTTTCCGCCGCCTGCTGTTGGAATGTGCCAGTTACCAGCTTCACGATGTGCGCGATATCGACCGAACCCATCTCTAGTGAAATTCTCCCTTGCTCAATCCGTGAAACCTCGAGGAGATCTTCCACCAAGCTATGGAGCCGGTCGCTTTCTTGACTGACCATGTCTAATTTTGTGCGTGCCTCATCAGGTAACTCCCCAAATGACCCATCCAAGAGCATCTGTAAATACCCACGAATACCGGTGATTGGCGCACGTAATTCATGCGAGGCCATAGAAATAAACTCATCCTTCATTTCATCTACTTCTTTGAGCTTCTTGAGAAGAAGTGTATTGCGATAGAGCCTGGTATTATTTGCCAGCAGGAGCACGATGACAACTATAGACACGACCAGCATGATGAGCGATCGATTCAGATTTGACTGGGTGAGATTATCAATCACTTGAGATGATATCTTCATCGACACGATGCCAATTTTTTCTCCATCACTAGTACTCACTGGCCGAACGACTACCCAAAAACGTTCATCGCCCAGCGCCGTAGGATCTTCAGTCGAGAGGGCGGCAGAGGTAGTTTGATAGGCAATCGTCTGCTCAGTCTGCCAGGCTAATGTGTTGTAAATATAGGTTGAGAGTTCACCTACCCGACTCGTATCGAGGCTGGCCACGATGCGAAATTGCTCCCCGACCGGGACCAGTACATCGAGGCTATGAATCTCACCATTATCCGCAACCAATCCCTCGACATGCGACTGGAGCAGAGCGGTATCATCGAGGTACCCAGGAAGCGCGTTGCTAAAGACGCTCGCAGCGAGTGAGGCCTTGCGTTGGAGCTCGACATCCATGACCGTGCTGGTTTGTTTAGTGAGCCAGACGGTGTTGATCACGAGCGCGGCCGGGATCAGAATAAACAGGAAAATTCCATATACAAACTGAAAGTTCTCCTGGATACCCTTCAGGGCTGACGGAAAGCGCATTCTCATGCTGATGTCTCCTTACCACGCTGCTTGACGAGCCAGTCAATCCCGAGTGCCGCGATCAGACTAAGTACGATAAGTACAGCGATACGGATAAAGTTCTGAATCGGTTGATCAGCGGTCTGCTGGACATCAACATCGCCACGGAGATATTCCTCCTCGGTGACAGCTTGGGCGCGGCGGATGAAAAACGCAAAGGGAGTGCTTTTTTCTCTGATTTTGCCGGTCTCGTCAGTAACTGTGACGTACATCTGGTGCTGGCCATCGAGCAAATCGGCGTCGAGAGTATATACGAAATTGCCACTCGCATCAGTTTTGGTCGTCACCACGATGGGATTTGAGTAGATAAATAAGGTGACGTAGGTATGTGCTGGTCCTACGCCACTAATCAGCAGTTGCGTTTCCCCCACTCTCGGAAAATTATTGTCGATCTTCGTTATGCGCAGTGTATCCGGCGCCTCGATACCACGGGTAGTCGGTTGCTCAAAAAAAGTAGTAGCGAGACGCGCTCTAATATCTGCCGCTTGATCAGCGGTGAGGGTTCCACTGGTGATGAGACGATCGAGAGACGCATCAGCCGTTTGCTCGTTATTGCCAAATAATTCGATTGAATCACTCGTGCCATCGCCATTGGTATCGGGATTATTTTGATCGGTGCCAAGCGTAGCTTCCTCATCGTCGATGACAAGATCACCATCAGTATCGTTTGAGCCAAAGTTATCCGGCGGTGGTACGGTATATGTTTCCGCTGGCGGAGGATTGGGGTTGTCACCACTTGGTTGGGTGATATCATTTTGCACGGCGATGCCTACTGGCGGCTGACTCATCACGACAATGGTAGCTGGGCTGGTCACCCGGGCAAATACAAAGTAACTACCATTTGGGACCTCCATCGTATTCCAGAGCCGCCCCCAGATCGTCGCGTCCTGGGAGCTCGGTTGGGCCGAGCCAATCCGTACGTCAACAGTCGTACCACTGCGTCGATAAAAGAAGGTAACTGATTGAGTCGGTCCACTTACCTGCGCGCGGAGAGCGGTCTGGCCGCTCAGGGTTGAGCCCTGGCCCGGTTGAATCAACTGTATTGTGGGAATAGTATTACTGTCAGTCTCTGGCTCAGATGAAGGTGGCGTGCAGGCCTGTTGTTCATTCGTTACAGTACCACATCCATCATTACAAATTCGCGTTTGCTGGCCGCTGCTATCACAGACGCTCCATCCACTACAGGTGATATGTGGGACGCACGTAGTCGGATGCTCAATTATAACTATCCGCCGTACGAGATTTTCTCGTATTTGTCCGTCGATACTTTCCAGTCGTATCTGCATCGAATACTCACCGCTGGGCACCTGACTCGTATCCCACTGGCTGGCCCAGACTGAATGGGTGTATTGGCTGACTGAGCTTGAGGACAGCTCAACTGAACTGATAGAAACGCTATCTCGATTTATAATATTTGCTTTCACGGCCGCTGCATTTCCCGATGCTTCAAAGCTGATTGGGACTATATTATCAAATACACTGCCATCGGCCGACGGTTGAGTGATGGTAAAGGAATTATCAATATGAATCGGGCCAAATACGGCATCACCACCAGATCCGTTAAGCAACAGTGCGTCAACTCCTGTATTCATTTGTATGCGGGGTCGGAGATCATAGTTGGCATTAGGAAATCCGAGCGTGTCGCAGTGGCCACTCCACCTAAATGTCTCCACAAAAGCACCTTCACAGCTGAGCTCACGCAGATTAGTACCATTTTCGAGCAGGTCAAATGACACCTCCCTAATATCATTCATGCCACCACCGACTAATCGGATTGTTACCAACGCCTGACCATACATGTCAGAACCTGTATTGAGGCTGACTGTTGGGCTTTCTAGATATACGGTGAGTGTTTCCGGTGAACTGGTCTGTGCCGCGGCCGGCTGGTGAAACATATCAATGGCTAGGGCAAGCACCCCAATCAGCGCAAGCGTGCTAATAAGGATGGTGAGGTTACGTGCCAAGGATTTCTGTTTCATAGACCCCCTTTTTTATGTTAGCTGGTCTATAAGATACCATTTTTTCGACCAAAAGTCAAAGGCACCATTATACCGTGGTGCCTTTGGATTTGCTTAGCTAGCTGATTACCATTTCAGTCCGCCGGTCTTATATTCGGTCACGCGCGTTTCGAAAAAATTCTTCTCCTTCCGAAGGTCAATGACCTCACTCATCCAGGGAAATGGATTGGCTGCACCATACTCCTTCGGTAAATGAATGCGCTCGAGACGACGATCAGCGATATATTGGATATACTGGTTAATCGTCTCGGCATTCAAGCCAAGAATGCCTTTTGGGAGACAATCCTTCGCATACTCATACTCTAAGCTTACGGCCTGGAGGATGTTTTCCCGGATTGTTTTCTTGAACTCATCAGTCCAAATGTCAGGGTTTTCTTTGACAATGGTATTGATCAGATCAACGCCAAAAGCTAAGTGTACTGATTCATCGCGCAAGATGAACTGAAACTGCTCCCCCACTCCTACCATTTTATTCTGCCGCATGAATGAAAGCATCATGACAAATCCAGCGTAGAAGAAGATGCCCTCCATGATGACATAGAACCCGACGAGGTCATGCACAAATTTTTGGATGTTTTCCTTTCCTTTCGTATTGAAGTTTGGGTCCAGAATTGACTTGGTCATATCGACGACGAAGTCGTCCTTGGCCTTGATGCTCGGGATATGATTGTACATCGTATACACTTCCTCAGGATCGAGCCCGAGCGTGTCACACGCATAAATGAATGTGTCGGTATGTACCGCTTCTTCATAGGCCTGCCGAAGCAGATACTGCCGACACTCGGGATTCGTAATGTGATTGTAGATGATCAGGACGATGTTATTTGCCGTGAGACTCTCAGCGGTGGAGAAAAATCCCATATTCCACATGATCAGTCGGCGCTCATCCTCGGATAAGACATCGGGACTATTCCACATCTCGACGTCCTTTTGCATGTTTACTTCCTCAGGTACCCAGTTATTGGCAACGCCATTTTTGTAATGGTCACGTGCCCACAGATATTTCATGGGGAGAATTTTGTTTGGGTCAGTGACACCACAATTGAGAATTTTTTTCTCTTCTTGCTGCTCGTCAGTGCGGCTGGCAGCGTCGTTGGTTAATTCGGCCATAGCGGTTACTCGTTAGTAGTTGTTAATTATTGGCACGCCTCGCATTCCTCGTCAGTGACGACCGTCAGTGGTGCCGACACAGCTACTGTTGCTGGTTCGGGTGTCGCTCCGGCTGGAGTAGTACTCACGGTAGCGGCCACCGCAGCTACGGTAGTCACTTTTTCAGTTTGGGGCGCGTCTTCGTACTTCTTGTTGATATCAAGCGTGGATTTCTCAATGGCGGAGGCGCCGAGCGTGCGGAGATAGTAGGTGGTTTTCAGACCCATCTTCCAGGCGGTGAGGTACACGTCGGAAATCATGGACCCAGAGTCACTAGAGGTAAAGATGTTCACTGACTGACTTTGGTCAATCCATTTACTACGATGCGCGCCATGTTTCACAATCCAATACGTATCGGTTTCAAATACCTCTTTGTATTTAGCCTTCAACTCCGCTGGAATTTCTGATATCTGTTGAATGCTGCCGTCGAAATATTTGATCTTCTCTAGCATGCTGTTATTCCAGAGATCAAGCTTTTTCAAATCTTCGACGAGGAACCGGTTGACTACGGTGAACTCTCCACTCACGTTTGACTTCACGTAGAGGTTCTTATAAATCGGCTCGATTGAGGGTAGGCAACCGGTAATATTTGCGATGGTAGCGGTTGGCGCGATCGCCATGGTATTGGAATTCCGCATCCCATGCTCACGGACATGCTTCCGGACCGGTTCCCAGTCAAGTGTTTCCTCGAGGTCGAGACCAGTCTTCAATCCCCGCTCCTCTTCGAGGAGTTTCATGGTATCGATCGGGAACAAGTTGCGATCCCATTTGGATCCTGTGTAGCTCTCGTAGGTGCCGCGCTCCTTGGCTAGTTCCGAGGAGCCGAGGATAGCATAGTAGGAAATGAATTCGAGAATCTCATCTGATAGTTGCGTCGCTTCATCACTATCAAATGTCATATCCAAGTGATAGAGGAGATCTTGATACCCCATCACCCCGAGACCAACCGGACGATGCCGCATGTTTGCATTCTGCGCCTCTTTCGTCGGATAGAAATTCAAATCTATCACATCATCCAGCATGCGCATGGCTGTGCGGACTGTTTGGCGGAGTCGGTCTTTATTCAACTTCCCGCCTGTGACGTGATTGGGTAGGTTGACTGATCCGAGATTACAGACCGCCGTCTCATCCTTTGACGTATTGAGGGTTATTTCGGTACAGAGGTTTGAGCTGTGCACGACCCCGACATGATCCTGGGGCGAGCGGACATTGCATGGATCTTTAAAAGTGATCCAGGGATGCCCGGTCTCAAACATCATAGTGATGATTTTGCGCCAGAGTTTAACAGCCGGAATTTTCTTGAAGAGTCGGATTTCACCTTTTGCCGCCATGTCTTCGTATCTGGCATAGCGCTCTTCAAATTCCTTGCCGTACATGTGGTGCAGATCTGGCGTTTCATCTGGGGAAAAGAGGGTCCATTCAGCATTGTCCATGACTCGCTTCATGAAAAGGTCAGGAATCCAGTTTGCAGTATTGATATCATGGGTCCGTCGTCGGTCATCGCCAGTGTTCTTCCGTAGCTCGATAAATGCCTCGATATCATAGTGCCAGGTCTCGAGATAGACACAGGTCGCGCCCCGGCGTTTACCGCTGCGGTTGATGGCGGCGGTAGTCGAGTCAACAATCTTCAGGAACGGAATAACGCCCTGGCTACCCACGTTGGTTGATTTGATGAGTGACCCAGTGCCACGGATATTGGTCCAGTCATTCCCCAGACCGCCAGACCATTTAGAGAGCTGGGCATTGTCCCCAATGCATTTGAAAATATGATCCAGGTCGTCCTCAACGGTGGTCAGATAGCACGAACTCATCTGTGGGTGATGGGTACCCGCGTGGAATAGCGTCGGTGTCGACGGAACATAGAACATCTGCGACATCACGTCATAGAACTCAGTGACCCGCTTGGTTTTTTCTGATTCATTGATGGAGAGACCCATGGCGATGCGTAACCAGAAATACTGCGGCATCTCGAGGATGTTTTGATCATGATCCCGGACGAAGTAGCGATCGTAGAGCGTTTGGGCGCCAAGGTAGTGGAACAGCTGATCACGCTCGGGCTTGAGCACTTTCTGGAGAGCGTCGAGATCGAAATCGAGTAATCGTTTATCATAGCGCCCCGCTTCGACGCCTTGCTTAATCTTTTCGCTAAACCCAGAGATGTACTGCTGAGTAAAATTATCCTCAGACTCGTCCACGCCAATCACTGACTTATAGAGGTCATTAAACAAAAATCGTGCCGCCAGCATAGAATACGCTGGGTCGCGCTCAATCCGCGCTTTGATCGCCATGAGAACGGCCTTATTAATTTCAGCTGTAGAAATGCCATCATGCACATTTGCCAGCGATTCTTCGACAATTTCATGGATCGCATCACGATTCAAATGCCCATTACAATTCATGACCGCCTGTTCGATCTGGGAGATATCGAAATCAGCCACGCTGCCATCGCGTTTTTTGACCTTCAACTGACGAGCCTTGGCACGATCGTAGAGCTGCTGGCGCAAGATGGTACGAGCTGCCTCCCGTTCGCTCCGGTACAGGATATATGACTTCGCGACATCAAAAAAACCGTGCTCGGCAATGTGCCGTTCCACGATGTCTTGGATTTGCTCCACGCTCGGCGTGGCCTCGCCAAATGATCGGTCGAGTTCCTCAATTACCGTATCAGTAATCCTGGTATATGTCTCATCGGGAGCGGCTGTTTTGGTCGCAATGAATGATTTTTTGATTGCTATTTCGATACGGTTCCGGTCAAATGGGACAATCGTACCGACGCGTTTCTTTACTTGGGTAATAGGCATAGTGGTATTTGTTTTTATTGGCTAATTGCTTGTTCTATGTGGCGTTATAGGCCGTCAAAAAAAATAGTTTTGGGCGTTAAAAACCGTAGCGGGACAAAAAAATCCCGTAGGTTCGATCATCTCATCGGTGCAGAAGTGCCCCCTATCGCATCTCCATCGGTATATAGTGCTCGTTTTTGTTTGGTGTGCGTTTCCGTAACTACAGCCATCCTAGTATACACCATTCGGCAGATCTACTCAACTGTGGATAAACTACATATAGTATGATTTTTACTCTAAATAATACTATAGGTTGTGTATTTTCGCTAATAATAGCCAATTTCAATAATGATATGAGGTACTAAAAAAGGTGGCCCGTGCCTCCACCCCGCATGGTCGCTATGCTCCCACGGGGCATGAAGGGCTTATTCTATCACCACATACCTGCCGGACCAGGATTCGAACCTGGATACTCGCCTCCAAAGGGCGATGTCCTACCATTAGACGATCCGGCAGGTATGTGGTGATACTCCGCAAAAAGGCACTCGCTGTCCTATGTATCCCGTCCTGAACACAGTGAATATACGGGGCCATGAGACGACCCGGGAGGGCTACCGACAAGCCGCCTACACTACAAAAAACCCATGCTGCTCAATATGCGCCGTATTGTATCCGCCCCGCCCTCCCCTGTCAACCGACGTCTATACCCGCAAATACCGACCAATGGCAATGCTTGAGCTAATCGCACTCAGGACAATGGCGAAAAGGAGCTGGAGCATCACGAGACGCAGTATATTGTTTTGGAAATAACTGGTGATATCGAAGTCATAGCCCGCAAAGAAACTGTTAATCTGGGGAGCGACTACATTAATCAGTGGATAGAGTACCGCTAGGGCGATGGCTACGGCAATGATGGCGTACAGCAGGCTTTCAATGATAAACGGCATCCGCACAAAGGCATTGCTACTTCCCACCAACTTCATTATGCCAATCTCCTCACGGTGGGTATAAATATTGATCCGAATAGTATTAAAGATGATAAGAACAGCGATAATGACAAATATCACACTCACGATGATGCCGATCTGCTCAATTCTATTTGAAACATCCGCGAGCCGATTAATCACTTCTTCATTATTATCGAAATTACGCTCCTCAATGAGGTCTGTATACTGCGGATCATCAAGTACGGCAGTGATGGCGCTATATTCATCGATGGAGTGCGCTTTTATAATTATGGTGGCACTGAGGGGATTTTCTTCCAGCTGGTCAATAGCGTCGAGGATAACCGAGTCATCACTATGCTCCGCCCGAAACTTTTCAAGGGCTTGATCTTTCGAGACATAGGTGACATCTTGGACCTCGGGAAGTGCGAGCAGTGTATCTCTGACGGTCAAAACGTTCTGCTCATTGGCATCGGCTTTGAAATATACTGACACATCCACTCGATCCTGGATTGATGTAATCGCCTGCTCGGCTACGACATTGATTCCGGTCACGATGGTAACTGAGAAAAGAGTTAAAATCAAAATAATAATCGTGACTAGCGAGAGCCAAAAATTTCGAAAGAATCCCTGAATAGCGAATTTAATGGCGCGGCCGAGAAATAAAAACATAATTACAAAATATATTTACCACTTTGCTGATCGGAGATAATGCTCCCCTGATCAACGGTGATAACCCGTTTGCGGAGGGAGTTCACGATTTCGCGATTGTGCGTTACCAGTACTACCGTTGTGCCAAACTCATTGATTTTTTTCAGAAGGTTAATAATTTCCTGAGAATTTATGGAATCAAGGTTGCCCGTCGGCTCATCCGCAACCAATATCTTCGGCCGATGAACGAGGGCACGCGCAATAGCCGTGCGCTGCTGCTCACCGCCAGAAATCTGCTGCGGAAATCGATCCCGTTTATTATCGAGGCCAACTATTTTGAGTACCTGGGGTACTATTTCATTAATCCGTTTCGCTTTTGCTCCGGCTACTTCGAGACCAAATGAGACATTTTCGAAAACAGTTTTGCGAGGGAGTAACTTGAAATCCTGGAAGATTACACCAATTTGTCGTCGGAGGATGGGTATTTCTCGGGCCTTAATATCGGTAATATCCCAGTCACCTATAATCACACGGCCTTTACTCGGCCGTTCTTCCGCGATAATCATTTTGACCAGGGTTGTCTTTCCAGTACCCGATTGTCCCACAATAGATACAAATTCGCCCGGTTTTATATGCAGATTTACGTTTTTCAGGGCGTAGGTATCCGGTGGGTATATTTTCGAAACGTTTTTGAGTCTGATCATGAAGCAAAAATCTCCCTCATTCGTATTTTAGCGCATCTATGGGATCCAGTCGAGCCGCACGGATAGCGGGTGCGACCCCGAAGAACACCCCGACTAAAACAGTAAACGCAAATGCTAATAATATTGTTTTTAGTGAAATGACAGCAGTCAAGCCAAGTTGGGCTTCGATGCCAACCCCCGTGACAAACGCGAGGCCAACGCCGACGGCGCCGCCAAGGAAAGTCAAAAACACCGCCTCAACCAGAAACTGAATAAGAATATCAAACGCTGAGGCGCCGATAGCCTTGCGTAATCCAATTTCACGGATACGCTCTGTCACGGACACCAGCATGATGTTCATCACTCCGATACCGCCGACGAGCAGTGAAATTGCGGCAATGCCGGTCAGCATGCTGGTGATAACGCCCAAGACCTGATCAAACACGCTGAGTAAATCATCCTGGGTGAGTACACTAAAATCATCGACTCCCTCGTGGGTAGTGAGGAGTGCTTGTTCGGCTTGCTGTTTGAGGATGTCGATATCACTCGTGTCCTCCGCAGTAATCACAATGCGGTTTATTTGAACAGCGTCAACAAGTTCTTTTGCAGTAGTAAACGGTATGATCAAAATATTAGCGAATTGATTCTGGGCACTGAACAAACTATCAGCTTGCTCTTTCGCTTCGAGGAGCCCGACGATTGTGACCGGCTCTTTGCCGATATACACGGTCTTGCCAATATCGTCTGCATAGGGGGTATTAGGAAAGAGTTGATCCATCGCCCCAGAATATCCGACCGCAACGCGCGCCGCATTATCATACTGCTCTTGCGTAAACATATCCCCATATTCATCCCCCTCAGTTAGCTGACCAGTAAAAGCGGAACGAACATTCGGTGTACTTCCCATGACCAATATCGACGACGACGGAGAAGGGGTAGCCTGCGCGCTATTGGTATTTGGGGGTATCGTGGATGGTAGCATTGGTTCAGTCGCACTAGCAGGCAGTGACAGCATAGCCATGGGGACTACTTGTTTTACCCCATTCAGTTTTTGTAATGCAGTGAGGTCATCCTCGGTCAGGGTGCTCGCTCCGACAAATCCGCTTGGCGAGGGGGGACCTGAATCAGTATCAATCTTGCCAGGGGCAACAAACAATAGATTTGAGCCGAGCCCTTCTATTTGACCGGTCACTTCTTGTTTGACACCCTCGCCGATGGCAACCAGCATAACGATAGCAAAAACACCGATAATCACCCCGAGCATGGTGAGCAGGGAGCGCGTCTTCTTTGCCCAGACGGCCTTGAGTGCGAGTTTAATATTTTCTAAAAACTTATAAAACATAGCATTAAGTCTTCACAATGCGGCCATCTTGAATACTGATGGTGCGCTTGGTTTGCTTGGCTACCGCGGGGTCATGGGTGACGAGGATGATAGTAGCACCTTTATTATTTAGCCCCCGTAAAATGTTCATAATCTGCTGGCCGCTTGCTGAATCGAGGTTCCCCGTTGGTTCATCTGCGAGAATAATTGAGGGTTTGGTGATGAGGGCGCGCGCAATAGCCACCCGCTGCTGCTCTCCTCCCGACAGCATCGAGGGCTTGCTCCTGGTCTTTTGGCTCAGTCCCACCTGTTCGAGGACCTCCTGGGCCCGTTTATGGCGGGCCGACAAGGTAACCCCCTGGTAGATGAGGGGGAGTTCTACATTGGCGAGAGCGGTGTAGCGTGGCAGCAGATTGAAGCTTTGAAAAATAAATCCGATTTTATGCCGACGAATTTTTACCAGTTCAGCATTTGATTTATCTTGGATAACATCTCCATCAAATTTATATTCACCGGTGGTGGGACGATCGAGACAGCCAATGATGTTCATGAGTGTCGATTTGCCAGAGCCAGATACACCCATTATGCTAACAAACTCTCCACGCTCTACTGACACGTTCACCCCATGTAGTGCGGTAAAAGCGTTTTCCTTGTCTTGGTTATATGTTTTGACAATATTATGCAGCTCTATGACCGGCATATATTACAGCTGAGCGGTTCCATAATTAATAAGTTGGTTGATTTCATCCCACCGTTGTTGCGAGCTTCCTGCCCCGAGGACGACGCTGATGACGCGCTTTCCATCACGATCGCGCGCCGCTCGGGTAACGAAGCAGTAGCCAGCCTCATCGAGGTACCCGGTCTTCATGCCTGTCAAGACGTACTGACTCCCCTGCATCCCGGTCGCGGTGCTTTTGATCGTATGACCATTATTCGTATTGATCGTGCGGAATCCATATGCCCAGGTCGACGTCGCCTGCATTATTTTAAAATCGCTAAAGGCATGCTTGGCAAGACGGGCGATATCATACACTGTGGAGACATTGCCCGTGTCAAGTCCGCTCACATCAGTAAAGTGCGTATGAGTCAATCCAAGTGCTGCCGCCTTAGCATTCATGCGGGCGACAAACTCTTCAGTTGTAAGTCCGGTGGAGCGAGCTAGAGCTTTGGCCGCATTATTTGCCGAACCAACTAACATGGTATACCATAAGTCCTTCACCGTCATCGTCTCCCCCGGCGACACATAGAGCTTCGCGCCGATCGCATTGTCATCCGCACTATACGTCACCACCGTATCAAAGGGGGTGTTCGTGTCCAGAAACACCATAGCCGTCATGAGCTTCGTTAGACTGGCAAGTGGTCGTTCGGTGTCGTAGTTTTTTGAGTAGAGAATGTTTTCTGTGCCCTCATCGATAGCAATAACCGCGCTCGAGGAGATGCGCGGCTCTGCGGCGGCAGTTGTTTCAGCTCCGAGGACGGCGCCGCTCTCATCTAGTTTCCACACTTGGACGCGAGCGGTCCCCTCCCTAGGACTTTCGATCGCGGAGAAGGCGTCATACGTCAGATCCACCACGCGGCGCCAGTTAAACGGCGTGTACGGTCCTGTCGACTGGACAGTGACATCCACAATCTTTCCGTTATCTACATTGCGCACACGTAGTTTGGTCCCGATGGGGAAATCATTACTCGCTGCGCCATAGGTATAGCGGCTACTGCGATACCAGGATGCATATCCTTCGGTACCATTATGATCCTCAAATACCGCAATACGTGAAAATGGTAAATGGGTGATGGCGCGTACGTAGCTATTGCCGTAGTCGATTGAGGAAGGGAGTGCTCGCCAGCCTTCACTCGTGCCTGTCCAGAAAAAAATTCGTTTGCGCCAGAGATTGCCGGAGTCGAACCGGAGCGCGAGATAGAATGGTTTGTTCAATACCAGCGGATCTTTGTTTGCCTGATCTTTTCGTAGAATATCGTATATATAGTACTCACTCACCCGCGTCATACCCTCTGGATCTGGCAGAGTATCACCATTGAATTGCTTCATTTCGAGATTGATCTCTTCATTCACCAAATTCGGCAAAATGCCCACCCGTAAATCCCCCCACTGTGCGTGGGTAGTTTGATTATAGTCTGCCGTATAGCCTCGGATAATCGCCTCAGCAGTAAAGCGCACTCGCTCGGGCTCAGCCAGGGCGTGTGTGGCATGTGTCATCCCGAGACCGATGACGATCATTATTGACAAACTCGTGATTACGACGTACCGTTTCATATTGAACATAGGTTTGGTATACTGGTGTGTATTACGCGGGTATAGTATAGCGGTAGTACGTGACCTTCCCAAGGTCGAAGTACGGGTTCGACTCCCGTTACCCGCTCCAGCGCCACCTTAGCTCAGCTGGTAGAGCAATGCTTTCGTAAAGCAGAGGTCCCCGGTTCGATCCCGGGAGGTGGCTCCAGAGGTATATAAGGTATTTGATGAGCACAGCTCAGCTGGGGCGAGGCGACGAGCGGACGCAATAGTTTGCGTCAGCGAGTGCCGAGCCGGGCGAGATGATACGGGCACCGCCATCGAGCCCCGGAAGAGCAATATACTGAGGAAACATCCCCTGGGCAGCGTGCCCAGGAGGTGGCTCCAGAGGTATATAAGTATATAAGTGAACAAGCACCCAGTGCTCCTATCGCACGGGCTTGGGGATGAGCGAACTATTCGGCTGGCTGGGTAGCAGTGTCGTCTGTTGCGTTTGTATTGGCGTCTCCAGTAGTGTCGGCGTTGGTATTTGTATCCTCGGTCGTACCGGTCACACTCTGCTGACTACCAGCCAGATTGAGTAACTCATTCGCATCACAGGTCTCATCAGTAGCGAGGACGAGGCCACAATCATCCTTCCATTCATAGCCTTTGATCAGGACGGCGATATACATATCGGCCAGCTGGTCATTTGTCCAGGTATCGAGATTTGCAGTTTGGAAGAGAATATGTGAAGCGCGAATTTGCTCAGGAGCATCATCTGTGGCGGCAATCTTTTCGGTCAGCTTAATAATGTGATAGCCGTACTGCGTTTGCACCAGATCAGAAACCTGATCGACATCGAGGGCAAATGCGGCATCTTCAAAGGCGGGAACCATGGCGCCTTTACCGAAATACCCGAGATCGCCACCGGACGACGCCGTCGTGTCATCACTGTATTGTTTTGCTGCTTCCTCAAATGAGAGCTCGCCTGACTTTATTTTTGCCACGACCGATTCTGCCTGAGCCTTTGCCTCAGCATTGATGGTATCATCAGTGGCAATCTTCTCTGCCAGCTTTGATCGGAGCAGATAGGGATAGAGCACTTTGTCTTTGAATTGCTGTGGACTCCACCGATACAGTTCCTGAAGCGTAGTGACCACCTCTTGCTCGTCAGTTGCCTGCTGGACGACAGTATTATACTCAGTATCAATCTCACTCTGACTGACGGTGACGCCGTATGTGTTTGCCTGGTCAGCAGTAAAAGCTTCGCGAATGAGGCGGGATAACACACTTTTTTGAATAAACGTATCAGTCGGAACATCCAGTGCGTCTGGATTTTTTTCTGCCTGAGCAGTATAGAAATAATGCAGGGTATCAACGTCATCCTGATAGTCACCATATGAGATAGTATGTGACCCGTAGATAATGACCGGGATGCGCAGGCTGCTCAGCACTCCACTCGTGAAACTATTGTGCCAGCCAAATGTATATACCCCCACCATGACAATGATAATAAAGAGGAGTAGCACCCCAACCAACGAACCAGCTCCAATCCACATCATTTTTCGTGAACGGTTGGCGGTTTTTGTTTTTGGCGGCGTACTCGTATCCGTCGAGGGGCTTGCCGCTGACGATGCTGTCGGTGCAACGGACTTATCTTCGGTTCGCTTCGGCTGATCAGGAGTCATAAAAAGTATAGATGATTAGAATTAATAAACATTATTGATGATTGAAGAAATGGTCCCACCAGCGCTGCGGGTTGCTCGCGGACGCGGCGCTCGTCGAATCGTTAACCGCGAGTGCGGCCCCGCCGCCGGCTGACGGCTCATCAGTTTCAGCACCGAGTACGGTAACGACTGACTCA
>JAXDBW010000047.1:0-12759 GCA_034678405.1 Patescibacteria group bacterium | reverse complement strand
TTGTTTTCGCCAGGGCCGGCCCCACGACCTCGGCCAGATCTTTTTCCGACTGAGTCCGGATCTGTTTCGTCGAGCCAAAGGCGGCGATCAGCTTCTTCTTCATACGCGGGCCGACCCCGGGTATGTCATCCAGGACGGAGTGGGTGGTACCCTTGCCGTGCCGCTGTCGGTAAAACGTGATGGCGAACCGATGGGCTTCGTCGCGCATCCGCTGGATGAGATAGAGCGACTGTGAGTCCTCGGGGAAATGCAGCGGTGTTTTGCGCCCTGGGACGTAGATCTCTTCTTGCTGCTTCGCCAGGGCAATGGTCGGACAGGGGATGCTCACGTGTTTCAGCACGGTATTGAGCTGGCCTTTGCCGCCATCGAGGATCACGAGGTCGGGCCGAGGCCACCGCCCCCTTTCCCCAGCCCTCTCCCCCTGAGGGTGAGAGGGAGTCCCCTCACCCCGGCCCTCTCCCTGATAGGGAGAGGGGTTAGGTTGGTGGCGGTCGAACCGGCGAGTGAGCACTTCAGCCAGCATGGCGAAGTCATTTGCCCCTTCGACCGTCTTGATTTTGAATTTACGATACCACTGTTTGTCCGGCTGTCCGTCAGTGAATACAACCATCGAACCAACGGCGTTCGTTCCCTGGATGTTGGAGATGTCGTAGATTTCAATGCGTCGCGGCGGCTTTTTGAGCTTGAGCAGTTCCTGAAATCCCAGCAATGCCTGCTGGATCTTGCGCGTGTCTTTTTCCCAAGAGGCCTTCTGCTGCTCGAGGTAGTTCGCGGCATTATCCGTGCCGAGGGTGATATACTGGCGCTTCACACCCCGAGCCGGGACCACTACCTTCGCGCCGAAGGATTTGGTTATGAGCCCCGCATCGGGCAGCTTCGTCGGTATGAGGATGGTCTTCGGCAGGTGAGTATGCTGGGAGTAGAATCGCTCGATGAAGGTTTGCAGCAGTTCGCCGTCGGTCTGGTCAGCGACGTTGGTTAAGATGAAATCCTGCTTGGCGATCAGCTTGCCATGCCGCACCGAGAAGAGATTGATGGCGGCCCGGGCAGTCTCGCGGGCCAGACTGAGGATGTCGTAGTTCTCCTGGCGGGGTGAGACGACTTTCTGCCGCTCCATGATGCGGTCGATGGCTTGGATCTTATCCCGGAGCAGTCCGGCCCGCTCGAACTGCTGCTGCCGAGAGGCAGCCTGCATCTGGCGGGTCATGATATCGGCGATCTCCTGGTAGTCACCATTCAGGAATTGGATAATGCGGTCGATGGTGTGACGATACTCCGCCGGATCAGCCGGGCCCATCAGCTCGGGGTAGCGTTTGACTGTGTACTCCAGCTGATGTTTCGAGGGTGCTTTTGCGAAATTGCGATGGGGGAATATTTTCCTGAGGGTATTGAGTGTTTGTCTCACCGAGAAGGCGGATACATACGGCCCGAAATATTTTGCTTTGTCATTACTCACCCGGCGGACGGTGAAGACACGGGGGAATTCTTCATTGACCGTGACCTTAATATACAGGAAGTTTTTGTCGTCTTTTAGGTCGACATTGTAGGGCGGTTGGTGACGCTTGATCAGGCTCGACTCCAGGAGGAGCGCTTCGGTCTCGGATGAGGTGATGATGTATTCTACTTTGGCAATTTTGCCAACCATGATTTGTTTGCTGGGAGAATGCTGGGCCGAATCATGAAAGTATGATGACACGCGGTGGCGGAGCCGCTTGGCCTTCCCTATATATAAGAGTGACCCGTCCGCGTCATAGAATTGGTAGACACCGGGCTGCAGCGGGATTTTTGATAGATTGATGCGTTTCGGGGCGGTCATGGATGTAGTATAGCATGGACCATGTCTTGACCTCCCTTGACAATGGGTGTATACTGGCTCTCACGTATTTTTGTATTTTTTTAGCATTTCCATGGCACCTCGCGCAAAGAAGAAAACCACATCTACTCCATCAACTGAGTCCGTAATCTCGATCCGCGGTGCTCGAGTACATAATCTGAAAAATATCTCGCTGGACATTCCGCGTGATAAATTAGTAGTGCTCACCGGCATTTCTGGTTCGGGTAAATCCTCGCTCGCGTTTGATACTATCTACGCTGAGGGCCAACGCCGCTATGTCGAGTCACTCTCGGCCTACGCCCGCCAGTTCCTGGGGCTGATGGATAAGCCTGACGTGGATCAGATTGATGGTCTGTCGCCGGCTATTTCGATTGATCAGAAATCCACTTCACATAATCCGCGCTCGACGGTCGGGACCGTCACTGAAATCTATGACTACCTCCGCCTGCTCTATGCGCGGGTGGGCACCCCCCACTGTCCGAACTGTGGCCGGGTGGTGTCGAAGCAGACCATCGAGCAAATCACCGACCAGGTGATAGCGCTGCCGACCAAGACCGATTTCATGGTGATGGCGCCCGTTATCCAGGATCAGAAAGGTGAGCACAAGAAAGTAATCGCCGAAGTGCGCAAGGCTGGCTATGTCCGCGTGCGCATCGATGGCGACATCATCCCGATCGAGGAGGCCGAGGACAACACCCTCGATAAACAGAAGAAGCATACTATTGAAGTAGTCGTTGATCGACTGACCAATGACAGTTCGCTCGACAAACAGCGCCTCCGCGAATCGCTCGAGGCAGCGCTGGATCTCGGTGACGGGCTGGTCATCATTTCCGAGGGGGACGCGAAGTCTGACCATCTCTTCTCTCAGCATTTTGCCTGCCCGCACTGCCACATCAGCTTGCCGCCGATTGAACCACGGAATTTTTCCTTTAATAATCCACACGGCGCCTGCCCCGACTGTACGGGTCTCGGGACCCGACTCGAAATCGACCCGGCGACCGTCATCCCAAATGACAAACTGACTATCGCCGAGGGGGCCATCCGACCGTGGTCACGTACCTCAGCCAATCAGGCCTGGTATATCCGCTTCCTGGAAAAAGTTGCTGACGCTAATAACTTTTCTCTCGACGTCCCGGTCAAAGACCTGACGAAGAAGCAGCTCGATATGATCCTGCACGGGACTGGTACCAAAGAGTATACGATGGACTACTCCAGTGACCGATTTGAGGGAGAATTCACGCGCAATTTCGAAGGAGTCATACCAAATCTCATGCGCCGGTACAAGGAAACACAGTCTGACTACATCCGCAACGAGATCGAAAAATATATGCGGGTATTGCCGTGCCCGACCTGTGGTGGCAAGCGACTGAAACCGGAAGCTCTCGGGGTACTGATCAAAGAAAAAAGTATTGCCGACATCGCGAATATGACCGTCGAGGAAGCGCGCGATTTCTTCAATAAACTATCGTTTACCAGCGCGCAGCACAAGACGATCGCTAAGCAAATCCTCAAGGAAATTTCTTCACGACTCGAATTCCTTCATAATGTCGGCCTCGACTATCTCACACTGGATCGGGCGGCCTCTACCCTCGCGGGCGGTGAAGCTCAACGTATCCGCCTGGCGACTCAGATCGGCTCCTCGCTCGTTGGTGTCGTCTATATCCTCGATGAGCCGTCGATTGGTCTCCACCAGCGGGATAATGAAAAACTGATCCAGACACTCATCACCCTGAAAGAGCTCGGCAATACCGTCATCGTGGTCGAACATGATGAAGGTACGATTCTGGCCTCTGACTATGTGGTGGACATCGGACCGGGGGCGGGTGAACACGGTGGGAAAGTCGTAGCCGCCGGCACACCAGCGCAAATCATGAAGGATAGTAAATCGCTGACTGGTAAATATTTATCAGGTAAGGAAACCATCCCCGCGCCGAAGAAATACCGCAAGGGGAATGGCAAACAGTTGGTTATCCGGGGCGCTGAGGAATTCAACCTGAAAAATATTGACGTGCAGTTCCCGCTCGGTAAATTTATCTGCATTACCGGCGTGTCTGGCTCGGGTAAGTCTACCCTGATGACGGACATCCTGGCTCGGGCACTGGCCCAGCAATTCTACCGGGCCAAAGATGTGCCCGGCAAGCACGCGGCCATCGAGGGGACGGAGCACCTCGACAAAGTGATTGTGATTGATCAGTCTCCAATTGGCCGGACGCCGCGATCGAACCCCGCGACGTATACCGGTGTTTTCACGTATATTCGCGATCTCTTTTCCCAGGTGCCGGAAGCCCGTATCCGTGGCTATTCGCCCGGACGGTTTAGTTTCAATGTGGTCGGTGGTCGCTGTGAGGCGTGTCAGGGCGATGGCCTCGTGAAGATCGAAATGCAATTTCTCCCGGATGTCTACGTCGAGTGTGAGGAGTGTAATGGCCAACGATACAATCCGCAAGCGCTCGAAATTCACTATCGCGGCAAGAATATCTCGGATGTCCTGAACATGACGGTGGAAGAGGCGACAGACTTTTTCAAAAACCAACCCGCCATCTACAATAAACTGAAGACACTCAATGACGTGGGGCTCGGGTATATCCACCTCGGACAGTCGGCGACGACACTATCTGGTGGTGAAGCACAGCGCGTGAAACTCGCCACCGAGTTATCCCGTCGGGCGACCGGCAAGACGCTCTACATCCTGGATGAGCCCACCACCGGACTGCACTTCGAAGATGTGAAGCGGCTGCTCAATGTCCTGAATCAGCTCGTGGACAAAGGCAACACCGTGCTCGTCATCGAGCACAACATGGACATCATCAAATCAGCCGACTGGCTGGTCGACCTCGGTCCCGAGGGCGGCAGCAAAGGCGGTCAGATCGTGGCCGAGGGTACCCCGCGTGACGTGGCGAAGGTCGCCAAGAGTTACACTGGGAAGTTCCTCAAGGATATTTTGAAATAGCCTCCTTGTCATTCCAGGCTCGATCCCTGTTCTCATCCTGAATTTATTTCAGGATCTCTTTTGGTTTCTCCTTCGCCGCTTTTTGAGCGACCAAAAAGCGGCAGAAAAAGTCGCCGGGGCTTCAATGCGCTGGTGCTTGGCTTTGGCTACACTGTGTAGGACGGGCTTAGAGAAGCCCCGGACCCTTGTTCTAAATTTTGTTTAACAAGGAAAATCTGAAGATCTCCTCGAGCACTCGGTCAGTCTCGATGTCGAGGAGGATTTCGTGACCGGATTTTTCTAGCCAGATGAGTTCCTTGTCCTGGCTGGGGATCGTGTCATAGATGTGCTGCGCGCCTGAGGGCGCGGCTACTTTGTCATTGTGCGAGTGGATGATGCGGACTGGCTGGTAAACCTTCTCTAGCACACCATCGAAATGTTGGGTCCGGAGCCAATAGTGGCGGAACGCAACTGACGGGAACCAGAGATAGCCCTGGTCTTTTTTTGCCTGCTCCAGGGAGCTGAATTTGGCGATACTGGGATTTGGCACGCGATGGATAACCCGGCTCACGGTGCGCGTATATTTTGCGATTGAACTATAGAACTCCAGGCAGGGAGAGAGGAGGACGAGCCCGGCGATCTGTTGTGGATATTTCGCGGCTAGCTCCAGCGCCAGTAGTGCGCCCATGGAGAGGGCAATGATAATTATTGGTTGCTGAGCAGGTTCGAGATACGTGAGACCCTGCTCCATGTCCTCTTGCCAATCTTCCCATCTTACGTATTTGAGATCCTCGGGCTTGGTGCCGTGACCAGCGAGGATGGGATAGTGCCATGTTAGGCCCCGTTTATCCAACTCAGGGATGATCGCTTCCAGGCTGGAGCGGTGTGAGGTGAAGCCGTGGATGAGCAGTACGGCGGGTTTGTATGGTTGGTCCGACATGATAGGATATAGATATGAATGATACTAGTATACCAAAAAAGTCCGGCCGACTCGATCGCGAGAAGCACATCGCCTACTATACTGATGCTCAGGGGATTGAACATCGCTTGAGTAGCTACTGCACGCATGAGCACTGTGATGTCGAGTGGGACGCTGATCAGGAGGGGTGGCACTGCCCGTGTCACGGCGCTCGGTATACCCCGGAGGGCGAAGTATTGAATGGCCCAGCCAAAGATCCACTCCGGCCACTGCAGGATCACGAATAGGTAATAGCGTTATCATCACTGCCTGTCTGACTCGATGGGCAGTTTTTGGTATTTGACAGGCCAGCGGGAGTTAGGGTAGTATCCGTGGTGCACATTTTCACAATCGCAAGAAAGCAATCACACCAAACAGGAGGTTTACCATGGGATTTTTAGGCCCTGACATGCGGATGAATATCTCGCATCGTCTCTCACCCACTGAGGTGATCGAGCGTCTCCAGGCGCAACTAAGCGCAAAAATGCAAACGGCATTTCCTCAAGCGCAGATCAAGGATCTGCGTCAGCAGTGGAAGGGTAGTACGGGGACGTTTTCCTGCACTGCCGACGGTCGCGACATCAAAGGAACGATGTCTGTGAACGCCACCACCCTCGCCGTCGAGGTGGATCTCCCGTTTGGTGCCAGCATGGTCATCGATGTCGATACCGCAAAGCGTAACGTGGAGAGCGAACTCTCCACCCTGCTCGCGTAATTCGCATCGCTATCCAGCGATTGGTATGCCGAGGACAGACCTCTGTTCTCGGCTTTTTTTATACCCCAAATGCCGGTATACTATCTTATATGACTACCCTCCAGGAGGCTATTATAAAAACGCTCGCCTATTTCGATATTTTTGATTATCCACTGACGCCAGTGGAGGTATGGAAATGGCTCTACGGAGAAGACGGCGTATCACGAGAGGTGAGTCTCGGTACGATCGTATCTGAGCTGGAGGCGCTCCAGCACGAGCAGCGAATTGATACGCGACACGGATATTATTTTCTACCGCAGCGCGGGGATATCGTGGTCACGCGGATGGATCGATACCGGCAGGCAGAATATAAATATCACCGAGCGCTGAAATTTATCCGGTGGTTCCGGTTTGTCCCGTTTGTCCGTATGATCGCGGTGTGTAATACCCTGGCGTACAGTAATAGCCGGCCAGAGTCGGACATCGATTTATTTATTGTGACCCGGCCGGGCCGGGTGTGGCAGGTACGATTTTGGATTGCGGGCATCCTGAAGCTCCTCCACCTACGTCCGACCGCGGAGCATACGCGTGATACGCTCTGCGCCTCGTTCTTTACTGATACTCATCATCTTCGGCTAGAGACATTATCATTACCTGAAGATATTTATTTACCATACTGGGTGGTGCAGGTGATGCCAATCCTGGATGAAGGGGTGTACCACCGATTTCTCGAAGCGAACCGCTGGACGCGGCAGTATGTGCCGTTTGCTATTCCGGTGCAGCCACCCCGCCGCCGGCGCGTCGCGCCGCGGCGACTCGGGCAGCGACTCATTGAAGTCATTGCCTTCTTTATCCCGGAGCGTGTATTTCGCAACTACCAACAGCGAGTGATGCCCGAGCGCCTCAGGCATCTAGCAAATCAAGATACGCGGGTGGTGGTCAACGACTCGATGCTTAAATTTCATGACACCGATCGGCGCCAGCAGTACCTCGATGCCTGGCGGCGGCGAGTCCAGGAAGTGCTATGAAAGATGTCATAGACAAAATTGGTGCATGGATCCTCTATGCCTTTGTTTTCCTCCTGCCCTGGCAGACCCGGTGGATCTGGCGGGAGGGCATGCTGAATGACAACGTCTGGGAGTACGGCCGGTTTAGCATATACGCCCTTGATTTTCTCTGGTTCGCGCTACTCCTCTTCGCTATATTCTTTGGTCGGAAGCTCGGCTCACACTATAAACGATGGTGGGTAACCATTGGCCTGTTTTTGTTTGTGAGTTTCGTGTCACTTTTTAGTGCGGCGCATACACCGGTCTCGTGGTATGCCTTTGTTAGGCTGCTGCAGGGCGTGTCACTCGTCTGGATCATCGGGCGACTCTGGTTTCGCTGGCGTGATGTCGGCGTTGCTCTCATGAGCGCGGGAGTCATTCAGTCGGTCTTGGCCATTTGGCAATTTTTTGCTCAGGAGGTGATTGCGAATAAATGGTTGGGCATGGCCGCGCATATGCCGGGTACGCTGGGCGATATTGTAGTCGAGGCGGGCGGCGGCCGTTTCCTCCGAGCCTATGGCTCTTTGCCGCATCCGAATATGCTGGCGGGCTTTCTAGTAGTTTGTTTAGTAGTGTGCATTGGGTTCCTTTTTTCCCTGCATCGCACGAAGCAGCAGCCGGTTGGTGTGATTATTATCACGGTGACGGCATTTGTCCTGATGTACTATGGGTTGATTCTGACGTTCTCGCGGTCAGCCTGGATTGCGCTCTTGCTTGTCCTGGGTGGAATGTTCGTGGTGTCCCTGTGGCAACGGGATCATTATCGGCTGAAAATGATGGGACCAATTGTGTTTTGGATTATCCTCGTCTCACTCTTCAGCGTCATTCTCCTACCCGAGATTATTGCAGCTCGGACGGTGGACGGTGGCCGACTAGAGGTGATGTCAGCGACCGAGCGGGCTGACCAGTTTACCCAGAGTTATGATCTCCTCGTTGATAATCCTCTCGATGGCGTCGGGGTGGGGAGTGACACGTATGCGGCGTATGAGCTGCGTCCGAAGCTTGATGCGTGGGAATACCAGCCGGTGCACAATCTCTACGTCCTGGTAGCGGTGGAGACCGGCGTCTTCGGCGGCCTACTCTTCCTGGTCCTCGTGTATCAGTATTTCGCCACGGCGTTTTACCAGGCACGGCGATTGCTGGTCGAGCGGCACGGGTTTTTTGTGTATACCTTTGCCTTCCTGGGGCTCATTTTGGTGGGGATATTCGAACATTTCCTCTGGTCGCTCACATTTGGCATATTCCTCTGGTGGCTTGTTTTTGGGCTATGGTTACGGAAATATACAGATATATCGTCCGGGTGAATTGCATTTCTTGACAGGGAAAAAACGATTGCTATAATGTATTAGCACTCTGATAACAAGAGTGCTAAATTTACTACAATAATTATTAAATATCTAACACGTAGCTATGAAACTCAAACCACTGGGCGATCGGATTATCGTCAAACCGGTAACCGAAGAAGAGGTCACGAAGTCAGGGATCGTCCTGCCCGAGACCGTGGAGAAAGAAAAGAAAGAAGAGGGGGAAGTTGTCGCTGTCGGTGACGGCGAAAAGATTACCAAGCTGGGCCTCTCAGCAGGCGACCGCGTTATCTTTGGTAAATACTCCGGCGAAGAAGTAACGCTGGAAGAGATTGAGTACAAAGTGCTCAAAGACGAAGACGTACTCGCGAAAGTCGAGTAACGAGTAAATCCGAAATTCGAAATTACAAATCCGAAGCAAATTCGACACTCCAATGTCCCAAATTCAAAGCCAAACAGCACCTCGTCTTATACATTTGAATTTAACTGCTGTTTCGAATTTCGATATTCGGATTTAGAAATTTCAAAAGATATAATTATTAACTCACTTCATAAATAATAAAGACTATGGCAAAACAGATTCTCTATGATGAAGAGGCGCGTAGCCTCATCAAAGAGGGGGTAGACAAACTCGCTAATGCCGTGAAAGTGACACTCGGGCCAAAAGGCCGCAATGTCGCTCTCGACAAAGGCTTCGGTGGTCCGACCATCACCAATGATGGCGTAACGATCGCTGATGAAATTGAACTCGAAGACAAATTTGAAAACGTCGGCGCTCAAGCCGTGAAAGAAGTTGCCAAAAAAACGAATGACGTGGCTGGTGATGGTACCACCACAGCTACGCTCATGGCGCAGAGTATGGTTGCTGAGGGATTCAAGAATGTGACGGCTGGGGCGAACCCGATGCTCATCAAGAAAGGCATCGAAAAGGGCGTCACCGCAGTTGTTGACGAACTGAAGAATCTCTCCAAGGAAGTAAAGACCAATGACGAAATCGCGCAGGTCGGTACTATTTCCGCCCAGGATCCTGAGGTTGGTACACTGATTGCCGAGGTCATGGAAAAGGTGGGCAAAGACGGCGTGGTGACTGTCGAAGAGGGCCAACGGTTCGGCCTGGAGAAAGAAGTCGTCGAAGGTATGCAATTCGACAAAGGCTACGTCTCACCCTACATGGTGACGAATGCTGATCGGATGGAAGCAGAATACAATGACGCCCACATCCTCATCACTGATAAGAAAATTTCCTCCCTCCAGGAAATCCTACCCCTACTCGAAAAGGTTGCCCAGTCAGGCAAGAAAGAGCTTGTGATCATTGCTGATGATATCGAGGGTGAAGCCCTCGCGACGTTCCTCGTCAATAAAATTCGCGGTAGTTTCAATGTCCTGGCCGTGAAGGCTCCCGGCTTCGGTGATCGCCGCAAAGAAATGCTCGAGGACATCGCTATCCTGACGGGTGGCAAGGTCATCTCCGAGGACATCGGCCTCAAACTCGAAAGCACTGAACTCGAATCGCTCGGCCAAGCTCGTCGAGTTGTAGCCACCAAGGAAAATACTACGATCGTCGAGGGTAAGGGCAACGAACAGGAAATCAAAGACCGGGTAGCGAAGATCAAGAAAGAAATTGGCGACTCCACCTCAGACTTTGATAAAGAAAAACTCCAAGAGCGTCTCGGTAAACTTTCCGGCGGTGTGGCCGTCATCAAGGTCGGTGCCGCGACTGAGACTGAGCTGAAAGAGAAGAAACACCGTATCGAAGACGCGCTCCACGCGACCCGCGCGGCCGTCGAAGAAGGTATCGTCCCCGGCGGCGGTGTCGCCCTGATCCGTGCGCTCTCAGCTCTGGAAAAGGTATCAGTCGAGGGTGATGAAATGATCGGCGTTAACATCCTCCGTCGCTCGCTCGAGGAACCCGTCCGTCAGATTGCATTCAATGCTGGCCAAGAGGGCTCGGTCGTCGTCGAAGAAGTGAAGAAGCGCTCCGGTAATGAAGGCTTCAATGCCGCGACCAATGAATACGAAGATCTCGTGGCCGCCGGTATCGTCGATCCGACCAAGGTGACTCGTAGTGCGCTGCAGAATGCTGCCTCAGCTGCTGCTATGCTGCTCACCACGGAGGCTGTCGTGACAGATATCCCCGAGAAGAATGATGACAATGCCGCAGCTGCTGCCGGTATGGGCGGCGGTATGCCAGGCATGGGTATGATGTAAAAGTTTCGAAAACTCCTTTTTAAAAAAAGTAGTTTTCGACGCTTTCCGCAAATAGTTTGATTCGCTCGGTCCGGGACCCACAAGACCCGTGACCTCGCGAAGCTAAAAATTAAAGAAACCCCCGTTTGGAAAACCAGACGGGGGTTTTGGTTTGTATGTATATCAGTGGTATACTATAGGTATGACTGATGAAGCTCTACAGTCTGAACAAACTGAGCCAGCCCAAATCGCGGGCAAAACGCTCGTCTACTACTGGAAAACAGTACGGTGGTTTGTCATTGGGTTGGTCATAGTAGAAATTCTGAATGTATGGCTTGGCGTGATTCCGTATGGCCGATGGGTATTGGCCGGCCTTCTCGCAGTTGGCCTGACCTGGTGGATGGCCAAGCGAGGGCGGGTCAGTATGATGGCCACGGTCACGGCTGGAGCTATCATGGGGATGATAGCTGGACTAGCACTCGCTGTCTTTGACATTATTTGGTATCATCAGTGGTGGTACATATTAAATATTGTGCGCATGCCGTTCCTCCTCGGGATGATCGGCGTGGCAATAGGATTCACGTTCTATGTACTATTTCGGAGTATGATTACGAAACGTGAACGATCTGACTCGAAAGGGGGTGGCATCTATGGACGAACAAAAACAAACTAACGAGCAGAAGCCCGTTTCCATGAATTCAGACAGCAATCTGATGGCGGCTCTGTCGTACGTCTGGGTACTCAGCATTGTCATGCTGATCGTGAAGAAGGACGATGAATTTGTGAAGTTCCACGCGAAGCAGGGACTCATCCTTTTTATCCTGTCATTTATCGGCGTGATCCCGGTGATTGGCTGGCTGGTCTGGCTCGTCGTTGTCGTGTTAGATATTGTTGGGTTCATCAAGGCACTATCCGGCGAACGGTATAAGGTGCCGGTCGTGGGTGATCTGGCTGACAAGATTAATGTCTAGCAGCTGACTTGCATTGATTCTCCAAGCCCGGTTGAAAAGCCGGGCTTTTTGTGGTATACTACCCGTACGTAACTCATTAAAATAAAAACTATCTTATGGCACGCAATCGAAAAAAGGCGCTCGTCCTCTGGTTCAATGAGCTCGGTATTAAAGATGTTCCGCTCGTCGGGGGGAAAAATGCGTCTCTGGGGGAAATGTACCGGAAGCTGACCAGTAAAGGCGTGGCAATTCCGAATGGCTATGCGATTACCGCGGCGGCCTATTTTTATTTACTCGAGGAGCAGGGCATCCGTGATGATATTAAGCGCGTGCTGCAGGACCTCAATACCCACAGCCTAAAAAATCTCCAAGCCCACGGCAAGAAAGTGCGCCAGCTGATTCTCAATACCACATTCCCGAAGGATCTCGCCGAGGAGATTGTGAAGAATTATAAGAAGCTCGAGAAGCAGTATGGCAAAAATGTTGACGTGGCTGTTCGTTCCTCCGCGACAGCTGAGGACCTTCCCGATGCGTCATTTGCTGGTCAGCAGGAGACGTATCTGAATATCCGAGGGGAGAAAGCATTACTCGAAGCCTGCAAGAAATGTTTTGCCTCACTCTTTACTGATCGAGCCATCTCCTATCGCGAGGACAAACACTTTGACCATTTCTCCATTGGTCTCTCAATTGCCGTCCAAAAAATGGCTCGCTCTGACAAAGGCGCGTCTGGTGTGATGTTCTCGATTGATACCGAATCCGGTCACAAAGACATGGTACTCATCAATGCTGCCTATGGCCTCGGGGAAAACGTCGTGCAGGGCGCGGTCAGTCCGGATGAATTTTATGTCCACAAACCG
>JAXDBW010000046.1:0-57496 GCA_034678405.1 Patescibacteria group bacterium | reverse complement strand
CGCGGGGCCGGGGGGGGGGGCTGCCCCCTGTGTTGTTTTGTGTGCCTCACCCCCCCGCCGCGCCGTGGCGGACACGAGGATGCGCTGAGCAAAGCCGAAGCGCCCGAGTGTCCCGGAAGAGCGAAACGTTTATTTACACATTATCTTCTTTTGCCGGTGCCTGGATACGCCGAGGTAGCTCAGTGGTAGAGCGAAGGACTGAAAATCCTTGCGTCGGCAGTTCAATTCTGCCCCTCGGCAAAAGAAGAGAAATGACTGAAAATTTTATCCTGTACTTTGAGTGAAACGAGATGGTACAGGGCCTGGAGCCTGTCCTGAACATTGACTCCGAGCAGAGTCGAGGAAGAAATTGTTCAGGATCGGCAGTTTCCGCCAAAGGCGGATCAGCCTCTGGCTGACATTGCTGCCCCTCGGCAAAAGAAGATAAATTGATTGCGGAAGAGCCAAGCCGCCCTTCTCACGCCAACATCTTTACGGAACAGGCGGATGAAAAAGATATTCTACAACAAAGTCATTCGCGATAAGATCCCAGACCGGATCACGGCTGCGGGTGCTGATTATGATGCCCGAGTACTGCCGAGGAGAGCATTCGAGAAAGAGCTGATCAAGAAGGTGGAGGAAGAAGCAAGCGGCATGCAGCAGGCGAAGAGCAAGAAGGAATTAGTCAGCGAAATTGCTGATGTGATCGATGTCATCGAGGAAATAAAATCAATCAAGAAGATTCCCCAGCGAGATATTGATGCCGCTCGGGCAGCAAACCTCAAGCGAAAAGGTGGATTTAAGAAGCGGCTGTGGCTGCGCTGGTCATCCGACGACGGATACAAGACAAACGAAAAAAGATACGACAAACGCGGCCGGGCATTTCCCCGCCGCCAGAAATAATTATACAAGGTATGGTACAAGTAGATATTCCCTTTTTTTAACATTGGAGTATACTGAGACAGGACATGGGGCGCTGAATATTAAGGAGGGAAATATGAAAGCTCCTATACCATCGAATGAAGAAAAACGCCTGAAATTACTGTGGAAACTCAAGCTTCTCGATACCGATCCTGAGGAGTGCTTTGATCGTATCACCAAATCAGCAATAGAAAAATTACACGTTCCCATTTCAACTATTTCCCTCATAGACAAAGATCGCGAGTGGTATAAATCGTGTCAAGGGCTGGACATAAAAGAACTCCCCCGAAATATTTCATTTTGCGCGCACTCAATCATGTCCTCGGAAATAATGATTGTCGAGGATACCATCAAAGATCCACGATTTGCGGATAATCCTCAGGTGACTCGCTCACCGTACATTCGCTTTTACGCTGGCGTGCCACTACATGACTTTGAATCCGGCCTCGTGCTCGGCGTGCTCTGCATTAAAGATATCATCCCTCGCAAACTCTCAAAACACCAAATAAGTATTCTATTTGATCTTGCCAGCCAAGCAGAGCAAGAGTTGCATAATCACATCGAGCGAATCAAGTCCACAAATGGCCAATAGCATTGACGGGCTGACATAAACTAGCTACAGTGACACAGAGCAAGGCCCTGTTTTCTTTGGTATCAAGGGCTCATTAATACACCTTTCAAGATAGTGTCGGGGTGTAGCCCGCCTTGCCCGCTTCGCGAGGCGAGCCGAGCAAGGCGAGGCAGGCGCAGTTTCCGCCATAGGCAGCTTGTCCACCTCTGGTGGAGATCAGCCTCTGGCTGAGGCTTTCATTAATAATCTTTCCCTGAGTCGGGGTGTGGCGCAGTTGGCTAGCGCGCGCGCTTTGGGAGCGCGAGGTCCCGAGTTCGAGTCTCGGCACCCCGACTCAGGGAATGACTAAAGTACCTAATCAAGTCCCCGCCCGAACATACCGTTCGGTACGGGCGGGTCGGCACCCCGACCACTACACAATGAACGACTTGCCCAGATACGCCACGCTGGGTATTATTTACAGTACATATGACCGGCCAACTCACATCCAAACGCTGCATCCCCTGTGAAGGCGGGGTGCCACCAGCCACCGACGAGGAGATCAAGGAATTGATGACGCACGTCGATGGGTGGAAACTCACCACGACCAAGCAAAAAGCAATCGACGTACAAGCCATTACCAAGGAAATGACATTTAAGGATTTCCGAGCGGCCATGGCATTCCTGCGTCAGGTGGAGGATCTGGCAGAGTCAGAGGGACACCACCCCGACTTCTGCGTGCACTACAATCGAGTTGTCTTCACTCTCTGGACCCATGCTGTACGCGGCCTGCACGAGAACGACTTCATCCTGGCAGCAAAAATAGACGAACTGAACTCATAGGTCACATGCAATACCACGATCGAGTATATGGAGAGGTGGCCATCGCTGATCCGGTTGTATTGGAATTGATTTCCGATCCCGCCATCCAGCGTCTAAAGGGAATTGACCAGGCGGGTTACCGACCGCTCTGGAAATCCCCTGATGCATATAACACTAACGAGGATTTTAGCCGCTATAGCCACTCGCTTGGTGTTTTTGTGCTACTTCGAAAATATGGCGCTTCACTTGAGGAACAAATTGCCGGGTTACTCCATGACGTATCGCACTCGGCCTTCTCGCACTGCATTGATTATGCCCTGTCGCACCGCTCCGGCGCTATTCAGGATCACCAAGACGAATACTTTCTCGATTACATCCAACAAACGAATATACCGAACATTCTGACAAAACACGGATACGACCCGACATATATATTCGATGAAAAAAATTTTCCACTGCTTGAGCGACCACTCCCCGACCTCTGCGCCGATCGGATTGATTACGCCTTGCGTAATGCTGAAGCATTTGAAAAAGACTGGCCGCGTGAGCGCATCACCGAATTGCTCCAAAAACTGGTGGTACGCGACAGTCGATGGATATTTACCGATGTTCGAGCAGCGCGGGTATTTGCTGAGTTATTTCGACACTTAAATAATACGTACTTCGCGAGCTTCTTGGGAGCGGTCATGCTCCAGACGGTGGGAGACTACCTCGCCTACGCCCTCGACAAAAAGTATATTATTTATGACGATCTCTACACAACAGATCAGATAGTGCTCGGCAAGATTAAACCACATCATGATGACGATAAGCGTTTGACTGAGCTCTTCCGACGTATGAACAGCCGCGAGCACGTAGTCCATGACCCACATGAGTATGATCGTGCGGTAGTATGCAAATCTCGTATCGTCGATCCATACTGTATGCGCGATGGGATCGCGGTGAAGCTCTCTGATGTCGAACCGGCGTGGCTACCAATAGTGCGGCAAGAAATGGAACCAAAAAAATACTTCCTGAAGTTTACGTAGATAGCGCTGGTACATAACCGCGCTACGCACAGGCTGTGCACAGGCGAGCTGTTTTTGGCTAACGGCACATCTGAAACGTAGGTGGATTGACGCCCGGGTAGCTCGGCGATATACTAAGTGAAAACCTATTTTTATGGAAGCAACTACTGAATCAGGTGATGAGCCGTTGCCTAGTCCGGCGTCACTGCAGACGCTCTCATCGCTCAAACAAGCCGTCTGGCAACGCAGCCCGATACTCCGGGACATCATCCAGCGAGATGGCCGCAAAAAACTAGCAGAATTTACATGGGATTTTTTCAGCTTTCCCGAGGTCACCACGCTCGCCAGCAGACGGCATGAGCTAATTTCCGCTACGCAGGATCTGCTGACTGACCGACTCGGATCGCACGTGGCCGAGGCTGTTGCCCGCCAGCTCACGAAGTATCCGCTGGTGTCGACTGCTGACCATCACGGTCCGATCGATCATCCGTTTTTCGTAAATTCAAATATCGTCGGCTCATTACCCTACCACCAGCATCCGGATCTGCAACACCTGGTGGTTTTTTCGTTTGCCAGCGTCTCGATCAATAACGCCTCGGCCTACCCCCGCGGTATCATCTTCCATGGCGGGATCAATGGTTCGTCAAATCTGATTCGCATCCCGTTCCTGCCAGACCGCGAAAAAATGGGTGTTGCCTATGACATGCGGGCCTACACTCCAGAGGACCTCGGTCGCGCCCACCAAGCCGTCGACCGGAAATGCACTGCCGGGGACATTACCACCGAGCGCCGCGATGCCGTCCATCGCTGCATCGATACATACTTCGCCGATCCCCATGTATTGGACGCGGAGAATCTAGTGGAGCAAATTACCAGGGTAAACCACCGTCTCTGGCCCGACCTCTTCCGCGGCCAGGATCAAGAACACGCAACTGACGTGCCCGACCTCGTCTACCTCGACATTGAAACACTCGTCACAGAGTTGCTGCAGCGCCATCATCTGACTAACTCGAACTCTGTCATCCACCAGCTGCTCTGTGATCCGGACTACCGCCAGTCAGCTCTCAAACATTTTGATGGCATCTCTGGCGCCTTTACCGAGGCGACTGGCTCAGGGACACACTTCTTCTGGGCACTCAATGAGAAAAAGCACCGCAAAGCAATGCATCTCCAGGGCGACCACTTAGTCGCCGAGGGTCTGGACTATAGCATCGCGCTCACGCCTGAGGCACTGGCCGAGGCGCTCAGGACAAAGCAGATCATGCCGAGCATGATGCTCTGCTACGTCCTGGTGGCCCTCTACTACGGTATGAAGTGTCTCGGCGGCTTCTCCCAGGTCAACGACCTGACGGACACGAAACACGCCTGGCAGCGGGTCCTCCGCGACCATGGCAATGGTGCTGAGGCTGATGCGGTAGAACCGGTGTATACAACCGCCTACGGCGGTGACGGGCTGGTCCTGTCCTATATCCCGACGCGCACTGGTTCACTCGTGCCCGCGACTGGCATTGACATGCTCTTCCGGGATGTAGAGACCAGCTACGATCATTTCCGCCAGCTCGCTCGGACACTGACGCTCGAGCAAATTAGCAATCCGATGCTCCCAGAGATTTACTCGGTATACTATCCCGCGGCAGAGCGAACGGCCAAGCTCCAGTCACTCACCCCTGAGCGCATCCTGAAACTCACCCGCGTGGACAAGAAATTAGTACGAATTCAACCATCATCACCACAGTCAACCGCGGCAGCATTAGCCAAACAATCACAGCTCAGACGCAAAGCCTCAGCCGCGCTCTAACCTCATGAAGCCTCGTCTCCTGCTCCACATCTGCTGCGCGACATGCGCCGCCTACGTCCTCGATCTACTGCGCCAGGAATATGACGTCACGGCGCTGTATTACAACCCTAATATTTACCCAGAAAAAGAATATCGCATCCGTCGAGATGAGGCGCGGGCGTTTTGTGAGCGTGAGCGCATCCCCTGGATTGAACTCGCGCCCGACCAGGATCGGTGGTTTCAGCTAACCGCTGGCCGTGAGTCAGACCCCGAGCGCGGGGAGCGCTGTACCATCTGCTACGGGATGCGGCTCCAGCAGACTGCTCAGTATGCCCGGGAACATGGGTTTGAGTGGTTCGGCACTGACCTCTCCATCAGCCCGCACAAAGACGCTCAGCGCCTGAATGACATCGGTAATCGATTGGCGGCCGCCATGGGGCTCAAGCACCTGGAAGCGAACTTCAAAAAACAAGACGGCTTCAAAAAAGCCATGGACCGCAGCCGCTGCGAAAATTTCTACCGGCAGGATTACTGCGGATGCAAATACAGCCTCGAGGCGCGCCAGCGATACGAGGCAGAAAAAAAGTAACTACTGCCGAAGCAGATGTCGTACGTGCGCAGGAGTCGGCACGCTGGTTTGAGATATTTTGACTGCCGCGGTCGCGCAGGCAGCACGGATCGCTGCAGAGAGCGGCTCACCGCGACTGAGGCCCCAGAGGAGGCCGGCATTGAAGCTATCACCCGCTCCGACGGGGTGATGGACAGTGACCGGGAATCCCGGGACGCCTATGCGCGCCCCCTCGACGAAACCAATGGCGCCATGTTTGCCGCGCGTCACTACTAGCGCCCCCTGATATGCCCGGCGCATATGCTGCACGGCCTGGGATAGAGAATGACCGTGCCAGACACGCTGGAATTCTTGTTCACTGGGCAAGTACAGATCGACGTGGGGCAGAAGACGTTTCATCTGCCTGATATCCCCCGCGCGCACTCGAGAATTAACGCGCCCATGGTCAAGCACAACCTGCACATTATGGGTGTGAGCATATTTTGCCAATCGGATATACATGGCGGTGAGGTGCGTCATCTTAAAAAAGCTGCCAATGTATAGAAAGTCGCTCTGCCGTAACGCTTTCTGAGCGAGCGACTCAGCTTCCGTAGCGCGCAACCGAGCGCTCGCATCGCCACCAGCGATGCCATACATCACCTCGCGAGTATCTATGATATTCGTGGCGAGAACGGTCTGTACGTGCGGATCAATAATCAGATGAGGAACGATAGATGTGTGTTTAAGTAAGGCGCGGACACTCGCGCCGGCTTCGTCCTGGCCAATTTTTGCAATGAGATGGGGCCGCATCCCTAAACTCCCGGCCACCAGAGAAAACAGCGTCGCCGACCCGCCCAGCGCGAGATGATACTGCTGCAGCACCACGTCCTGGTCTTTACCCCATTGTGGTGGTGCTATGGGTACATCAGGAAAATTGATATCAATATATACCCCTCCGATGGCGACCACACTAGATTGTCTTTTCTTGCGTACTGACATAGCTGTAGTATACAGGACAACGCTACAAAAAATAAGCGCCATATACATTTACTGGATATGGCGCACTTTAGTAAACGGGGTCATGATCGCTGGCCTGCACGTGATGCAGGAGATTTGGGTTACGATTGATCGCAGCGACATTGAGTCGTCGGATTTCATCGATGGTACGTCGGCGAACGTGAGGGATCATCTTTTTGATCTTGCGAATCGATACCGAGCCGTTGGCGGCGGCGATAAATTCATCAACACTATAGGTTGGCTCGAGTCGCTCAGTCTGCCAGCGAGTCCGATATAGGACAAATAGGTAGATCAGTAGCCACGCGCCACCCAACCACGCTATCGTATACAACGCATCTATGACCCAGGCAATGATTGCCTGCATATATCCTCCATGAGTAAGGGCGATTTCCGCACCTACGGTACCGCACTATCGACTCTCTGTCAACGGGCTTTTGCCCGTTTTGCTCTCCCGTATTAAATCAGCTACGATATCCGTCTATGCGCATCTGGGACATCCATCCGAAACATCTCTGTCGTAAACATTTACTCGGCGAACACCGAGAGCTGCATGCTGTCTGGACGGTCATTACCCAGAATAAAAAAGGATATGGCCAGCACCCCGAGACCAAGCGGTGGGTTGGTAAACTGGCAGCCCTATACCACCGACACGAGCAGCTCGTGGCCGAAATGCAGCGTCGGGGATACAATCATCACTCGCCACTCTCGAAACGACTCGCTCGGGGCATACAGCGCCAGCGAGCCTATGTTGACACGCCGCCACGCCAAAAGCTACTTCTGCGGGGCAAACCCTGCGACTGCTTCCCGGCTTGACGATGAGGCTAAAAAAACGGTACAGTACAGCATACCGATAGCATATGGCTGGTGATTTTTACAAACGCGTATACGCCATCGTCCCGCAGATTCCCCGCGGCAAAGTGGCCACGTATGGTCAGATTGCGGCTTTGATTGGTTCGCCCCGAGCCGCCCGCATGGTTGGGTGGGCAATGCATGCGATCGATAACAATGGATTGGATCAAATGCCCTGGCAGCGCGTCATTAATCGAGAGGGGCGTATCAGCACCACCTGTGAAACGCACGACTGCCACGAACAAGCGAAACTACTCCGCAAGGATGGTGTGCGGGTAACACAGAAAGATGGCAACTACTTCGTGGATTTAGATCAGTACCTTTGGAAACCATAACAAATAACCGAGCACGCGTGCAGCGTGTGCGAGGTAAAGGAGAAATAGCGTGTAGGGCGCAGTTTTCAAAACATGTTTTGGAAACGGAGCCCGAAATACTATTTCGACGCGCGGGTATCGTATAACGGTATTACCACAGCTTTCCAAGCTGTTGACAGGGGTTCGACTCCCCTTACCCGCTCCAAGCAAATCATATATGAGTAAACACGAGCAGGTAGCCCAACTCGTAGAAAAAGCCTACGCTTCATCCAGTGATGCGTTGGCGCATTGGATGTGGGAAAAGCATGTACCAATAGTTGCGCAGAAAGCTGGGGCATTGTGCCAGCAACATAACGCCAATGCCGACCTGGCAGTAGCCGGCGCCTGGCTGCATGACTTCGGCGATGCCTTTATCAATCGCCATGACAAACAATTCGACGAAATCTCGGATAATGAATCACGGCGAGTATTACAAGAAACTGGATATACCCCTGAGGAAATTGAAGAAGTAATAACTGTAGTTATAAAACCACATGAGTGCCGCGGAGATGAACTCCCAGAGACGCTCGAAGGGAAAATTCTCACTACCGCTGACGCATATGCTCACTTCATGACCAGTTTCTACTCAGAATTCTGCTGGATGCATATTCCCGAAAACAAAACCTACCCAGAGTTTATCGACTGGGTAGGAGAGAAACTTGAACGCGATTACCATACAAAAATATTCTTTAATGATGTTCGCGCAGAAGTAACCGCACGGTACGAAGCACTCAAAGAAGTTTTTCTCAAAAAATAATACATACATGGGGCTTGTACTAAATAATACATAACTACTATGGCCACCAAAAAGTCCCAAACATTTTCTCAGGCAGAGCGTGAGGCAATGGCAGAGCGCGCTCGCGAGCTTCGGTCTGGCAAAGCCGACGGCGAGAAAGATCTCCTGTCGAAGATTGCCAACATGAAGGGCCCCGATAAGGCGATGGCTCAGAAGGTACACGCGATCGTTATGAAAGCAGCGCCATCACTCACCCCGAAGACGTGGTACGGTATGCCCGCTTACGCAAACAAAGACGGCAAGGTAGTATGCTTCTTCCAGGACGCAGCTAAGTTTAAAGCGCGATACGCCACGCTTGGCTTCAGTGACTCAGCTAATCTCGATGCAGGTAATATGTGGCCGACGTCGTTTGCCCTGCAGAAATTAACACCAGCAGATGAGAAAAAGATTGCCACACTGGTAAAGAAGGCCATCCAATAACAGCGTAATCAAAAACAAGGTGACTATACCTTGTTTTTTGTTATCCACAACGCTCCATTTGCACACGGTATGGAAGTCATGATACTATTATATCGTAATACGATATAATATGCCCGTTAGTAAAGAATTATTAAAAGGGAACTCCGAACTATTAATACTGTCAGCGCTCGCTGATCAGCCAATGCACGGATACGCCCTTTCGCAGCGACTCAATGCCATCATGCCTGGGATGTTTAAATTTGGAGTTGGTATGCTCTACCCCCTGCTGCACCGATTAGAGCTGCGTGGTTATATTACTGGTCGCTGGGAAACTCGCGATGGCGAGAAAAGGAAAAAAATATATACCATTACTCTTTCAGGCAAAAAACAGCTAGCACGCGCTACTCACGAGTGGCAAATGTTCAGCCATGCTATGAACACCATTGTCACCTCCTGACATTATGCAGACGACTTTATACGTTCACATCGTACGCAAACACTTACGCATGGCACGTGCCCGTCAGGACACTATTCTTACCGAGCTCAATGAGCACTGCTCACATATGCCCGACCAATCAGCTGTGGAAAATCAACTGGGGGACCCAGTACAATTAGCGCGCGCGTACAACAGAACGCATCTTGGATGGTTCTCTACCACCATACGCATGTACGGCACTCCAATATTCTTTGCCATGATTTTCTATCTCAGCAATTTCGTCATAATGTATCTCATGCGGTACGCTTCATTTGCCATGATAGAACGGACAAGCATCCTGATGGCGGCTCTCAGTATGATCGCCTGGATCATACTCTATTCGCTATTATTCAAAACTGCTGCCCTGATGCGTAAGCCCCGGTGGCACTATATGATGATACTCATATTGATTGGGTTGACCGTGGCCCTCCCGGAGATGTATCAGGGGTTCGCGCCAGCACCGAGTCATGAAATGGCGGTCGTCATTGCGGCACTATTTCGGAGCGGCGTGATTACCCTAACCGCTATACTGGTTGGGGTGGCTACCGGAGCAATAAAAAAAATTAAGTACCGGGTGAGCTAAGCGTTGCTCGATCCTTGGAGGTATGCGGACACTACTATCACCTCTTGTTTTTTGCTGCCACGATATGGGTAATGCTGTCAGGCACGTCGCGATAATACCGATATGTGCCAAAATTGACTCGCCGGACAGTGAATACCTGCTCGGCACGATGTAAAAATTCTGATTCTTCGCTGTAGGGCAGGTCTCGAAACCCGTGAAGTGTTGTGAATACCTCATGTTTACCAAAAAAGGTAGATCGCATAGCCACCCGACTGATATGAATACGACGATGCAGGTTGTTTTTATCCGGTACATAGGGGCTTCCGACAGCTCGAGCACCCCCGTGGATGAGGTCTACCCCAGGATGCCGACGCATATAGCTGAGGTGCTGACTCAGGTGGTGAGGGGTATAGGCATCATCACTATCAATAAACGTAATATATCGCCCCTGAGTGCGTCGTAAACCACTATTCACGGAGCGAGACAGGCCCACATGCCGGCGCAGCCGGAAATAGTGAATGCGAGCGTCGGCAAAGCTATGCTGAATCAGTTGCCGGGTGCCGTCCTCACCATCATCATCTACAATAATCATCTCCCAGCGGGTCTCAGACTGCCTCAGCACCGAGGAAATGGACCGGGGTAGCAGATCAGCCCGGTTATACGTCGGCATAATGATAGAAATGAGGGGAGTGGCCATGCCCTCATGATACCTGGGCGTCGGAAAACGATCCAATCACTCATTTTCGCTGACCTGTCCACATACTGCGAATCATTCTCACGCCGAAATCTATTCACAAACGTGCTACAATGGAGAGGCAAAAAATGTTTTGCCCTGTAGTTAGCGCCAAATGGTGTCAACCCTTGGACAAAACTATATCTAGTGGTATAATACCCTATAGAGACACTACATCTTGTACTAACAAGATGGGTTCAGTTCTCTCCCAAAAGCAAACGTCCTCTAAATACTAACAAAAACCATCACTATGTATACCAAAATACGTAAGCGGGATGGCCGCATCGTCGCCTTTGATCCCGAGCGGATTGTTAACGCCCTGCAAAAAGCGGGCCAAGCAACCGGAGAATTCGACCGCGAGGTCGCCAAACAACTCACTCTTCGCGTCCTCAGCGTCGCCCAGCAAGTTATCAATGGTGATGGTATACCGACTGTCGAAAAAATACAGGATATCGTCGAGGAAGTCCTGCTGTCTTCGATGTACAAGAAGACAGCCAAAGCCTATATCATTTACCGCGAACAGCACGCCGGCATGCGCGATATCGCTGATAGTGCCCACGTCAATCTCGTCGATCAGTACCTGGAGGAGCTCGACTGGCAGGTGAATGAGAACAGCAATATGTCCTTTTCCCTCCAGGGCCTGAATAACTATATTTCCTCAGAAATCAGCAAGAAATACTGGCTGAACAAAATCTACCCCGAAGCCGTACGCAAAGCCCACGATGGCGGAGATTTTCATATGCACGACCTCAATATCCTATCCGTCTACTGTGTGGGATGGGATCTCTACGATCTCCTCAGCCAGGGATTTCGAGGTGTCGTCGGCAAAATCGAGAGTAAAGCGCCAAAACACCTGCGCTCTGCCCTGGGTCAGGTCGTCAACTTCTTCTATACCCTCCAGGGTGAAGCCGCGGGCGCGCAGGCCTTTTCCAATTTCGACACCTTGCTCGCTCCGTTCATCCGGTACGACAAATTGAATTATGATGAGGTCAAACAGGTTATCCAGGAATTCATGTTTAACATCAATGTCCCGACCCGCGTCGGGTTCCAAACCCCGTTTACGAATATCACGCTCGACTTTACTGTCCCCTCCACCTTTGCTGACCAACCGGTGATCATCGGCGGCAAACCACAGAAGGAATCCTACAAAGACTTCCAGGCAGAAATGGACATATTCAATAAAGCGCTGATGGAAGTGATGCTCGCCGGTGATGCGAAGGGCCGGGTCTTTACCTTCCCCATCCCGACCTACAACATTACGAAAGATTTCGACTGGGATAGCCCCATCGCCGATCTCCTCTGGAAAATAACCGGCAAATACGGCATCCCGTATTTCTCCAACTTCATTAATTCTGACATGGACCCCGAGGACGCCCGCTCTATGTGCTGTCGGCTCCGCCTGGATAACCGCCAACTCGAGAAACGCGGCGGGGGACTCTTCGGCGCTCATCCGCTGACTGGCTCTATCGGTGTGGTCACGATCAACATGCCGCGTCTCGGTTTCCTCTCTCGCAATGAAGAAGAATTCATTACCCGCCTGGAGACCCTGATGGATACGGCGAAGGAGAGTCTCGAGATCAAACGGAAAATTCTCGAACGCTTCACGGAGAAGGGTCTCTACCCCTACACCAAATACTACCTGCGGCATATGCATGAGCGGTTCAATGAATACTGGAAAAACCACTTCTCCACGATTGGCCTGGTCGGTATGAATGAAGCTGCGGTCAACCTCCTCGGCAAAGACCTCACGACAGAGGAGGGAGCCGCCTTCGCGGAGCGGGTCATGGACTACATGCGTGATCGTCTCCTCCAGTACCAGGAAGAAACCGGCAATAACTACAATCTCGAAGCCACGCCGGCTGAGGGTACCTCGTACCGCCTGGCGAAGAAGGATAAAGAGAAATTCCCCACCATTATCGCGGCAAATGAGGCAGAATATCAGAACAACGCTGAGCCATTCTACACGAATTCCACCCACCTGCCAGTTAATTACACTGAAGACATGTTCGAAGTACTCGATCGCCAGGATTCACTCCAGACGAGATACACCGGCGGCACGGTCATCCACCTCTTCCTCGGCGAGCAAATCACTGATGCGAGTTCGGTCAAGAATATGGTGAAGAAAATCTGTGAAACCTACCGCTTGCCATACTTCACCTTTACGCCGACCTTCAGCGTCTGCCCGACTCATGGGTACCTCGCGGGCGAGCATGTGGAATGTCCAAAATGCGAAGCCAGCTGTGAAGTCTACTCCCGTGTCGTCGGCTATCTCCGCCCAGTTCAGCAATGGAATAAAGGCAAGAAGGAAGAATTTAAGAACCGCAAAGTCTACAAACCAGCCGAATCAGCCTCGAGCAAACAGACAGAGAAGGTAAAAGTACCGGTCAACGCCTAAGCGGCAACTCTGATCAGTAGCATCTACCATTCTCATGCGCATCGGCGGATTGCAAAAATTTAGCATGATTGATTACCCCGGTAAGGTGAGCGCGATTGTGTTCACCACCGGGTGTAATTTTCGCTGCGGGTTTTGCCATAATCCCGAGCTCGTCCAGCCTGACCAATTCCCCGAACCCATCCCGGTTGAGGAAGTTTTAAGTTTCCTCAAGTCGCGGAAAGGTAAACTCGACGCCGTTTCAATCACTGGCGGCGAGCCCACCATCCATGCCGATTTGCCTGATTTTATGGCTAAGATTAAGGAAATGGGCTATCTCATCAAGCTCGATTCCCAAGGTACCAATCCAGATATGCTGGAGCAGATTATTGCCCGGAAACTAGTTGATTATCTCGCGATGGATATCAAAGGCCCGCTCGATCGGTACGAAGAAATTACCAACATGCCGGTGAATCTCGATGACATCAAACGAAGTATTAAGTTACTCATGACATCGGGCATTCCGTATGAATTTCGTACGACCATTGTAAAAGAGCAACTCAGTCCTGAGGACATAACCAAGCTACTGGAGACCATCAAGGGTGCCCAGCAGTACTATTTGCAGAAATTCATCCCCACCAAGGCAAATAATCCTGACTTCCTCACCAAAACGACATACTCTGACGAAGAATTTTCCGATTTACTCGCCACCGCCAAGAAATATGTCGACGCTGCAGCTGTCAGGTGACACCCCTTGACAGTAAGTCTGCCTTTTGATAAGGTGGTGGACTCCAAAAACGCACCCTATGATAGGGTGTTTTTTGGTACCTAGAAATAGCCTATATCTGGCCCTTTTCAACTGAATAACACTGATTTTGGCTAATATTGGCCTAGGAAATGACTATTAACATCTGTGTATGATTATCGGTGCGAAACGCATCCATTCTCGAAACACAAAAAGAACCCTAGCTATCGTCGCGGCCATTATGATCTGGCAATTCTCCTTTCCGCAGGCGACCGTCGCAGCGGAAACCGAGGCTTCACTCATCAATGACGACCCTCCCCTTATTGCCAGTGAATTACCGGTCACCGGTGCAGCTGATACTTACCGCCTCCCGGTCAATCCCGACAAACCGCGACCTGAAGCACAACGAACCATGACAATTCCGGTCACCGCCTACTCGTCCACTCCGGACCAGACTAGCGGCGACCCGTTTACCACCGCCTCTGGTACCCGGGTACATGACGGCACGATTGCCGCCAACTTCCTCCCGATCGGGACCCGCGTGCGCTTCCCCGAATACTTCGGTGACAAGATATTTGTCGTCGAGGACAGGATGTCCGCCCGATACTGGCACAAAGCCGATATCTGGATGACCTCCCGGGCTGAAGCCATCGAGTGGGGAGTCCGGTATACGACGATCGAAATTCTCTAAAGCATGAGCATAAAACCCCTATATTCAGGGGTTTTATGTTGTCTACCGCACCTTGATTTTTAACAGCCTTTTTGGTACTATGCATCATGCATCGCAATGAATTGGATGCCCTTTTTTAGATGAATCTCTCGTGGAATGTGGCCACGTAGCCAAGTGGTAAGGCAGGGGTCTGCAAAACCTCTATTCGGCGGTTCGATTCCGCCCGTGGCCTCCACTTGGATAGATTAACATCACCGAACGCATCAGGTGCGCAGCGATAGCGAGCACGGATGCGTGAGGTAAAGGAGAAATGGCACAGAGGTGGAGCGGTCGATAACTATCGATCGCGAAACCGCCAGTGCCATTTGGACGCGCGGCAGTAGTTCAGTTGGCTAGAACGTTTCCTTGCCAAGGAAAAGGTCGCCGGTTCGAATCCGGTCTGCCGCTCCAGCTATTCTCAAACGCAGCACTATTCATGCCCAAGACACTGCATATTCATCTACCACTCACCCCACCCACTCGAGTAGGGTAGATGGTATTTGGGTATTCTCGACTAATGATATTCATGCCGCCGTGGTGAAATTGGTATACACGAGGGACTTAAAATCCCTTGGGAGCAATCCCGTGTCGGTTCGAGTCCGACCGGCGGCACCATCACTCTATGCAGAAACTGAGTACATCAAAACGTTTCACCGACGGTAAGCCAAATCTGGTCATCGTCCACCCACCGGGGACACTCAGGTCTCACCCTTTTTCTGTCCCAAACTGGAAAGAATCGTACTTCGACTTCTTTCGCACCGCCAGCAAATCATTTACCGTGTACTACGTCCGCGGTAAAGAAAAACACCGAGGCAACGGAACATTCAGCAGGGGATATCGCTATCAGAACGGCGCGCTCGTGCAACACACCGGCCCGATACATGCCCGCGTGGTGTACAACAAAAACCGCATGCACCTAAATGGCGGCCGAGACTGGGCCATCGTGAATAAGTGGGATCTCTATGCCCTGACCTACGATAAATACGGTACCTACCGAGCCTTCACAAAATTCATGAAGCCGACGTACCTCGTGAAAAACAAAACGCAACTCAGAAGGGCGGTGACAAAGGTAACAACAGATCGCGTGGTGTACAAACCGTTGCACGGGACCGGCGGCAAAGGTGTGGCTATCACCGATGCCGCAACCATCCTCCGTACGACGAAAAAATTTCCGGGACTTATCCAAGCATACGTCGATACCACTGACGGCATCCCCGGACTCTATCGTGGCCGGCACGATATCCGTATCACCGTCATGGATGGCACCATTGTCCAGTGCTTCATCCGCATCCCTCCCCGGGATAAGGTGGTCGCCAACGTCTCTCAGGGTGCCCGCGCACGTCAGGTGCCACTATCCAAGATCCCTCTAGCTGCTCGTCGGGTGGTCCGCCATATCGATCAGCGCCTGAGGCGCTACGGCAATCGCATCTACGCCGTGGATCTGGGATTCGAAAAAAAGAAGCCATATATATTTGAAATAAACCCGGAACCCGGGCTACCCTATAAACATTGGAAGTATCATTACCGTGAATTCCATCAGGGGTTAGTTGATACCTTTAAACGCGCAGCCGCAACCTTATGAAAAAATTATTACTTATATTCTGTATCGGACTCTGCCTGGTGAGCGGCATGCCCATCGCTCATGCCCAGACCGAGGAGATCACCCCGATTCAGCCAACTCAGCCCACCAACGTCGAGCCCACGGCTGAGCCTGGCACCCTCGCACCCCGTATCACCTCCGAGGACTATATCGAGCTCGGCAAGAAGGCGCTGTTTGACGCGACTGATTCACAGCTCGCTACTGACGAAGCGGCCTCCTACCGCTGGGATTTTACGGATAGTAATGTCGCGCGGTTTGGTCAGGAATTACTCTACGAATTCTCAGCGACGGGCATCCATCGCGTCACCCTGACTATCGTCCAGGGCGATCAAACCGCTTCAGTCGAAAAAGAGGTCTTTGTCTATGATCGGCAAATGCTGATGATTGCTGACAAAGATATTGCCACCAACCTCGATGAGATCCTGGAGCAAGCGGCCAATAATGGCGTGCTCCTGAAGGTACTGACGGCTGAATCAGAAGAAACAGGATTCCTCACTGAGGAAAAACTCATCCCGCTTATCACTGGAGAGACTGATTTTATCCGGTCAGCGGACGCGCTGCTCTTCTATACGAGCGGGGCGACCGGCCTCCAGGCCTTCACCCGGTACTGGCAAAGCCTCGCCGATGATAAGAAAGTCGACGTCGAGAATAAACTCTTGATCACTATCACCGACCAAAACATGTCGATCGCTGCTGACCTGACACAACAGTCCTTCCGCGTGCTCAATCCGTGGTTTATCCTCCTCACGCGCAAAGAAGCAATCAATCCTATCTTCGAGACAAAAGATGATGCCGAGCTCGTCGACAATCTAAACGGCCGCGCTATCGAAAATCGCATTGTCGATGCCCGTAGTGAGAAATCAAAAGCCTTTTTCCTGTCGCACGCGATCAGCACCTTCATCGCGAAGGGGGTCCCCATCAACACCATCTACCTTCTCCTGGCCGCACCATTTATAGTGCTCATCATTACGTTTGCCCGACAAATCGTGGGTGTGTCAGCCTTCGGCATCTATACGCCGCTGGTGATTGCGTTGTCATTTATTATCCTCGGAGTCTATATCGGAATCGGGACGCTGCTGCTCGTCGTGGCCCTTAGCTACCTCCTGCGTCTAGCGCTGCGGCGATTCCGCCTCCACTATATCCCGAAGACCGGCATCATCCTCTCGGTCACCGCCCTATCATTCCTCGTCGTTATCTGGCTCCTCTCCATCTATCGCGTATCACTAGCTGCCTCACTCGCCATCTTCCCGATGCTGGTCATGTCGACCATTTCTGAGAAATTCCTCTCGGCTCAGTCCGAAGAGGGTATCCGCGGCGCGTTCTTCGGCGTACTGAAGACGGTCGCGGTCGCCATTGTAGCGTACTATGCGGTCGTGTGGGACACGTTTACCAATCTCGTCATGTCGTGGCCCGAGCTGATCATCGCTCCACTCTTGATCATGATTCTCCTCGGGCGCTTCACCGGACTCCGCTGGACAGAGTACGCTCGGTTCCGCAGCTTATTCAAGGAAAAAAATATAGAGGAATAGCTCATGTCATTTCTCTCAAAAGCATCAGGCATCCTGGGGATGAATGCGCGGAATCTCCTCTTCCTCTCCCGCTACAACTCCCGCAAAGATCGTCGTCTCGCTGATGACAAACTCTATACGAAGCGCTTTCTCCAGGCGCGGGGGATTGGCGTAGCAAAACTCTATGGAGTGATCCGCACGCCCGCCGAGCTTCGGAATTTTGACACGAGTACTCTACCCGCCCAATTCATCATCAAACCAAATCGCGGCTATGGGGGGGAGGGGATTATCGCTATCCAATCTCGTAAAGGAAAGAAGTTCGTCGACCCCAGCGGCCGCACGTATAGCTGGGACGATCTCTATGAACACTGTCTGGGGATCCTCGATGGACGCTATGCCGTCTCGGGCTTGAGTGATGTGGCATTGTTTGAGGAGTTGCTTGTTCCCCATGAATATTTCCGCACCCTGGCCCCGAGTGGCCTACCAGATATTCGCATCATCGTCTTCAAATACGTGCCGGTCATCGCTATGCTCCGCCTGCCGACTCCCCAGTCAAACGGCAAAGCAAACCTACATCTCGGTGCCGTCGGCATTGGTATCGATATCGGTACTGGGAAGGCAAATTTTGCCGTTCAAAATAATAACTTTATTCGCAAACTCCCCGGCGGTGAGTCTATCCGGAATGTGGCCATCCCTCAGTGGCACGACATTCTCCTGGCGGCCGTCAAGACACAGTACCATACCCAGATCGGATACCTGGCAGTGGATATTGCCCTGACGAAGACCGGTATCAAGATTCTCGAGCTGAATGCCCGAGCGGGCCTCGCTATCCAGATATCTAACCAAGCGCTCCTCCGCAAACGCCTAGAAAAGGTGGTCGATCTGAAGGTGGCCTCACCCACCGAGGGTGTCCGCCTCGGCCAGTCGCTCTTCACCCGCGTGGTCGCGGACAAATCCACCGTCGCGCCAAAGACGTCCACCAAACCCATTATCGGTCTATATGAGCAAGTCCAGGTCTTAAACGCTCCAGGGGAAACCCTGTTCCCCGCCAAGATCGACCCTCATGCCGAAGAAACCATTATTGGGCCCGAGATTCAGCTGCCGGGCGATGCGAAGCTCCTGGCGCTGGGCATTAAGGATAAAAAAATTCGCATCCCATTTCGTCGCGGGGACATGCCTTCCGATCAGTATAAACTGATTATTGCCGGAAAATATTTGACAGAATTCCTGCTCGACACCACGAAGAAAGCGGTTCCTCAGAAACCCGACATACCACAACTCACCCCCACCGCCGAAAAAATTATTAATAATATTGACCAAAAAATAGCCAAGATTAACGAGCAGCTCCACGTCCTGTCCCACTTCAAACCGACCAACCTCGCCGACGCGTATGCGGCGTTTAAGAAAAACCCTGATCATTCACCCCAGTTTGTGTATAAACCAGTTGACCCGACGATTGAGCAGCTAAAGAAAGAGCTGAAAAAAATCCCACGCGGGGTTGATCATCCGCTGGCCTCACTCTACCAGGAAAAGATCGAGGAGCTCATGAAAAAAATATCCCTCATCCAGAGTGTGGGCACGCCCGATGTGAGCGAATGGTCTGCTGCTCTCTACGGCATGGTCACCGAGCGTGACTATCGTCAGGCACTGTCCTTTATCAAACAAACGCCCGGCGTCGATGACAGCAGTAAGGTGGTGAAGATTGATGATGTCGTCGAGGAGCTGACACAGTATCTCGCGGACAAGAAACTCGCCAAATGGAAAGTAAAGCTCAGTGAGAGTGCCACTGCCGGTATGCAGGTCACCCGAAATAACACTATTATCGTCGACAAACACGCCCGCATCACCCGCAATCGATTGAAGGCCCTGATCGCCCATGAAATTGAGACGCATATCTTCCGTCTCGAGAATGGCCGGCTCCAGAAATATCGCATCTTTGAGCATGGCACCGCCGGCTATTTACGGATCGAAGAGGGTCTCGCTATCCATAACCAAAATCAACTCCATATCAGCCTGGGTGAGAAATACTTTACACCAGCGCATAACGTGGTAGCGATTTATCTCGGCAACCAATTATCATTTCTCGACCTCTATCATCAGCTGGTCGATATCTACCAGCTCAATCCTGAGCGGGCCTGGCGCACCTGTATCCGGGTCAAACGGGGCCTGTCGGACACGAGCAAACCCGGCGTCTTCACCAAAGACGCGGCCTATTTTCTCGGCTGGCAGGATGTTGAGCGCCTCATCGCAGAGCGTGGTCCTGAAGAAATCAAAAAACTCTACGTCGGTAAAATAAAAATCGGCGATCTCCAGTACATCACCGACTTCCGCCAGTGGCCGATCAAATACTTTCCTGAGTAATTAATCCGCCGGATACTGATAGGCTCGCGCTGCCTGGACGTCCTTCTTGATACGCGCCAGTAAATCCCGCTCCCGTATATACGTATAGAGTGGGCGGAGTTTTTTGTATACTGAAAAGGTGATGTGCTTACCGTACATTACTTGTCGGGGATAGCTCAAGATATAAAGCTCGACTTTGCCCTGGCGCTGCACGCGTTTGCCCGGGACCCCAATGACCAGTAGCGCCCGATACTGCCGCTTATTAATAGTCGTTCGAGCGATATACACTCCATCCGATAAATCTGTCCCTCTGAGGATATGTTTACGAAAATTGGCGGTCGGATAACCCTGCCGCTCACCAATCTGTTCGCCCGGGATGACCTTACCAGTCAGCGTAATCATCCCGCCACAATCCTTACCAGCCGACGGTGCAGGATGCCGTTTGACGCGATCACTCCATGACGACTAAAATTATCCTTCGTCCCATCGAAGTTAGTGACGCGGCCACCCGCTTCCTGGACGAGCAGCATGCCCCCAAGCGTGTCCCAGCGAGAGATACCGGGGGGTGCCACGATGACACTCTCTACCCGGCCACTGGCTACAAAGGCAAAATCCAGAGCCGTACTGCCCAGCCGCCGGACGTTCAAGACGTCGCTATCATATAAGCGGCGCATAATTTTCAGCTCATTCTGCCGAGATGAGCGGAGGTGACTTTTACTCAGGAGTGAGATAGAGTCAACGAGCTTTGCTTTGCACGAAACGTGGATACGCTTACCATTGAGGGTCGCACCTTTACCCGCTTCGGCGACGTAGAATTCATCCAGCGCTGGGGCATACGTCACTGACACGAGCGGTTTCCCCTTATAGGCCAGAGCGATAGCGGTACAAAAAAGCGGATCGCCAATCACATAGTTCGTCGTCCCATCAATCGGATCCACTGCCCAGGTATAGTGGCCGGGCTTATCCTCAAAGCCCGTTTCTTCACTGAGGATGTCATGGTCGGGAAAATGTTTCTGAATATGTTTGATAATGATGGCATTAGCCCGCATATCCTCACGCGTGACCACGTCGTGAGCACCTTTGCGGTGGACATCGCCATGAGAGAGTTTCTTGAAATGTCGGTGGATGTGATCACCGGCCTCACGCGCAGCGGCTATCGCCACTGTTTTATAGGTACTCATAGTTCATTGACCCGAATCAATTGTAAATCATTTGTCGCGGTATCATACGTTGCAAACGTTGGAGGATAGATCATATTGGCTACATTGCCGGGATTGATCAGGCGGGCGCTGTCGATCGTCTCTTCCCAGGGTTTGTGACTGTGTCCGTGGAAGACGAGGTCGTAGCTCCCCGATTGAGCGAGCTTCTGAGCTATGGTGGGGTAATGATTGATAGCAATCTTCTTCCCGTCCAGCTCGAATTCGCCGACCTCTTCGTAAATTGTTACATTCGGCGCTTTACCGTCGTGGACTAATTGTAACATACGAAATGGGTCGCCATCGACATTACCAATGCACAGATGGATCGGCCCGGTAAACCCCTCGGCAATCCGAAGCATGGTGATCGGCGCGCACACATCACCGCAATGGATCAGCGCTTCGCTGTTCTCTTGCTTGAGATAGGCGAGCACCTTATCGATATTTGCCCAGTTATCATGGGTGTCGGAAATGATGGCAAACTTCATAGAGTTCAGGTTAGCTTCCATTCATGGATAATCTCACCACAGGTGCTATACGGAGGATCCATCCGACATAGTGCCACTCGGTCAATGGTCACCTGTCGAGGCGCAAAATCCATATCGGCTGGCATCACGTCCACCCCGATGGTGAAGTGCGGCCAAAATCTATCATAGCTAAATGTCGTGCGGTAGGATGATGGCTGCGTCTCAAACGGCTGCACCACATCCATGATGGCGATATGCAATTGGTGCAGCTCGGAAGTATCCTGAATCACGACTGAGCTCCAGGTATGTCCCCCAATCGTATCAACCGAAAAAGCAGACAGTAGTACTGTCACTGGATGCGCCTGATCGATCACCTGAGTGAGTGGTTCAATGAGCGCCTGGACATCTGTGACATACATATGCGCGAGGGAAACGTGTGGCTTGTGATGCTCATCCAGGAGTATCGGTGGATGCTCCATACCTCCATTGACGATGAGGTTGAGCTGCTGCAGCCAGTCCCACACCTCAGTGGGCGGGAGCAGCACGACACCATATTTTGTCTGTTCGGTCATACCAATGCGTTTTGTTTATTCCCCTTTTATCTTAGCTATCTCTTCCTTGAGTTTACGAATTTGTTCCTGATGCTGTCGCTCAGCTTCGGCATTTTCTCGTTTTCGGCGTTCAAAAGCCTCAGCATTACGAGCGTGTTGCGCATCAAGATCCTTTATTTTCTTATTCAGCTCGTCTCTCTTCTGACGCAACTCAGCAACGGACGAAGGATCAGTAACCCCCATCCTGCGCAATTCCCGCTCAATGAGGTCATCAGCACGCCTCCTGGTGTCGGCAAAATGTCGTTCAAAGTTACCGAGTCCGCTGAACGCAGAACCACCACTTTGTGGCGGTACACCGGCGGCTCCCTTTTCAGTCGGGGACATGCCATGGTTTAAGTCATATTCTTTTCGTTTATCTGCATCACGGAGCACTTCGTATGCTTTGGTGGCTTGCCGGAATTTTTCCTCCGCTTCAACATTCCCCGGGTTTCGATCTGGATGATAGCGCAAGGCCAATGTACGGTATGCGGCTTGGATTTCCGCGGAAGAGGCGTTTTCTACTACACCCAAAACCTCATAGTAATTTCCTACTCCCTCAAACTCCTCACCAGAATTGTAGGGCTCTCCCTCTCGAGACATAGAAAAGGAATTAATTATTTAATATTCTCTACAAATACCCCTTTATTCCATAATACACCGTTGCGAGATAATCGCGAATGATAGAGCGGAACTCAATGTAATTACGGAACGGGTTATGCTGGAACGCTTCACTCGGATACGCCGCAATGCACGTAATGTCGGCATCTTGCTTGGCAAAGACATTGCATGCCCGTCGGGTATGGAAATACGACGTCACGACCAGCGCAGTGTGCCAGTCCTGCTCCTCCATGATTTGCAGCGAGTAGAGGGCGTTTTCATACGTATCCCGCGCCCGTGGCTCCTCAATGATAACATCGCTTGGCAGCCCGAGCAGCTCAGCATAGTCTCGCATGTATTGACTCTCGGTATACGTTTCACCTTTGACCACCCCACCCGTCATGATCACGTGGTCGGCGTATCCTTCCCGATAGAGCTCAATACCTTTTTGGATGCGCTCCTGGGGACCGAAGGGGAGGAAGTTAATTTCTTTGACCACTCCACCACCAAGCACGATAATCACATCAGCCGACTGAGGGATCTCGTCACGAGTCAGGGGGCCGGCCAGCCACTGATCCAGCGGGGTATACAGCGCGAACAGAACTACCAGCGAGCCGACGAGGACGAGCCACAGAATAAATAGTCGTATAGCAGCCCAGGGAGATCTCATTTTTTTCGTAACCCCTTCAGGGTTGCTAAATCATTATCTCGGGCAGTACCAGGTGGCGTCTCAAGTAGGAAATCAACCTGCTGGAGCTTGGGATGACCCACCAAGGCTTTCCAGCCCGCCATACCAATCTTACCTTTGCCGATATGTTCATGCCGATCGAGGTGAGATTCTAAATCACCTTTGCTGTCGTTCGCATGGACGAGAACGAGTTTCTTCAGACCGATGTGTTTGTCAAAATCTTTGAGAGTGGCATCCACGGCGGCTTTTGTCCGGAGGTCATATCCCGACGCGAACGCGTGACAGGTATCGAAGCATACGCCGACGTCATGTCCCTTAAGCGCTGTGATAATCTTCCCTAGATCCACAAACGAGCCACCGATCACCTGGCCGGCACCCGCGGCATTCTCGATGAGAAACTGAGCGCTGCCAGCATAGCCTTTCAGCGCTTTCTGCAAGCCACTGATGGTCATGTCGAGGGCTTTGGCCATGCCGACGTCTTTCGCAGAGCCGAGATGGGTCATCACTGCTGTCACCCCGAGCTGCGAGGCGCGCTCGAGCTCATCTCGAATAACCTCGACCGAACCGTGCCGTACCCGGTTATTGGATGAGGCGAAATTAATGTAATAGGGCGTGTGGATATACGAACGCTGAAGATTATGTTTGCTGCAATTCTCCTGATAGTGGGTCACTATCTCCTCGGTAATCGGTGTGGCTTTCCCGCCGCGGGGTGAGCGGGAAAACATCTGGAAGCACTCCATGTGCTCCTTGGCAGCATTCAGGGGCGCATTGAAGATACCCCCAGCGATTGAGACGTGGGCGCCGAAAAGCATACCTACTTCTGCTTTGGGTTAGCTAAAAATTCAAACACCTTGCGACTGCGCATGATATTGCGGAGATAGTCACCATACTCAGCCGAGCGGATCTGCTTCACAATCTCGGGATTCTGCTCATACTGCTTGACCTCTTTTTCTACCTCAGCCGCTAGCTCCCGATCATCCACGGAGATGTTTTCTGCCTCAGCGATAGCCCGGAGGGCGATTGCAGTCTGTACTCGTTTGAGTGCGCGGGGTTTCAGCTCCTCGTGCAGTTGGTCCTTCGTTTTATTGATACTTTGGAGGTAGTCATCAAACTTCATACCTTGCTTCGTAATGTCACTCTCGAGTTCGTGCATCATTCGATGGAGCTCGTTTTCGATCAACATGTCGGGAATCTCATCAAACGTTGACTGCTCAATCACCTTGTCGATGACCGCTAGTTCCCAGCGCTGTTGCTCTTTTTCTGTCTTTTCTTGTTTCACATTTGACTCAATCTGACTGCGCAACGCGGCGAGGTTGGCGAAGTTGCCTACCTGCTTGGCAAAGTCATCATTGAGTTCGGGCTGCTCTATCTCAAAGACGGTATGCGCTTTTACTTTAAAGGTGGCTTTTTTGTCAGCCAGATCTTTGCGATGGTACTCTTTAGGGAAATGTAGTTCAAATTCCTTCTGCTCGCCTGCTTTCATTTCGACGAGCTGTTCCTCAAATCCGGGAATGAAATGGCCCTCACCAATGGTGACCGGCTGCTTCTGGCTCTGGCCACCCTCAAGCGGTACGTTATCCATAAATGTCTCCATGTCGATCTCGACCTTGTCACCGTGCTGGGCAGGACGATCTACCCTTTTCTCCTTACCAAACATGCGCCGGAGATTATTGATCGTCTTGTCTACTTCCTCAGCTGAGGCTGCAATCTCCTTCTTCTCTTCTTTAATCTTTGTATAATTCCCCAGCTTCACGTGGGGGAGGAGGGCCACGGTGGCCGTATAGACAAACTGATTGCCCGGAGCGATCTTCTCGACTGACACCTGCGGCGAGCCAATCGTCTGGAGATTGTGCTGGACTACTGCCTCGGGATAGGTCTTTTCCACGGCATATTCGGCGGCTTGCTGGTAGATTTTCATGGCGCCGACCTGCTTCTCCAGTACCTCATAGGGCGCCTTGCCTGGTCGGAACCCAGCGATTTGGGTTTCCTCGGCTATTTTCTTCGCTGCCCGATCGAGGAAAGGTTTGAGCTCGTCAGGCTCCAGGATGACAGTGAGGACACCGGTGCCTTTCTCTTTCTTTTCGTAAGTTGCATTCATAATTTATTTTTCTGTAAACGTAATGTGTACGCGGTGAGATTAATGATGATGTGAAATAATACGCCCAAACCAATTGCCGTCACGATGTATGCCCAGCTCGGGACCACCGTCAGACTGACGAAGAGTGCCCCGCCGACGACATAGTCCATCTGGTCGAATGGCACCCAGGGCGCCCCGGGCGGACGATTAACCCGTCGTTTGAAGAAGCTTTTCACGAGATCGCCGACGACCGCCCCAATGGCGAGGAGTAAACCCATCGTCCATGGTTCAGCCAGATAATCGATGGTGCTGATATCGACGGCCCAGATGTATTCTCGATACAGCCACGCCTGCAACCACCAGAAGAGGGTGCCGGCGATGATACCGACGAGAGCGCCTCGCCAGGTCTTGTGCGCACCAAAAATACGCTTCCCCCGCCAGGTCTTGCCGCCATCAATTGGTGCCGCGGAAACGGGTAGATAGCGAGAAAGTGATGCGGCCATATTGGCCACGCCTGCCGGGAAGAAAAACCAAATTACTTGTCCGACAAACAGCCACATAGCCGTCATGAAAAATACATCTCGTACCGTGTAGTGTACCAGATTATAGCTATTTTTCAAGGCCGAAATGGCTTGCTAATGGGCCAGCAGTGGGATCGCCTGCCGCATATCGCTGATGCCACGAGCATACACCTCCTGCAACGCCTCGCTTCGCGTCTCATTTGAGCTATATGGCAGGGTATTCTGCAGCAATGTAACATGCGGATATCGCTCGATCTCCCTGCGATGTGGCATGGCAAATGTCTGACGCATCTTTTTCCATGCCAGTGCCCATGACCAAATCAAACCAGTATAGAGAGTGTCAAACAGGCGGGGAGGGATTTGGGCGGCAGTGCGGAGAAAGGATTGCGGAACATTTCGGACATATAGTATCCGTTTGTCGTGGTGCCGCTCGATGATCCGCAGGAAGTCACGAGAACGAATCAGGCTTCCATCAATATACTGCTTGCCACTGACACCGACCGGGCGGGGATAGAGTGGCATCAGTGCTGCTGATGCCTTCATAGTCATGATCGGATCAATCGTGCCGTCGAGATACTCCCAGTCCAGGCTGTCAACGTTAAACACACGGACATACCAGGGAATCTGCTGCTGCCGCAGTTTATCAATATCCAGTGCCTTTTCATTGCGTTCGACATACTCGAGGTAATCGAGGTCCACTACTGGCAGCAGCTCGCGATGAGGGTGCCACCGCTGCGTCAGGCCCCGTTTGACGAATGGAATGAAGTTTTTCTTTTGGATAAAGGCATCCGAGACCAGATCCTCATAGTAAATCCGGGACCCAAGCCGGGTTTGCTGTGCCAAAAAGTACGCCGCGTTATGCGCCCCGGCTGATACTGAATATATACTGTAGATACGATGATACCAATCAGCTTCCTCAAGCGCCGTCACCACTCCGGCGCCATACACCCCAAGCATAGTCCCACCCTCTAGGATGAGGACAATATCCCGCTCCATACTAATCCTTCGGTCGATTGTCGACGATGCGTTTCTCCTTCAGCTCGGTTTCCATGCCGAGCATCCGGAGGAGCTCATCCAGCGGCTTCTCGACTATCTTGGCAGAAACAAAGATGTGATTGTGCACCATCTGTCTTGCCTTGGCCTCAACATCAGTAAAAGCAATCCCCTTCTTTGGCGTGATATAGAGTGTAATTTCATCGAGTCCGTGGGGATCGTTATCTTTTTTGCCAATCTCGACTTGCCACTCCTCAATCTCCGGCATGCCCGAGAGCAAGGGATAAAAATCGTTGAGGTTGACGAGCTCACCCTTCAGCTTTGTCAAATGAAATTCTTTAATCTCGGTATTTCGCTGGATATCCATCCGGATCCGGGGCACGGTCCGCCCACAGTGTTCACAGGGGCCATACTCGATTCCCTCCGTCATGTCACCGGTTCGATAGCGGACGACGACAGAGCCGCGCCATCCCAGCGACGTGTATACCAGTTCACCCGGCTGCCCATCCGGCACCTGTTTGCCATCCTTGTCCACCACTTCAAAGAGTCCCAGGTCAGGATAGAGGTGGTATCCCGATTTCTCATGACATTGGATCCACGCGGTCTTCGCCTCCGTAAAGGCGTAGGTGCTGAGAAACCGCACGTCGGTCGCCCCCAATTCAGACAACATTTCTTTCACCTTCGCCCGCAGCCCCACGCTGGCTCGTTCGCCACCAGTGATAACCGTCTTCACTCCGGAGAAATCACGCCCCTGCTTGACTGCTTCACGCAGGAGGTGATAGCCATACCCCGGGATGCAGATGAAAATGCCAGCCTTCATCCGCTCGAGGGCATCCATTATTTTCTGCGACCCCATCACCTTGCCACCACCCGTCTGGACAGACGTAATGCCGAGTGTGACCAGGGCGTTGTATGCCTGCCAAAACGCCAAATGCGGCGCGTACGGGAATGCATTGACCGCGATCTGACTTCGGTCGACGTTGGCTACATCAAACATCCGCTCGCCTGCTTCTTTTAGCAAATCAATATCTGACGCCGTATAGCCAAACGGTGTCGGCAACGCGCTCCGACCGGTGGTGAAGTGCAGATGGATAGGTTTGTATAATTTCTCCAGCTCCCGCTTCACATCCTTGCCGGTCAGCTTGCCCCAAACAACCTTTACCAGGAGAGACTTGGGAGCGTATTTTTTAATCATCGCTTCATCAGGCTGGAGCATAAACGCTCTAGGCTTAGCCCCATCCTCTGGCGTCGGCGCGATGTCTGCCTTGGTAGTGAACGGAATGTGATGGAGATCCTCAATGGTCCGGATGCTATCAAACGCGATATGATGCTGCTTAAATAACTCTCGATAAAACGGCGAGTAGGGCAGCTCATGCTTCATGAAATGCGCCAACCGAGCGTTTTGTAATATTTTTATATCACCGCGTGAACGATGGGATAAATCTTTCCAATCAATTGCCATAGGCTATGCTTATTTACGATTTATGCGACTACGCTCGTCGATATGATCCATTATATCATTTGTAGCGTTTTGCAGCAGCTCGCGCGTCAATGGTTGATCATAATACCGCTCAAGCGTAAAGGCGGGTCCGATGTGAATTTCCAGAGCGTGCGGATTGTACAGCATATTCCGTATTACCTGACGGCGACGCTGCATCCGCGGCAAATCAGGGCGAACAGTGACGTCGTGCATTAGACCGATCGGCACAATCGGGACGTGGTTCCAGATAGCGAGCCGCGCGGCGCCGGTTTTGGCTCGACGGCGATGCTCGTCATACTCCTGGAGGATACCCTCAGGGAAAATGCCGATGACGTGTCCCTGTTTCAGGTATGTATCCGCGATTTGTAGGCTGAGCCGGGGATTTTTGTGATAATACGGGATTGTCCCAGCCCATTGTTCGGACACCACCTTTTCCCAAAACCAACCCCATTTGGCATTATTGGCCATGAAATGGACTTTTTCATTTATCCGCGGCACAATTTCGGCATAAATAAAAAAGGCGTCCAAAGGACCGAGGTGCTTAGAAGCGATGACGTAGGGTCCTGCCGCGGGTAGATGTTCCCAGCCGGTTACCCGCTTCACAAAAAAACGGATAAGGGGAAATAGTAACTTACGAGAAATGGGATATACTTGGCTCATGCGGATCGGGTATAGTGGGTGTGCGAAAGCTGGGCGATGTCACGCATGACAACATCCGTCACTTGATGCAACAGCTCACGGGTAATCGGTTGATTCTGGAATTGGCCGAGATCAATCGGCTGACCAAATACCACCCGAATCTGTTTATCCGGCTTGAGAAAACTGGCAAACGCCTGGCCAATCGTACGCCCGGTGGCATTGTATATGCCAACTGGTATCACTGGCGCGCCGGTCGCGAGAGCCATACGGGCAACACCCGTCTTGCCGACGAGGAGCGACTCAGGATGAGGATTACGTGAACCCTCAGGGAAGATAGCGGCCACCTTGCCGGCTTGGACGATTTCGATCATCTGCTGCAATGAACCAGCCGCGTCGCGGGGATGGAGACGCACCATGCCCATAGTCCGAGTAGCGAAAGGGCCGCCCCACAATCGCCACATTAGATCATAGGTGAGGAAATGGATAACGTTTGGACGGACGGCGTAGACTGAGGCGGCGAGAGCGGGCGCATCAAAAAACCCCACGTGGTTAGCCGCGAAGATAACCGGTGAGGTTTTGGGAATGTGTTCGGTACCTGAAACCTGCTTGACTTTCAGTCGCGCTAACCGACCGAGGATGCGCATGAACAGGTGGTACATGGGATGTCTAGATAATGACGCCGATGATCAGGAGGGCCACAATATTCAGAATTTTGATCATCGGATTGATAGCCGGGCCGGCGGTATCCTTGTACGGATCGCCGACGGTGTCGCCTGTCACTGCCGCGGCATGGGCGTCAGAGCCCTTGCCACCATGGTTGCCTTCTTCGATGTATTTCTTCGCATTATCCCACGCGGCGCCACCGGTGGTCATCGAGATAGCGACGAAGATGCCAGTCACGATGCTCCCGACCAGCAGCCCACCGAGGGCAACGGGGCCGAGGAGCCAACCGACGAGAATCGGAGCGAGCACTGGGGTAAGGGCGGGGACGATCATTTGTCTGATGGCGCCTTTGGTGACGATGTCGACAGTGCGAGCATAGTCAGGCTTTTCAGTGCCCTGCATGATGCCGGGCTTTTCTTTGAATTGGCGACGGACTTCATTGACCACGAATCCGGCGACTTTCCCGACGGCTTCCATCGCCTGAGCGCCGAAGAAATACGGCAGCAACCCACCGATGAAGAGTCCGACCAGCACCTTCGGATCGCTGAGCGCGAAATCGAAAAATTTATGCTGGGCAGCGAGGTCTTCAATGTATGAAGCGAAGAGAACGATGGCAGCAAGACCGGCCGAACCAATGGCATAGCCTTTGGTAATGGCTTTGGTCGTATTGCCCACTGCATCCAAGGCGTCAGTGACCGTCCGGACATCCTCTGGGAGCTCTGACATTTCCGCAATCCCTCCGGCGTTATCGGTAATCGGACCAAACGAATCAATCGTGACAATAATGCCAGCCAGAGACAGCATGCTCATCACCGCAATCGCCACCCCATAGATATCAGCCAGACCAAAGGCGGCAAGGATGCCCGCGGCAATCACGATCACGGGCAGAGCGGTTGATTTCATGCTCACGGCCAGACCGGTAATAATATTCGTTCCGTGGCCGGTTTCTGAACTCTTGGCAATGTCGCGAACCGGACGATATTTCGTGGAGGTATAGTATTCAGTAATCACCACAATCAAACCAGTCACGACGAGGCCAATCAGGGCAGCGAGATAGAGGCTCATAGTCTCATATCGGCCATTATCTGCCATCAACCAGTTAGTAATGGGGTAGAAAGCAATGGCTGAGAGGATGCCGGATACGGCAAATCCTTTGTACAGAGCGCCCATGATGCGCTGTTTGGCACCGAGGCGGATGAAGAGGACGCCAATGATAGAACTAATGATTGACAGTCCACCAATCACGAGCGGGAAGAGGAGAGCGTTGTCAAAATTCGTAAAGGTCAGTGACCCGAGTAACATCGCGGCTACCGCGGTCACGGCGTACGTTTCGAAAAGGTCGGCCGCCATACCAGCGCAGTCACCCACATTATCCCCGACATTATCAGCAATCACCGCTGGATTACGGGGGTCGTCCTCGGGGATACCAGCTTCCACCTTGCCGACGAGATCGGCCCCGACATCAGCCGCTTTGGTATAGATACCACCACCCAGCCGAGCGAAGATAGAAATAAGGCTACCGCCGAATCCCAGACCGACCAGGGCCGAGACATCTTCGGTCAGGGCATAGTACCCGGCGACACCGAGCAACCCGAGACCGACAACCAGTAACCCAGTCACCGCACCACCACGTGCGGCTATCCCCAGAGCAGGGCCGGTCCCATGCTTCGCGGCTTCAGCCGTGCGGACATTTGCCCGGACAGAAATATTCATGCCGATGTACCCTGCGGCGGCGGAAAATACCGCACCGACAATAAACCCAACGGCGGTTTGGATATCCAGGAGCCACCAGAGCAGGGCAAAGACAACCACCGCGATCATGCTGACGGTGCGGGTCTGACGGTTGAGATATGCTTTCGCGCCTTGCTGGATCGCCTTGGCGATTTCCTGCATCCGGTCAGAGCCAGCGGGCTGGCGGGTAATCCACCGAGCGAGGGCGAGCCCATAGAGAATGGCTGCGACTGCAGCTACGAGGGCGATGATGAGAGCACTAGACATAGTATGTAGTATGTATGATTAGTGATAAGGTTGTTATTCTTTTTTGGGTTCTTCCGCGGAGGCGGCATCAGACTCGGCTGGAGTCTCGGGTGTTGATTCAGTCGTCGATTCCTCGGTAGGAGTTTCTTGAGCTGGAGTCTCGGCAGTAGCATCCGCAGCGGGAGCATCATCAGTCGTTTCGGCTGCATCAGATGTCTCGGGCATTTCTGCGTCTGTGGACGTTTCGGTTTTTTCTTCCTTCTCTGCCTTTTTCTGGGCGCTGATCTTCTCACCTGACTCTGAGACAATATCAATCTTCCACCCACTCAGCTTAGCTGAGAGGCGAACGTTCTGTCCGGCCTTGCCGATGGCGAGGGAGAGCTGATCTTCCTTCACTTCAGCCAGAGCGGTCTTTTCTTCTTCATTGGTCGTGACGCTCAGCACCTTGGCCGGGGAGAGGGCATTGGTGATGAATTTGACGGGATCTTCATCCCACTCGATGATATCAATCTTTTCGCCCCCGATTTCGGAAATAATAGTTTGAACGCGAGAACCGCGCTGACCCACACATGAGCCGACCGGATCAATATTTTTCTGATCAGTCCAGACAGCGATCTTTGTCCGCGAGCCAGCTTCGCGAGCGATGGATTTGATCTCTACCGACCCATTGCCAATTTCCGGCACTTCCAGCGTAAACAGCTTGCGTACCATTTCGGGATGCGCTCGGGAGAGGACGATCTCTGGACCCTTCGGCGTGGTATTCACGGCCACGACATAAAATTTCAGTCGTTGGCCTGGCGTGTAGCGTTCGTGTGGCACCTGTTCACCCGGTGGCATGATGGCCGTCGCTTGCCCGAGATCGATAAGGACAATCCGTCCCTCGATCCGCTGGATGGTACCATTGATGACGTCGCCTTCTTTATCCTTGAACTCATTGTATATAGTATCCCGCTCTGCCTCCCTGAGTCGCTGAATGATGACCTGCTTGGCGGTCTGAGCAGCCATACGACCATATGCGGCCGGTGGCACCAGCTCGGTGCGGATGACATCGCCTTCTTTCGCGCCTTTTTTCAGCTCCTGGGCTTCGGTAACGCTAATTTCAGTTTTGGGGTTGTACCGCTCAAACTCTTCTTCCTCTGACTCCTCAGGCTCGGCAGGAGCTGTCTCGGTTTTAGTTTCGGTTGATTCGGTAGTGCCGGCTGCAGCGGCCGCTTCGGCAGCTTCAGCCGCGGCTTGCTTTTCTGCGAGTAGCTTCTCCGTTAGCTCTTTCTTTTCGTCGCTGACGACGGTTTTTTCATCAAATACCCGGGAGGATCCGTCCTCCAGGTTAAATTCGACTTTAATATTTTGGTTTTTTTCACCAAAATCTTTACGATAGGCGACAGCAAGGGCTGCTTCGATAGTCTCGATGACTGATTCGAGAGAGATGTGCTTCTCTTCGCAGATGACCTTGGCTGCCTCCAGTATGTCGTTTCCCGGTGTTTTCATAGTGATAATTTACTGCTAAAAAAGACCAGTTATATACATAACTAGTCTCTAGGCAGAGTATAGCGGTACTTCTACTTTTTGGCAAGTCACTGCAGTAAAATATTAGGCGTCTGATCAATGCCTTCGGGAAATACCACGACGAGATCACACCGCACGGCTCCAGAGTAGTCATGGGCTTGGCAATACGCGGCGATGGCCCGCGCGAGTCGCTGGCGCTGGCGCCAGGAGATCATCTCGTCCTGGCTGTCGCGCGTGCGGCGGTATTTTACCTCCACGCAGACCAGCGTGCGGCTCGAGGGGTCATAGGCGACGATATCAATCTCGCCCCACCGACAGTGCCATTGCCGGTGCCGAATATAATACCCACGAGCGCGGAGAAACTGAACCGCTTGCGCCTCCCCGGTATTGCCCAATTGTTTTGGCTGATACATAAAATCCCATCAGATAGTGATGGGGAAGGTCATGATTAGGAAATGATCCTACGCTCGCTCAAATACCATGCCAAAATGATATGGTCCAGCCTCGATGTCCCGCCGGAATGAATACTGGTGACGCTCAACAAGCTGCCGTACCTCATCAGGCGAGACGCGCTGCTCAGCTGCAGGGCCAATCTTCAGATTATGCTCGCGCCAGTCTACAACCACCAGCGTACCGTGCGGCTTGAGTACTCTCGTCACCTCATCGAGAACGGCATCATGCTTGGTTGTCTGGGAGAGCAATTGCACCAGCAATACCATATCAATAGAATGATTGGCGATGGCTTTGGCTGCGCCAACCTGTTCGGCATCTGACCAAACGGGTGTAATATTACTCAGGCCAAACATCTTGGCCTTGCTCTCGAGCGAGGACAGCGCGTCTTTCAGTATGTCGACGCCATACACTGTCCCGTCACCACCGACGATACGGGACGCGGCGAGGACAAAATACCCACCCCCACAGCCAAAGTCAGCCACAGTTTTGCCCGCAACGAGTCCGGCTTTGGCCAGGATGTTTTCGGGATGCAGAAATGATGATCCAGATGTATGTGTAGCTACCATATGTGTAGTATATCACAAATCATCTACTGCGTCCGACCATATCAACCATGGGACGGAAACTACGTCGATGCACCGGACTGACCCCATACTGGAGAAGCCGCTCATAGTGGATTGCGGCGCCGTAGCCTTTATGCCGGTCAAACCCATACCGCGGATACTGACGATGCAGCTCAATCATATATCGATCGCGAGCAACTTTGGCGAGGATGGAGGCGGCCGCGATGCTCACCACCGCAGTATCACCTTTGATAATTGATTGCACCGGGAAATCCATCTCACCGATCGGCAAGGCATCCACCAGGGCAACTGAGGGGGCTGTAGATAACTCGGTCAACGCATGACGCAACGCTGCGCGGTTTGCCTCAGCGATGCCCACACGATCAATCTCCCGCTCGGCAATCATGACAATCTGGTAGGCAAGGGCGAGATCACAAATACGCTCGTACCACTGCTCTCGAGCTCGGGCGGTGAGCTGCTTTGATTCGCGGATGCCAGACAAAGGCCCTCGCTGGGGCAGTACCACAGCGGCCGCTACGATCGGTCCCGCCCAGGCACCCCGGCCGGCTTCATCCGCGCCAGCCACGACGGTGTAGCCATCAGCATATAATTTATTTTCCTGTCGACGAGTAGGCGTCAGCATATACCGTCACTAGTATACTCCACTTCTTTTCGGATACAAAAAGGAGGTGCTGCGAACCTAAATATATTGTTTTATGTTCGGCACCTCCTGGATGAATATATCCAGGAGCTTGCCGCTCATATCTATGTCGGATTATTCCGACACACATATGAGCAGCAAACACCATTGATGATATACTCATGTGAGTGCTTCTTGTGTTGGATTTCAAAAAGCGAATTTTTTCTACCTTCTTGTGGTTTCCTCTCTACATTTTTGTTTTGGTAAAGAGGTACCTTTTTGTTTTGTTTGATTTTTGTTCGCGATGTCCAACTGCACCGCTCCGAAAGTAGAAAATGAATATGCCCAACCGGTGGTGAGACACATGCGTTTACTACTTTCAGCCAAGAAGGCTGTGGATAAATTATCAATATTCAGTATGAAACCAGTATATCACAGAGTTACGGCATTGTCAATAGCTCTTTTATGCTAAGATTAGACAAAATAAAAAAATACCCGCATGCATTCACGCAAGCGAGTACTTTTTGTTATCCACAATGGTTGAGAGCCGATCTAGCGAGCCTGACTCTCGATAAATGCTTTTACTTTCGCGAACTCTTCGTCAATTGAGAGCCCAGAGGTATCGAGGAAAAGATCGTAGTGCTGTGGGTCGAAGATATCCAGCAGGTAGTACTTCTCATACCGCAGCTTGTCGCTCCGGAGCCGATCTTTCACTGAGGCAAGGACCGCTTCGTAGCTGTCGAGGTGTGGCGCTTCATTGCGACTTTCCTCATCACCGGTCTGCAGGGCATGCCAGATGCGCTCCGCCCCCACTTCATCCGTCACATCGAGGAAAATCTTGACTGAATGGGGAATGAAGTGAAACGCCGTACGACTCTCGATAATGAAATTGTCTTTTTCTTTACCAAGTTTCGTCAGGTATTCATCGAATTCCGTGTCACCTTCGGGATGCGTCTCACTCCACTGGTTAAACTCCTGGAGTGTCATGCCTTTGCGGCGGGCCATATCACGGCGCATGCCGCCAATATAGACACGCTCATAACCCAGGGCAGCCGCCAGCTTCGTACCGATGGTACTTTTGCCCGACCCTGGCTTGCCATTCAAGCTAATAATCATTCAGCGGACGCTTACGATTAAACCGTGAGTGACCCCGATCATGATTGCGATCGTGGGGACGACGATTACGGAAACCACCGTGGTCACCGCGCGACGGCGGCGTGGCGTCACTACCGGACGGTTCGAGAAATACTTTGTGCGACAGTTCGACGCGGCCCTTCTCTTTGTCGACGCCCATGACTTTCACTTTCAGGCGGTCGCCTTCTTTGACTACGTCCGATACTTTGTTGATCCGCTCATGCCGGAACTGAGAGATATGAACCATGCCGTCCTTACCCGGTAAGAGCTCGACGATCGCGCCGATCTCACTGCCGGTGTTCCGGTCAGTCACGATGCGGGTAACCGTACCCTCGTATACTTCACCGACTTCGAGGTCGTGAGTGAGGTTTTTGATCCACTCAATCGCTTTCGCGGCCATATCACCATTTGTCGAGGTCACCATGACCAAGCCACTATCTTCGATATCAATTTTCATCACATCTTCACCACCACACTCTTCGATAATCTTATTGATGGTTTCACCACCCTTACCGATGACATCGCGGATCTTCTCCGGATCGATCTGAATCGGGGTAATGCGAGGGGCATAGGGAGACATCTCAGTCCGTGGCTCGGCAATAGCCTGCGCCATGACCTCAAGAATCTTCAGTCGAGCAACACGCGCCGCATCTAGCGTTTCTTTGATCACGCTGAAGGGGATGCCATCGAGTTTCACATCCAGCTGAATAGCGGTGATCCCGTCCTTCGTCCCGGCCACCTTGAAATCCATGTCGCCATCATGATCCTCGACACCCTGGATGTCCGTCAAAATTTTGTATTTCGACTCATCATGAGGATCGGTGATCAAACCGATGGCAATACCGGCAACCGGCGCCGCAATCGGCACGCCGGCATCCATGAGCGCCAGGGTCGACCCACAAGCTGAGGCTTGGGACGATGACCCATTTGATGATAAGACTTCAGACACGACGCGGATCGTATAGGGAAAATCTTCTTTTGGCGGCAAGACCGGCTCGAGCGCTTTTTCAGCGAGCGCCCCATGGCCGATCTCCCGGCGGCCGGGGGAGCGCACTGGTTTTGCTTCACCGACAGAGAAGCCAGGGAAATTATAGTGGTGCATGTATCGTTTCTTGCCACTCTCTTCCATCGTATCGAGCACCTGCTCATCTCCTGGCGAGCCAAGCGTCACGATCGAGAGTACCTGCGTTTCGCCCCGATTGAAGAGGCCCGATCCGTGCGTCCGAGGAAGGACGCCGGCCTCAGCCCAGAGTTCACGAATTTCATCACACGCACGTCCATCGACGCGAGTTCCAGTCTCGAGCACTTGGGCGCGAGCGGCATTATAGTACTGTGCTTCCACGAGGCCGAGCGCCTTGGCGCGCTGCTCTTTATTCACGTCATTGTCCGCCTTCAGCATTTCATCGAGGTCTTTCCGCACCTGTTCGACACCTTCTTTGTGTTCCTTCTTGTTCTTGATGCCGAAGACTGCTTGTAATTTCTCTTTGATAAAGGCATTAGCTTTCGCCTCAACTGCGGCCCAAGCCTGTCGCTCTTCGTCGGTCATGTCCGGTTCATCAATAGTCATCTTTTCCCGGCCAATCTCTTTTTGAATCTGTTCAATGAATTCGGCTAGCTTGGAACTGTGTTTGACACTGAATTCCATCGCTTGATACACGATGTCTTCTGGTACCTGCTGACCACCCGCTTCGACCATGACTACTTTTTCTTTTGTGCCAATCACGACGAGGTCGAGGGCGCTCTTCTCGCGCGCCTCATAACTCGGGTTCAGGACCCACTCACCATTGATTTGGCCAATGCGGAAACCAGCCACTGGTCCGCGCCAGGGGATATCAGAGACGGATAGGGCTGCCGAGGCGGCGTAGAGCGAGACCATGTCAGGATCATTCTCCTGATCAACTGACAATACAGTAATCACTACCTGGATATCATTGCGAATCGACTCGTCAAAGAGTGGCCGCAGCGAGCGGTCTACCATGCGAGCAGTCAACACCGCTTCGTCGGTCGGACGACCTTCACGCTTGATGAAGCGAGAGCCTTTTATTTTCCCCGCAGCATACAGTCGCTCTTCATAGTCGACCATCAGCGGGAAGTAATCGATGCCATCGCGAATCGAGTCGCTCATCACGACGGTCGCGAGCACGACGGTATCACCGTACTGGACAGTACAGGATCCATTGGTTTGCCCGGCAAGCTTGCCGAACTCAAAAATCATTTCTTTGCCGGCTACCTCAGTGGTAAACCGTTTTGGCGTTGGAGCCATAGGATATGTTCCTTTCACGTGTCGGGTGCAGACCAGACACTCCATCGCCTCCGTTCATAAACTTGTGTGCTCGGCCGAACGTGGTCAGTACGAGCGAATAAGCCTACGAAACGTACGGTATGGAGAACGGTGTCTGCGATCGACACTGTTTATTAATAAATGAACTACCGTCGCATTAATCGACGACGGTTGGCGATTAAATATTTCTTTTTGTCTTGGCTTAAGTCCACAAACTCATCCGCGATGGTTTTGATGCTTGACGATGCTGACTCAGTAAAGGCGATGACCTCGACATAGACGCCGAGATTTTTTAGGAAATTGATGAGTGGCACAAAATCCCCATCACCAGTCACGAGCACGACGACATCGAGCTTACCGGCGAGGCGGACGGCATCAATGGCGATACCCACGTCCCAGTCACCTTTTTTGTTTCCCCCGTGGAACACGAGCAGATCTTTCATCTTTAGTTCGAAGCCTTGCTTATCCAGCGCTTCGAAAAATTTCTGCTCATCGGTGTTGTCTGCCTTGATCACGTATGCGAGTGCCCGGATCAGATGACGATCAGAGACGGCGGTCTTTAGGACTTCTTCAAAATTAACTTTCGCCCCGCCGTAGAGGTTCTTGGCGGAGTAGTAGAGATTTTGGACGTCGACGAAAACGCCAACGCGTTGGTCCTTATGTTTCATGACTTTGTCTTGATCTTCAGCTTGGTGGTCAACTCTTCATAGCTTTTCGGATTCTCGTCTTTGAGGTAGGCGAGAAGCCGGCGACGCTGACCAACCTTCCGGAGCAAGCCACGGCGGGATGAGAAGTCTTTTTTGTGATCCTTGAGGTGCCCCGTTAAACGCTTGATCTCCTCAGAGAGGATGGCTATTTGTACCTCAGAAGACCCCGTATCGGTATCATGGGTCTTATACTTCTCGATTATTTTATCTTTCTCTTTCTTGGTTAGCATGGATGCTTCCTTTCTGGCGAAACCGAGTAGATGGGGCTAACCAGCTCCCAAAACCCAGTGTTCGTCATCACAAATTAAGTACCCATAGTATACGAGGTTTTGAGGGCCTGTCAAGGGGGTAATAAAAACCGGCGGCAGGGCATACCTACCACCGGTGTGTACAATCAGACGATATACATTACTCAGACGTAGGCTCAGCAATTGTATATTTGTCATAATCGGCAAATTCAATCCGCCGACGGGGATTAGCGAGGATGCCATAACCCTCGGTATAGTTGACCAAGGCTACCTTGCCGAGATCATAGAGAGTGTGGTCAGCTGCCACATAGATCAAGTGTGCATCCATGGGGCAGTCATCGTGCACATAGAAACCAGGATCGAAACCCGACATATGCGCAATCGTTACCACCTCGCCAACCAGTTCATATTCTCCGGGCATGACAGCCCTCCTTTCTACAGTATAGTGACTGCTTGCTTGATATGTTCCTTTGCCTTCATGGCTTCGGGATGTGTTTTCTGAATTAAGAGATCGATGGCTGCGGACAGCTGCCCACGGACGTGCCGGGTAACCGGATGCTCAAATTGTGATTCATCCACCTGCCCGAGCGCCCGACGCGCCCATTTGGCGACGTAGATCATCTGGTCGCACGCCTGGGGATCGACCTGCTCACCAAAGAGTGAACAGGTGAAGGGGATGAGCGCCGTCTCGATCTCGGCCCGGATGTGTCGTAACTTCAGTGACTGCCATATCCGCTCCAAGAGTTTCCGGGCGGCACCATAGCGGGTTGCTCGGATGTGCGTGATTACCGTCCGCAATTCCTCATACACGTGGTACGAGGTCTTCGTAAACGGCTCGAGATCATAGCGCCCGATTTCCTGCTGAAACAGGATGAGATGCTGGAGCAGCTGCGGTCGACGAGTGTCATCATTGAGTAGCTGCATACAGCGTGACTGCCCGCGCTCCCAGTACTTCTGGACGAAGAGTCGATCGAGATACTCATAGAGCCCCTCCCAGAAAAGTTCCATCTCCTCGATGAGCGACTTCAGTGTTTGCCGCCGAGCGATGATGACGGGCTCGATACAGGCAATACTTACCTGACGATGTTTCAGCCGATTGGCGGCCGCAAGTGCCCTCACCATTTTGACCGTCGCGTTGGTCCGACCGAGTGAATCATACACCGACACTAGTGATGCGGACATGGTCCGAGCGGCACGCTTATCAGTATCACGTGGTCGCTCCTCGATCTGCTCGAGGATGGCTCGGGTTTTTTTGAAGAAGTCCAGGGACAGCACTTCGGCATTACCGGTACGTAGTCCCGCCGCGATTTCGTTGAGCTCGAGTAACTCCTCTCGTGCCAGCTGGAGACGGCCCTTTTCGCCATGGCGGAATGTCACGCCGTACTGCTGGTCGAGCACATAGTACGTATAGCGGAGCGCTTCATACACACTCGCGTACACGCGGTACGTAAGCCAGCTCGGATCATAATACCCAGATTGATACCGACCACTCTGGAGAGCGGCCCGCGCAATCATGTTGTCCCAGTTGGGGATGGCGATCTTATGCCGATGCCGGCCTTCCATAATGACGAAGAGATCACCACCAAAGAGACCACCTCGCGCGCGGACGGTCCGTAGCTTGCCACCATCCATGATCTGAATCTGCCGCGTGCGGCCACCGCCGATCCGTTTAGCGGGATCTACTTTCATGCGATTCCTCGCTTTCTTTTGTATGTCAACGTTCTATTTCCAATTGCTGTATGGTACGGCCACCCTCCTTGCCTGTCAACTGAAGGCGCAGGGGAGAATTGCACTTTTGGCCAAGTGTCGTAAAATAGAATATATGAGCCAATCAATAGACGCGGCCATCGAACAATTCCTCGGGAAATTGCATACGCGCACCGCACGCAACTACCGCATATACCTAGAACGCTTGGTATCCATTGCCCAGATACAATCAGTATCTGATATTACTCCCGCGAGCATCCAAAGCTTTCGGGATCAATTACGACAGAAGCGCACTAACCGCGGCGCAACCATGGCTGCACACACGATCAATTTGCACTTGATTGCCATTCGCTCGCTACTGAACTATCTCGAAGAACGCAACGTCCCCGCCCTGAAACCAGAAGCGGTTGCTCTCCTCCCTACACCTGTCCAATCACCACCTGAGATTACTGCCCGACAAATTCGCACGCTCCGCGCTGCGCCTGAACAACACGCCCGCAGCGAGATGACCGCGCTTCGTGATGCGCTCCTCCTTGAACTACTCCTCACCACCGGAATGAAAGTCTCGGAAATTGTTTCACTGACTCGTCAGCAGGTCAGCGCTGATCGCCGAGTTGTCACCATTCGTGGCTTGCGCGACGCTAATCGGAATATTACCCTCTCGCATCATGCGCGTAAACTTATCGACGACTACCTCATGAAACGTAGGGATGGTTCAGTAGCCCTATTTGTCCGGCATGACAAGGCGACAACCTCACAGCCCGCAGCATTAACACCGCGCAGCATTCAGCGTATGATACATAAGTATGCTCGAGCGGCAGGTTTGCCGCCCGATACCTCCCCCGAAACACTCCGCCAACAGTACGCTCGGCATATGGCCCAGCGAGGTGAGGATGTAGAAACTATCAGGGAGCAGCTGGGACTGGCTCGTACCGCTACCACCCGTCGCTACCTCCGCGATTGACCACTACCTCTGTCACTGATACTATAGCCAGAACATAAAAAATACCGAGCCGCGGATTTTATACGCGGCGAGGAAAGGAGAAACGTGTGCGAAGGTGGAGTGGCCCCGCAAAGGCGGGGACACGAAACCGGCAGCACCGTTTGGACGCGCCCCCCTGTTGCTCAACAAATACTCGCCCTTACCCGTGCCCTCGTAGTTCAACGGATAGAACAAAAGCCTTCTAAGCTTTGGATAGAGGTTCGACTCCTCTCGAGGGTAAGGGTAAGGGCGGGCATGGAAATATTGAGGGGTGAGATTCTCGAAGACCCCACACCTGAATAATATGAATGGTGCGGGGCTACCGGGGGTACCATTACATATGTACGACTCACTAACACGGCAAGGATGAAAGAATCGTTTGAGCATTCCCCAAACCCAGAATACGGTCCAACAAAAATTACCGTTTTTGATATTAGTGAAGCGGTCGGTATGACTATGTCGGAAATTATTGACCGAGCAGCTGAGGAAATCATTCGACGCGGCCAAGACAATGAACGAAGCAAGGCTCGCTACCAGGCACTATTGCAGATAGATGCTGATGCGCCGTTCTCGGAATCGGTCGTCGAGGCGCTCCATAGCCGCGCAGAACAATTAGTCCAATCGGTTCGGGAAAAAAGAGAAGGATTTCGCGACCAAATTGAGAGCTGTATTGCCCTGGCTCGAGACCGCGGGTATATACACCATGAACCAAACACGGTTACCATTATACTTACCGATGAACTGCTACAACAAGGCGCCCCAACGTTCGGTGGCACACAATATATTAATTCATACGACCCAACGAACGATCGAATTATTGTGGGCACGAGCGCTTCTCAGACGCTCGTGGCACATGAATTCGGTCACGCGCTGAGTTTCCGCCCCGACAAAGATGAAATGGGTATTCGAGCAGCGCGGCGTAATCCGGAAACGGGGACTGTACAACCGGAAGGGCTTGGCTGGATGGACGAGGGAATCACAATGCTCTGGGAGATGGAATCGACGCTAACCCCCGAGGTCCCTGCTCGCACAAATGATCTTGCCTATGATTGGTATCGCTCAGTAACTCAGGAAACGCTCCGGGCGATCGGTATGTCCGAGGACGAAGCGATGCGGGCATACTTTGGTGACGAAACGTGCCAGCAGAAATTACACACCGCTATTGCAGAACATTTTGGATGCGCTCCTGACGACCTCAACTGCCTACCTGTCGTTACGGACGCATCCCTAGCCCGAGACATCATTCAGGGCAAACCAACAACCGTCACTGTTACGGCGGGTCAACAAAAATATATCAATCACCGCTTGGATGCCGTAACACGCATTTTCCCAAACGTTACGATTGCAGTAGAATAACAGAATGCATCTCCCCGACGGCTTCATCAATAATAATGTCGCTGGCCCGCTTCTCGGTGCGGCTGGTGCATTTGTGGGTGTCGCCGCGCACCGGGTGCAACAATCCGTCATGCGGAAAGTGGCTGTCGTGAAACAGAAGCTAGCAACGTTTCCTCAAAGTAGCGGCGCTGAAACCGCCTACCGTTCGACGCTGACAAAATCCGGACAACAATTTCTGTGGCGGATGGTCACGGTGGGATCATTTATTTTCATGATTCAACTCGTAGATACCCCCCTGGTGACGGGGACTCCGGGCCACATGCTCGGCTCCGCACTCGCCGCGCTAGTACTCGGACCCTGGGCAGCGATGGTCGTCATGGCCGGTGTATTGGTGACTCAGGCGGGGCTGCTCGGTGATGGTGGCATCGTGGCACTCGGAATTAATTTCCTGTCGATCGGCTTGCTGCCAATCTGGCTCGCCTGGGGGATCATACGTACTATACGGAAAAAGCAGAGCGTGCGTCCTCTCCATATCTTCGGCGCAACCCTCCTCTCAGTTATTGGGGCGGCTATCTTCGTCGCGGCTATCATGCAGTTTGATACGACACTCTTCGGCAGCCACTGGGCATCCTTCATCGGCACGCACGTCATCATCGGTATCGCCGAGGGTGGTGTCACTCTACTGATCATCCGTACGCTGAAGAAAAAAGGAGTACCTATCGAACTATATAAATAATCCCCCGGCCACCTGAGTGGCGGGGGACTAGTAACACAGGAGTAATCACCGGGTCACGGTGATTTTTTTACGATCGCACAGCGTACCGTTGAATCGGTACTCGACCCAATACTCGCCGTCCGGCAGCGTACCAGACTGCCAGCTAAATGCGCTGAATCGCGGATCGGAGAATGTCGCCAATGCAACTGTATCCACCGGCTGACGCGGCACCTCACAGATAGTGACGAGCACTTCACCGGGTACCGGGTTATAAAACCCAACAATAGCTGAATCACGAACAATGCTCGGGCAGGGCGGCATCAAGTATGGCCGATCACCCAATCCTACAACGCAGACGGGCTTTTCTTTGTATAGAAGGCACTCTCCCGTCGCTGGCACAAATCGTCGTACCACCAGATGATAGTACCCAGGCCGATGGGGCACCCGTGTCATGAGGCACTCTTCATCCAGCACCGGGAACGGATTCGAGACGATGATCGAAATGTCGATTAACGAATCAGCCAGTAATACCTCGCCCACCTCTGGATCAAATACTTCATCGCTCGGCATGCCGACAAATACCACATTAGTTTCGGTGCGAGTCTGGCTTGTATCGATGAGTCGGGGAAAATCAGCCGTCGGGTGCTGTATTGGGGATACGGTTTGAACTAACATCCACCACAGCAAAGCAACATAGTGCATACGCACCTCCGTTTTTGTACATTACAAAGATCTATATAACGTCTCACGATACATGATAGGGCGATCCTTGTCCAGGGGGCTAGCTCATCCCAGCCGAGGCAAAGATGAATCCTGCTGCCACGAGCAGTGTACCGGCTATCCAATGCAGATAAATTGACCACGACAGATCTTTTTTCTGATGCATCACTCCACCTAATAATAACCCAAATAAAAAGGTAAGCACGACAAACTGCCACCCATAGTGGCTGTGTGCTAAACCATAAAGGGCGGAGCTTCCACCAATGCTCAGCCAGGGGCGGCGCGTGATGCGCTGGAGTGTACCGAGGAAGTACCCCCGAAAGATAAGCTCCTGCAGCGGCACACTAAAAATGATATAAAACATCATAATGACGCTGTACGCAGTATAGGTAGTGGTATGCGCCCATGCGGTATGGACAATATACTCGTGAACAAGCGGACGACCAAAAACTAAAAAGGCGGCCACCCCTACACTGAGGAGCAGGCCCACTTGCCCGATCCGCCACCACTGCCGTAGGGTGGGAATATATGCGTGCAGAGCAATACGATCACACCATATCAGCCATCCGGTCCACGCAGCGCCGATGATAATCATGCTATTGCTAATCATGCTAATGCCCAGCCGCGTATCACGAAATAATAAAAAAAATAAAAGATACGCACCGGTACCACCGAAGAGGCTAACTATAAAAAATGTGTTCCGTTGCTGCATGGAGGGGAGGCTCTTGCGCGCAGAGGGATTCGAACCCCCGACCGTTTGCTTAAGAGGCAACTGCTCTACCAGCTGAGCTATGCGCGCATGATGGTGTAGTATAGATGAGTCGATGGAGAAAATCAAGTAGTTATGATACACTGACAATACATAACTCCTACACGGGGAAGGGGGTGAACATACATGAAACGAACAATGATTTTACTGTCGGTGGTCATTGGCGCAATTGCGCTTTCGGCGACTATTGTGCGCGCGGCTGGCGGGTCTTTTGATTGGCTGCAGGTTGGTGCCCAGGGCATCGGTGGGGTGACGTGGTTTAATGGCACCATCATCAACAACACGACCGAGGGCGGCGTCGATAACCCAGTCACCTTTGGGGATAATGTCCGCATCGATGGCCGCGTCTGGCGCGGTGCAACCGCCGGGACAGGAGATTCACAGCCCTTCATCGTCAATGACAACATGGAGGTGACCGGCGATCTTACCGTCAATAGTTTCACCGGGACAGGAATCGTCGGGTCAGACAACATCGCCGACGGGACGGTCGCAACGGACGATTTGGCTGACGATAGCGTCACCCCCGCGAAGATTAATGGCACCGGGGGTGCCAATCTGCCGATTGCCTACGGCTATTGTAATTCAGACGGAAGCACCCGGAGCGGCACCAGCAACATCAGCTGCTCCTGGAATGCGGGCGCTGGCCAATATGAAATCACCATTACCGGTGAATCCTACTACTACACGAACTACATCGCATTTGCCACCCCGATTAGTAGTGGACTCATCCCTTCGGTAGGAAGCGTGAACAACAAATTCGTAGTTGACTTTGTCAAACACGATGGGACAACCGATCAGCAAACCGCCTTCAATTTCATCATCTACAAGCCATAATCCCGAACACAACAAAACCCGCTTCTAGTTTTGGAAACGGGTTTTGTGATAGCCTAGTTGAGTTCTTCCCAGGTAATTACTCGATACTGATCGGTGGCAGGAAAAAAAGGAGGCGGTGAGAAGTAAAAATTGTCATCGTACATCAAATTCCGATAGCAATACCCGCTCGCAGTCGTCCCGCAGGCGGCGCAAGCCGGGGCACCCGACTCGCCGCAGACATACGCATAGCCATATCGCTGATTGGTTCCAATCGCGCCATAGTTCGTAAAGGTGTCGCGGACGTAGTTTTGATTACAGCTCGCCGGAGAAAATGTGCCCGAACTGGCTGGATAGTATAAACGCCCCACTCGTCCTTTTTGCGCGATGAGTGCTGCATCAATCCGATAAGTATCATCGCTGTAAAAGCCCGCATATATGTTATTTTGCGCAATCAGACCAATGGCATCGGTTCCGTCATAATTCGTGTACCGTAACTCTGAATTAGTAATAATATTTGCATTGCCCGACGTATATGGTGTCTTGGCCGCCACCACGGTCACTCGACTGCCGTCGATCTGTCCGTCGACCCATACATCATCCTCGATAAATATTAAACCATCAGTTGGCATGGGCAGTGTGGCTGAATCCTGATCCTGGTACTCAAAGCTGGCCTGCTGATCAACCGACCAGAGATTTTCACTTGTGTAATTCGTCCACCAGCACCAGAAAAAGAAACATGTCTGTTTCAAGCAAGTCTTCTGACTATTTACTCGATAAATAGAAACAGTGTCATCAGTATTGAAACGGACATGATACCCCTCTGCCCCCGAGTCGGTCAGATAGATCCCATTGGCAGCCGCTTCAGCTTGTAAATTATCCAGCTGAGCGCTGATGCTGCTGAAATTAACCCCCTGCACATCGACTTCGCGACCTACTTCAAACACATCTGGTCGATCCTCAAGCGCGTAGGGTGGCGCGGGGGTTCCCGGTGGCGCGGGGTCAACGGGGTCAACATGCGTATGCACGGCCCATTCATCCCCGTCACTATGATCGGGGTCATCATAGGTTACTTCAGAACTAGTCACAACATTATGAGCGAGACCATCGAACCGCAGGCCATAATTTGAATGAATAGGGCCGAATACTTCCGTCCCTTCACCAAACCGCATATTATCATTAGCTACCACAGCAAAGTTGGTGAAGGAGGGGCGACCCAGCACCGCTCTAACCCCCTTCTTGATGTTCGGTCGCTCGTCAGAGCTGCCGGTCGAGGTGATGTCCACGACTGTCGAGCCGATGGGCGGAGCGGTAATGTCGAGCTCGAACTCGCCAATGTGATTGCCGTCCGCATCACTATAGCTGTGGAGGTAGGGGCCCGGCGCACCAGTCCCGTCCTGAAAATCTTCCTGGGCGTGCGCTAGGTGCCAGCGATAGTACTCGAGCCCCGCATCTGCAATTTGAAATGCAGTGGCGCGATGCAGCTGCTGGCTAGCCAGACGAGACTGGGTGAGCACATAGGTCATCGCACTGGCGCCGAGGCTCATAAAAAAAGTAATAATCACAATCGCCGGAATATAGATACTCCCTTTTTTGGTGCGTTTCGATTGGTGGCGACGTCTAGTTTTCATACTTATATTTCAGATTGCGCAGCATAATATTTGTTTCAATTTCGTACGGCTCAGGCGCTCGGGTCACATCTTCATCGAGCACTAGGTGGATCTGGACTAGACTGACCTGATTAATGCTAAATGGCGCAGCTAGCGGAGCGCTGTCTCCGGTATAGGTATCATCAAAATATTGAAAAAGATAATCATCATTCACGACGTTGTCCGCGACCACCGTCCGGTCGCTGTCCTGAAATACGGGATAGACGGGCGGCTCAGAACTGTCTGATTTTACCTCCCAGCGATAGAGTGTCGTTCCTTCCAGCGAGTAGCGAATTTTTTCTCGCTTCGCGTCTTGATCAACATTAGCGTAAAACTCAATGGCAAATGGCTCAGTCAACGCCAGCGGATAAGCACCATTGTCGGCAAGGATAGTTTCACGGATATCTCCCGTCATCAGGTCAAGTGCGCCACGCGCAGCATCCTGGACGGCAACCTTATCCTGGGTCACTCGCCAGAGTCTCATACCCTGGGTAACAAATGTCCCGATCCCCACCGCAATGATACCTACGATGCCTACCACGACCGTGATCTCAATCAGGGTGAATCCTCGCAGTGATGTGTGCCTGGTCATCATCATGGGATCGGAGTGAGTAAAATTTCCTTCGTCGTATAACCGCTGATATCGATGGCTTCATTCACATCCTGATACCCATCGAGGTGCACCTCAATCACATTGGACCCGGATACCGCATTGGTGAAGTATGCCTGTCCCGGCGGCAGGCATGCGAGTGTGTACCCCAGTCGAATATCGGTTACTGTGGGCGTATAGTAGGGATCAACAGTCGAGAGCAACACCCGATACCGTACATAGCGATCACCATCGTGCCCCGAATAAATATCACCAGTGCCGCCAGTATAGTAGGTACTTGCCGTGCCATCTGGTCCGACGAAATTCCAGGTACTATTGTCAGTATTGGTCGCGATCTGCAGCCGGACACTATCAGTTCCCGCTCCGGCTGGCTGGCTTGAGGGCTGCCAACTGATGGTCGTAAACTCACTGAGGGCTGGAGCCGAGGGGCCGAGGTCAATTGTCGAAGAAATAAGCTCACCACTGGCGTCATAATCCTCCCGGGTGAAACTCACCTGAAATGAGCTCACCACTGGCGTCACGCCACTATCACTTGTTTCCATCTCGATCCGCACGCGGAGATCGTTACCCGCATGGGCAAAGGTTAATGCTCCTCCCATCGGTAGTGTCACCTCCTCGAAATTTGTACCACCATCAGCTGACATATAGTACCGGATTGTTTGACCGTTTGTCTGACTGACTGCTGAGAGAGTTGCAGATACGACCTGACCAGTCGTCGAGTTAATTTTACGCGTCTGGGCGTGCTGGGTGACAGTCGTCGGATACGTACCTGACACTACATTCATTTTTAATTCCTGGTCAGGCACGTTCCAGTCGGCGTCGGTATTACCCCCATCCTTAAATGCGGCCGTGGAAAAGTTTTCTGAGTATATGATGGGCGTCGCATTATTCTTCAGCGAAATCTGTCCTGAGGTACTTGTCACATCGACATTACCATCATCACTGAAGTATTGAGTATCGTCAGTATAATCTGACTGGCCGCTCCCTCCCGACCAATCAGTCTGCTCGATGAACCCCTGCCCGGTAATCCGTGATTCGTCGTAGGTATTACCACTATCCACGACTCGCACCGTGGCATCAGATAGGTTGGTTCCCGAGCCGGAATCCTTTGCCGTTACCAAAAGAGCGTTGGGAGTAGTTGGTGCGAGAAGCACATTTATGGTGGTGCTGGTATTCGGCAGAATGTTGAGGGCTAGATCGTGGTTGATGCCCGCGATGTAGTAGCCGCTTGTATTCACAATCAAATCGTACAAATCCCACTCGAGCTGATTGGTACTCCAGTGCGGGGTTTGATTCGTGTCGGTAGTAAAGGAAATTTGGTTTTTTGGAATGCTGGGATCGACGCTTATAAGTTTATCCATCCCGCTCAGCGTAAAATCGACCGCCCCCAGCGGCTCGCATGATTCATTAAAACTATTGACGGCCAGCGTGCTCCACCGATCAATGATAAAGGTCAGCTCTTCAAGTTCGCCAAGATGCACCGTGGCATCTTGCAAATAGGGATCGGGAGCGCCCTCCGCATCGGTACAGGCAGTCCCTCCAGCATCCACGCTACACGTCCGATCGGTGGTATACCCGTCCTTCGTCACCACCACGACGTAACTATGCTGGGAAGGCTCCAGGTCGAAGAGGAGTACCTGTCCACTGCTATCCGTCGTCATGCTGATATCCACCGTCGGGCTCACCACGGTATTGGTAATATGTACGTCAGCCCCTGTCACTGGGCTCCCCGACGCATCGATAACTTCAATCAGCATGAAACCTTTATCGGTGTCGCCTTCGAGATCCCGGGGCGCTACCGTCGTCGAGAGGGTAACTGGCTGGCCGGCATAGTGACTCTCCCAGCTGACCGTTACTGTGGCTTTTTTATAGTCTGCGGGATTATTCGCATAGGCCGGGACGTCTCGTGCCTTCTCCACGACTGTGCCATCCGCACATTTCGACCACTGGGTCGGGTCGAGCCCCTCGGCAATGCCGGCACACCCATCAAACGGATCGTCATAGTATCGGATAGTCGTCTCCATAGTGAAAGAGTTATCGGCTCGATCAATAATTTTTTCCTGCTGGATCGCGCCGGCCGGAGAACCACCTACAGTTCCGAGTGAGTTATAATCAATATTTCGAATAATCTCCATCTGGGCATTGGCGATTTCCACGGCTACCTGCTTCGCCCGCGAGGCCTGCAGGCCCCGGATGGTAAATTGAAAAACCTGCTGCATCACCATAAACATACCGGCAAATATCAGCAACACGACGATCGCCTCGACGAGCGTGTAACCCGATTGATTGTTCCTAACTGAGGTGAGACGCCTCCGACGCATGGCACACACACAAATGATTATCAGTATCAGTAGTATACCATGTGAGCGGCGCGCCCATAAACCCTGCGACTACAAAACCCGCTTCTAGTTTTGGAAACGGGTTTTGTATTCAATTCGAATTGCGAGAGTTAGCGGTCGTTGAAATTACCGCGGGGGCGGTCCGTCTGCGGTCGGGCTTCATTTACCACGATCGGACGGCCGGCTAGTTCCTTCCCATTCAGTGAGTCAATGGCATTTTTTGCCTCGTCATCCGTCGACATTTCGACGAATCCGAAACCGCGTGAGCGGCCGGTCATGCGGTCGTTGATGACCCGCGCTGACTCGACAGTACCAGCCTGGGCAAAAAATTCACCCAGCTGATCGTCACTGACGTCATAGGAAAGACTCCCTACAAAGAGTTTCTTTGCCATGGAACGTACTTAGGCTTAATAAGATCGATCTCGTTGTAGGAAGACCTTTATGCTCAGAAACTGAGTTACTCCTACGAAAAAGATGTACTCTCATGATAGCACAGGCGTATGCCGCGTCAAATCTCAAATAAAAAACCACCGAGCTTATGATAAACCCGGTGGCGCATACGTACAATGTGTGTGTTATTATCCTCCAGAGAGAAGGGCATCAGTAAACACCAGTCGCGGACGAACCTCGACGGTCTGCCCATCTGCTTCTGGCGCGCACCCACGGTTAAAGGTTTTGCCAGCCGGCGGTTGAAACTGAAAAAGCTGCAGACAACGATCAATCGCAGCGTGGCTGGCGTGCTTGCCGTCCGGCAGGGTTACCCAGTGCGGAGCATACCCATTCCATTGGCGGGTATGACCATTACCGCTGCGCGCGGGCACATGCTCACCACTGTGGTTCTCACAGTTGACGACTAGCCGATAGAGGCTATCCCAGACGATGTATTCGAGGATACGCCGACGATGCGGACGATCCTCAGGGTAACACTGCTCAAAGAGCGCGTCAGGAACACTGAGCCCGGTGGCGGTCAGTGCACCGGCGACCGTAGTTGTGAGACAGCCATACGGACAAATCTCAAACTGCACACCCATTTCTGGCCACGGACTCCCATTGGGATAAAATCGGATATGCCGGATTCCCAGATCGCGGAATACTGTCAACTGCGATACATCGACGCAGTCCTGCCCGTCCGGACGAACCAAACGATTCGGCTGTGTCGTCACAGCATCGCGCATGGCCGCCTGATCAGTGGCCATCCGGGGAGCGTAGTACATAAACCAGCGACTCCATTCGCGGGCCGTCTCACTGACTTCGCCATTGCGACGATCCATGCCCTGGAGAAACGCTTCAAATGCATCCGTCATACCAATCGGCAACACAATGATCGGCATTGTCGGATCAAACGTACCGGTCAGGTACTGGGTCATACTAATCCCGGCGTTGCGAAGGAACATCTCCAGATGCGCTTGATCAAAAACCCGCACATCTGCATGCCGCACGGTCAGGAGTATATAGACTGTCTCCAACCAGTCGAGCAATTCGGCATCTTTGGTTTCGGCGTACATCCGGACCAAATTGACAAACCACTGTTTGCTAGGACTGTCCTGATGGGCAGGACAGTATACTGACTCCCAGATAATCGACACCATGAGCGGCGTATGATCACCGAGCCAGCGCCGGAGCCCGACGGAACCGTCGGACAGGGCTGGAGCCAGCTGTTCAGCTAGATCAGTAAACATCACCCGACAAAACGCTCGGGTTCGCTCATCATCTGCCGCGATGTACCGAAAATAGCACATTACGAGCTCCAGGCAGGTGTACTGCTTCGGAGTGGGACGGGTCGCAACCTGAGATGAGTAAATGGCATTGAGAAAGGTATAGTCCCGCAGCTCTAGCGAACAGTCTGCTAAATACCGGGTGATGAGTTGCAGTCCTTCCTGCCATCCGTGATTGAGAAACGCTGCCCGATTCCGAGCTAACTCATGTAGCACCCGATCCATCGCCTGATCTCGCTCAGCCAATGGTGTATTGCAAACGTAGTTGGCAATCTTCCGTGCCCGCTTCTCTGAACCTTTATCCATGACTTGCCGGATCCAGCTTGTGAGATTGGGCATTGCCACATTATTTCCTGAAACGCCTTGTTTTTGCGCCATCAGATCTCCTCTCTGTATGTCTATATATTTGTTTTCAACGTTCTGTGTAATAGTGCAATCTACCAATCACGCCCAATGATTGTCAAGGAGCCACGGATACGGTACCGTACAGGTAGATATGCAAATACTCTCCACTATTATTAAACGAAATGAGCTTAGGTTCCTCTTCTCCCTGCAACGCGCATTTCCCGCAGCCGACATCTACCTGGTCGGCGGCATCGTCCGCGATACGCTGCTCGGACGTCGGTCAAAAGACTATGATTTTGTCATACGCAATGTATCATTGGCCAAGCTCCAGGGGTGGCTTGGGAAACGCGGCCAGGTGGATCTGGTCGGACGTCGGTTTGGCGTGTTGAAATTCATCCCCGCCAAGACGAAGCTCACTCAGCCTATCGACATCGCGCTGCCTCGGACGGAGCACGCCTGGGGGACTGGCGGCTACCGTGATGTCCAGGTTCAATCCAACGCTCGCCTACCCATCGCCGACGATCTCTCCCGGCGCGACTTCACGATCAATGCCCTCGCATACAACGTGACTACCGGCGAGTTTATTGACGAATGGAATGGGCAGTCTGATTTAGAGAAAGGAGTGATCCGTACCGTCGGTGCTCCGACCACCCGTTTCCAGGAGGACTACTCACGCATGCTCCGGGCGATGCGGTTTAGCTGTCAGCTCGGGTTTGGCATTGAGCCACTAACCAAAAAAGCGCTCATCTCCCAGATGCGGCATATCAGTGATGAAGTGCGAGGAGAGTATACCGTGCCGCGGGAAATTATTGCTAGCGAGCTAACTAAAGCTTTTATGGCCCACCCGGTTCGCGCATTCGATCTCACCGATGAGCTAGGTATCACCAGACACCTAATGCCGGAAATGCTCGCTATGAAAAAGTGTCCTCAGCCTCGCGCCTTCCATGCCGAGGGTGATGTCTGGACGCACACCCGCCTCTGTCTGGAAAAACTGTACTCCCCTTCATTTGAGAAAAAATTTGCTGGTCAGTCGCTAACGCCCGAGCTGGTTTTTGCGCTGCTGTGGCACGATATCGGCAAACCGGCCACCCTGACCCGCGCAGACCGTCTCCGATTCAATAACCACGATGTCGTAGGAGCGGACTTGGCCGCAGACATCATGGATCGGCTGCGACTCTCGAGCGCCGGGATGAATACTGATCATGTCGTATGGCTCATCCGCAAACATATGATCGTCGCCAGTAGCAAATCATCCCCCATGAAACGTACCACGATCGAAAAATATTTCTACTCAGACAATCCGGGGACCGAACTGCTGATGCTCTCCTATGCTGACATCCTCGCGACTATCATCCAAAAAACCAAGAAGCCCGCGACTGCTGACTTTCGTGCGCTCGAGAAACAAATCGTGGCCATGAAACCGAAGCGCGGCACGGCACTCCCGCCACCGCTCCTCTCCGGAAATGAGATTATGCGTATACGCCAGATCAAACCCGGGCCGCGCGTCGGCAGGTACAAAGAAAAACTCCGGGAAGCGCAGCTCCGCGGACGTATTACAACGAAGACGGAGGCACAAAAACTCTTAAAGAATATGGCATGACCAAATTTACCATCGCCGATCACGATGCCGGCCACCGGCTGGATAAATACCTCGGCGCTCAATTACCTGATATCACGCGCTCCCAACTCCAGAAGCGCATCAAACGAGGCGACGTCACGGTGAATGGTCGACAGCCATCAGTGCATCAGTTTCTCAAAACGGGAGACGCTATCATCGTCCGGACGGACGAACCGGTCACGAAGAAAATAAAAAAACTGTTCACCCGGACCACCCCGACCATTCCAGACATCCCTATCATAGCTGACACCGATGATTATCTCGTGATCAACAAACCAGCGGGAGTCATCGTCCATGACGCGCCCGGGGAGCACGGAGCAACTGTGGTTGATTTCGTAGTATCGAGATATCCCTCGGTCAAAAAAATCAGTGAAGCCCCGATCCGGCCCGGCATCGTCCATCGCATAGACAAAGAAGTCTCTGGTCTACTCGTCATTGCGAAGACACAAGATATGTTTGAGTATTTGAAGTCGCAATTCAAATCACGCGACGTCGAAAAATGGTATTACGCGCTGGTCGAGGGGGCGCCAGAAAAAACCCACGACACTATCAACTTCAACATTGATCGCAGTACCACTACCGGGCACAAAATGGCGGCCGTGCCCGTCCAGGAGAAAAATCGTGGCAAAGAGGCAGCCACCGAATTCGAGGTAATCACGCGCTATCAGAAATACACCCTCCTCCAGGTCCGGCCCCATACCGGACGTACTCATCAAATCCGTGTCCACCTCAATGCCTACGGTCTCCCCATCGTGGGTGATCCGGTCTACCGGCCAAAGAAACTTATCAGTAAACTCAAGCCCGGCCGCATCTTCCTGCATGCCTATCACCTGGCGTTTACCGACCTCCACGGCCAGCAGCAGCGCTATGAAATACCGCTCCCAGCTGATCTTCGGAGAATTCTTGACAGGCTCCGGTAATATCGGTATGCTGGGTAATACTTAAATTCATAAATTCCGTAGTTTTTTGTATGAAAAAGACAGTAGCCGAACTCAATAAAGACGCGCTGAAGCAGGATCTTCCGGAGATTCGGCCTGGCTATACCGTCGCCGTCTACCAAAAGATTAAAGAAGGCGACAAAGAGCGGACCCAGAAGTTTGAGGGTATGGTAATCGCCCGAACGGGCGGCAACGGCCTCAACGCGACTATTACGGTTCGCAAGATCGCTGAGGGTATTGGGGTCGAAAAAATCTTCCCCCTCCATCTGCCGACCGTTACGAAGATCGAAGTCATACGCAAAGCCAAAGTACGCCGCGCAAAACTCAACTACCTCCGCAGTTACAAGAAGAAACTCAAAGAGCGCGCCGCGTAGCAAATAGAGAATAGTGCCGAGACGCATCGACTTTCCGCCAAAGGCGGATCTACCTCTGGCATGACATGTCGGGCGGCGAGGCTCCATGGAAAGGGGGGTATCGGAAGGGGAAAACCCCTTCCCGGGTTTTCCCTCCACAATAGGCCCAGGTGGTGGAATTGGCATACACACTAGCTTGAGGGGCTAGCCGCGTAAGCGGGTGCGGGTTCAAGTCCCGCCCTGGGCACCACGATGTTTATACAATCCCGAGCGCATCAGGCGCGCACCCTGAGCGAAGTCGAAGGGGAGCACGGATGTGCGAGGAAAAGGAGAAACGCGTGCAAAGGTGTAGTGACCCCGCAAAAGCGGGGACGCGAAACCGGCAGCACCGTTTGGACGTGGTGGCTATAGCACAGTGGTTAGTGCATCGGTCTGTGGCACCGAGGACGAGGGTTCGAATCCCTCTAGCCACCCCATTCGGTCCTTATTTGAACCTTAGCTGGTTCGAATGTAGGCTGGATGGGGTGACAGTCACCCCGAAGCACAGAAGCTCGTCTCACAAGGACGGGCTTGTGTGCTATCTGGGAATCTATTAAGTCATCCTGTATCGCCTTGAAAATCCTCGATGGGACTGCCTTTACTATCTCTGAATTTTTAACCTCAAAACGCTCCCAGAAAAGACCTAAGTAATGCTTTTTAAGGATCGGGTGCGCTTCCGTATATGCCTTGTGAATATCTCGGCATAATTTGAGTACCTCCTGTACCTCGTTGATTTTCAACTCCCTGACCTTTTCCAGTCCGTCAACCTGATCTTGAAGTGCTTCAAGTTGCGACTTGAACTTACTTTTATTCCTTTCAAAGTCTTCGTCAGAAATCACACCTTGAAAAAGTTTTTGCTCGGCCACGTCCCTTTTTTGCTCTATTCCTCGCATCTGGTTAAATATTGTTTTCCTGCTTTTTTCTATCTCCTCCCTTTTCTCGTTAAACCGATATTTTACTCGTTGAATAATCATCCCGACAAACTTTTGTGAGAACTGGAGGTCCCTGAACTTTTCTTGCACCGAGTTCTCAAGATCATCCATTTTCGTATATCTATCTTTATGGCCAATTCTCTTTGTACAGCGGTAATACCGAGCGTTTTTCTCTAGGTGACTCTCCCCAGTAAAGCGATGGCCGCATATCGCACAAAAAATAAATCCACTTAATAAATAACTATGCTTGCGGCTCCGATTAGCGTGGCGGTTATGATCAGCCATTATGGATTGCACGGCTTCAAAAGTTCGTTTATCAATAAGAGGTGTATGTTTTCCTGTCGATTTTATGCCACGCCAACATACTTCCCCAATATAAAATCTATTCTGAAGCAATCCGATAAACTTACTGTTTTGAATACTTAAACTTCTTTTAGATC
>JAXDBW010000045.1:0-50797 GCA_034678405.1 Patescibacteria group bacterium | reverse complement strand
AATCTCCAGTCAGACCACCGCAGGCGACACAGGTCTGGATCAGATCGCCGCTGATGACATAGGTCCCGCTGGCAGCAGTGACACTGCGCCCCCCGCTGTTATTATAAAACTCTACATCATTACCATACGTCCGTCCGGTCATGATGAGATTATTACTCACCGGATCAAACCGAGTGATAGCACTGAGTGTCCCGCCGGTCGGAAACGCGGCTGATGACTGATAGATGAGGCGACCCGCGCCGCTGATCGTGCCATCCAGCGTGATACTGGCCGTCGAGACCGAGGTTACGCTGCGACCGGAAGGAATCGACAGCGTATCGCCGGTATCGACATCAATCAGATTTGAAACGGAGAAATCAGTGTTTGCCAGCGTGGCAGTACTACTGGTCGCCCCCACCACGCTAAAGTTATAGAGCGTCTCCCCATTCAGATCAAAGGTCGGCGTCGCACCGAGGGAATTGACCGTGCTGGTGCCCGGACTCAGAGATACCGAGCTGCTAATCGTCATGCTCGAGTATATATTGTAGGTCAGTGTATCCTGGAGATTGTAGGTGGTTGCGACTGCGGGATTTGGCTGGAGCTGAAGATTAGCATAGATATTCCCATCCACGGTCACCGCTGATCCCGAACCAGTATACCGAAAAGTTGACGAACCGGTACCCACCGAAGCTAGTACTGCATCCATCGGCTGTCCGGTGCCGGTGATGATCCAGAGTTTATCACCGGGATTGATGGAATGATTGTACCCCTCCGTGACGAAACAGTAGGCAGTGGTCATGGTACCATTGACTGTGAATGAACCACTGCCCGTGGCTGTCGTAATTTTAGTTCCACACCCTCCGCCATGTGTGGTCGTAATATTATTAAACGTCCAGTCGGTGTTCCCACCAATGGAATTAGCATACGGAAAGGTAACGGTGCCGCCGGACAATGACACGGTGCCGTTGCCGGTGAAATTTCCATTGACCGTGATATTGCTCCCGCCCTGCAGTGTGCCGCCGTCCACTGCGATATTTCCCGCGACCCCGATGGCGCTGCTCACCGTCACGGTCCCGGCGGTAACAGTCATATTACCGACGATAGACGTGCCATTGGTAAATGACCACCCGCCGCTCGCGCTATTGAACTGGATGCTATCGATCGCATCGTTGTCATTATTAAACGTGCGGCCGGCTGACGAGGACGTCATGATAATCAGCGAGTCACCATCGTTAAACGTGCCACCCGAATCAGTGTACCAGGAACCGGAGACATATATTTTCGTCTCCCGGTTGCCGGTATCCAGCACTTCGAGGGTACCGTAGATATTCATATTGCCAGTGTAGAGTTCCTCATCTGAAATCGACGGAACCTCGCCGCCCGTGCCGACTGACTCGAGCTGGAGCGTGTTGCCAGCGAGGATAGTCAGCGCCTCCAGGGGATATACATTATCATAATCTACATAGAGCGTGGTGGTATTCAGTCCGATAGGAGCGGCATGCATCACATCCTCATCGTCGTTATTATCATAGAGCTGGAAATCATTAAGGTCGAGCGTGGCATTGTCGTCGCTGCCCACTGTCAGGACATTGGTATCGAGAACCATGCCAGAGATACTGCTGGTGCCATCATAGAGCGTGACCGCCGTGGACTCATTTGCATCCGAGACACCGTCGACCCAGACAGTAATCACCGTGCCGCTCGCCGGAGTCGAGGTCCCTGTGATCTCCCAGTAATTTGGTGAGCCAGACTGGATCGTCGCTGTCTGGGCCTGGAGACTGGAGCCAAACGCCACCCGAACCGTGGCGCCGAGATTACCATTGGCCGTACCGGCGATGGAGAAGCCAAAATTCCAGTTGGTGTTGTTTGAACAGTCCACGCTGGTTCCGTCCGATGCATTGATTTCATTGCCGCCTGAGGCATTTGACCGGCCCACGTTTACATAGCTCACCGTTTGCGTACCCGAGACAGTGAGTGCCCAGGTACCGGAGGTGAGATTAGAATTACGGAAAATAATTTCATTGCCTGATGCGGCTGACCAGTTAATATTCGCAATAGTATACGTCGAGCCAGAGTTATACTCTACTTTGACATTATTGGTCGTGATCGTATATGTCCCACTGATCGTCGCGGATGCAGCAAAGTCCACACTCGGCGTAAATGACGTGGAGCACCCGGAGTAGCTGCCGTAGGTATTGGTAATGGTGAGATTGCGAAAATCAGATGTACCGGTCATCGTCCCTGATAATGTCTGGGTCGTGGTGCCAGACAGGGTGACGGTCCCGAGGTTATCGGTAAAGGTGCCATTGTTGGTATAGTCACTATAGAGGGTGAGGCTGGCGGTATTACTAGCCTGCCACACGGTGCCGGTGCCGATAGTAAATGGGTAGTCCATGCCGATAGCCGGATCATTGGTATTTGCCTGAACCGTGAGCGACTGGCTCGTACGGGTAAGCGTGACGGGACCATTGAAATCGAACGTGCGGCCGGCGGTATCGCCCAGTGTGATCGTGCGGGAAAACGTGGCATTGCTGTTATAAAACTCCGTGCTGTTCCCGGGGGAGCCAAATGCCCGAGTACCCGTCTTGCCGTTGACCGTGATGTTGGTGTCTGTGGCATCGATGCGTACATTGGCATTGATGACTAGACTACCAGGAAGCGTTGCGGCTTGGTGGATATAGGTGCCCGTCCCACCAATAATGCCAGCATCTGAGATCGAGCCAGTGCTCTGAAGCGTGAGATTGAGGCCGGCATTGACAGTATGCTGAGCAATCGAATTCATGGTAAAGGTACCTGATATTGTCAGATCTCCTGAGTATTGATTTACGGTGGTGCCAAATGTTTCGATAGTATAATTATATAGCGTGACGCCATTCGGATAGAAATCATGCGCACCGCCATCATCAAATCGCACTGTATTGCTGGTACTCGCCGTATATGATCCACCCCGAAAATCCACGTCACCGTCGACGTACCACGTACCGCTGCCCGAGTAGATGTATTCCGCGCCGCCGCCCGTACCCGTGAAGTCCAGATTGCCGCTGATATTGACTGTGGGATTGCCACTATTTGCCAGTACGCTCATATTGCCGCTGCCGTCGGCGATCACATAGTAATGAGAAGAAAATGTATAGGTGCCACTCGCCATGCCCGCGGAATAGTTTAGGCCGCTATTTGAATAGAATTCGACCGTACCGCCGTAGGTGCGTGCGTCCACCGTCGTCGATGCGACTGCGCCGGACGATGCATCAAACCGAGTAATAGCCGAGAGCGTCCCGCCCGTACCCGGTCCACCCGCGCCATTGGGATAGATGATCCGACCCGACCCCGAGATAGTTCCGGATATAGATGTGTCTGACGCGCCGGAGTGAGTCACGGACCGGCTCGAACCAATCGAGAGCACATCACCGCTGGCGACGGTCAAGGCGTTAGTCACGGTCGGATCATCAGCGTTACTGACACTGATAGTGCGGTTATACGAGGCGCTGCCGATAGTCAGATTGTAGAAAGTCGTATCAGCTGTACCATTGATGGCGCCCCCGTACATCGATACCGTGCCCGTGCCGGCAGTGTAGGTGCCACCGTTATTCGTCCAGTTGCCGTTGCCGTTGCCATCATTGTCGATGATAATATTCTTCGAATTGCCGGTAAACGTAATACCGCTGTCCATGATTAAACTGCCATTCAGGGTCATGTCGGCAGTACTCGAGGAGTGAAACTGGGTGTCCTTTTCCAGCTGAATGTTAAAGAAAGCATGGGCGTTGCTCTGGATGTCATAGTAGTAGTTTGTCGCGAGCCCCTGGCCGATATGAATCGTGCCGCCCGTGACCGTCGTCGTCACGAGCGTGCCCTGGCTACTCACCAGCAATGCAGCCGTATATGCGTCTCCGCCGGTCATGTTAAAGGTAGTGGTAGTCCCGGAGCTATTTGCTAAGTATAAATATGAATTCGTGCCCGTATAGTGGTTACCGCCCGAGAGATTGATAGTCCCTTGATTGAAATAAAAATGATTTGAGCCAGTAGTGGTTCCGCCGGCGAGATTAGCCACAGCCGTAGCCCCCAGCACCTGAAAAACACTAGAGATGGTAACGGCTCCGCCGGTATCGATGGTATACGTCCCACCGGTGATATTAAAAAGGCTGCCGCTATTACCGTTGATATTCACCGTGGTCGTAATGTCGAGCGTACCGCCGGATAGTAATACATCATCCTTCACATTGACAGTTCCACCGGAAATCGTCGTGGCGCCAGCTGTTATGCTGAGATCCTCATCCGTGCCGTTACCAATCGTAACCGTCCCGCCGGTAATATTTAACGTCCCGGCAGTAGCAATGCCGCCCGCCGCCCCTCCGGTCACAGTGGTACTTTGCTGAATATTCAGCGTCGCCCCTGACTCAATGACGATATTATTTCCGATGATGCTGGTGGCTGTATCCAAATAGGCCGTGCCCTCCACGTGCAGATTGCCCGTCCCCTGCGTGGTCACCGTGCCGCCCGGATCATACGTATCACCCGTCCAGATGTGCAGCTCGAAATTCGAATCCACAGTGAGATTGCTCGATGACACATCGAATTTAATATCATCATCGCCCGCGTCCCGGTCGCCGGACTCGAGGTTCGTATTTGTAATGGAGGCGCCGGTATCGTTTCGGACGATTACCCGATTCTGATACAGATTGACGTCTGTCTGGGCGGTGCCATCACTTTTAAATACCGTCGTGGCCTCTTCCGTCTCATTGTCCACAAAAACGGTAATTACATCACCGGAACTGGCCGTAACATTACTGATAGTGTAATCCCCACTTGCCGTCTCGGCGGTACAGGCGCCGCCACCGCACGCATTCGGATTACCATTCACCCAGAGAACAATTGTCTTTGCCGCTGCAGTTATCTTTGTACTCCCCTCATCCGAGTACAGCGAACCGCCGATAGATATGCCGGAGGCTCCGGTATATTCGGCGAGAATATAATTTTCATACGATGGGGTGATGTCAGCACTATTAAATGCGGACAATGTAATGTCGTGCGTATGGTCATCAGCGGCCATTGTCGTCGCTCCAGATTCAGTAGAATCACTAGTGGCGCTTGGGGTGCCGGTTGTACCGGCTGCATTTGCATGTGAGCTCGTGGCTGATCCGCCGGTGCTGCCTGCGGTGGCTGACCCACGAACAAATCTATTTTGCGAAGGGCTGCCGTTTGAAATAACCGTCCATCCAGCCGGAGGAGTCCCGTCAAATAATGCAACGGTGCCGGTGGGGATACTTTGCGGCGTTGCGCTGGTTTGTTCATATAGTTCAAACGTAGAATATTCCGGTAGCGACGTCGTACTATCTGTCGTAGTTGGTGTTCCTGGTGCGGTGTGCGTATGAGTGCTCGTCGCATATACAGTAATTAGACCCGGGGCTGCTAGGCCAGTACCGGAGGCGGCATTTAAAGATCCCCAGGTAATAGTATGATCGTGAGTGTCGGATCCACCGGTTGTATGGGAGTTATTGATCCGAATCAACCGATTGTCGGCCGCGGAAAAACGAGACCACGGACTCGTGGGCTGACCACTGACATTGTCAAAGAGAATAAATGTATTATCGGGAATGTTTGGCGGGGTTGCATCAGCGGTGTTGTATTTCCATAAATAAAAAGTGTGCTGTGCAGGATTATTATTTGCTGTCGCAATTGAAGTCCCCGTCGAAGTATGCGTATGTGTACCGCTCGAAGCACTGGCGCAACGAGAAGCACATCCGGTAACGGCCGTCGGCGTGCCCGCCCCAACGGTCTCGGTAAACGTATGCGTATGCGTCGCGTTGCCACCAGTCCCACCGGCCGTAGATGCGGCTCGCAGGAAATTACCATCCGAGCCGGAATCCAACACCCAACCCGACGCCACACCGCTACCCGTATTGGCGAGCAAATACAAATACGTCGCATCAATCACGAGCTGCCACTGCCGCGGCTCCTGCCATTCGCCAACCGAAAGTGGCCCCAAGAAATACAATGCCGGAGCTTTCTGTATGGCTTTAAATTGATATGACACTGTTACTGTTTCGCCTGCGTGGATCGAAACGTCCCATTCGATACTCCAGGCAATCACCGTCCCGGTATCATAGGGTTTGACAACGCCCCCATTATCCGGAATAACATCCTCAAATTCACCCGGAACCAACTCTCGTATCGTGCCAGAGAAATCATCTCTCGCAGTGACTGCTAGAGTCATCGGTTGATATACATTTGGGTAGACGCGCGTCGGACCATCCCGCGTCACAGTGTATTTCGGCGTATCGACGACCGAAAAGGCAGTTTGGTATATCCTGGCTTCACCCCGGTATTGTGCCTCCAATACAACCTTATAGTTACCCGCCACGTCGACCAGCTGCTCAGCAAGATAGTCTGGCCCCCGATATGCTTCTTTGAGATAGCAGTTGTCTGATTGGGTAATCGTCCCCGCCTCTGTCGACAAAGTGCTCGTCGTTCCCTGAGGATCGGTGATATGCATGATGAGGTCGGCATCACATACCACATCACCCGTATCATCCACCAATCCAATCGAGAATTGAGCCCGATCACCAGGACGGTACGGATTTTGCAGGGGATTAACTGCGATTTCACCCCACGTAAAATCATAGGCCACCTCTTCAGTGCGCCCATCCTGCGCCACTGTCAGATTCACCGCATACTTGCCCGGCTGATCAAACGCGGCAGTGTCGACGGTTACCGCCGTAGTGGTAGTTTTTCCAGCGGTTGACTCTGCAATATCAACCCGCGCGTCGGTGATGGTCCCGTCCGGCTGTGTGATAGTGACGTCGGTAATTTCCCGCGTGATTGATTTGACACCGAGAAACTTAAACGCTGAATCCTGTTTGGTTTCGACTGCCACCACTGGTCGTTCATCGATACCAAAATTACCCCCATTGCCCATATCAATAAAAGAAGCGCTATCCTGAATTTCCTGAACAATGGGATCGGGTTTCTGTGTCACGAGATCCAGGACCACACCATCTAACCAAGCCGTACTCCCCGTTACCATTGCCCCTTCGACGTATGTCATGCGAAACACCAACTTCGGCACAAGGGTGAGGTCGGTGAGCTCAGAAATTGGGTATTCCCAGTAGCCTTCATGGATTTCATTACTTAGGTCGTCAGTAAGCGGGATGGACTCGAGCGTTTGCCAAACATGACCATTGTCAAGCGAATATTCGAATACCAGCACATCCTCACTATCAGGGACTCCTGCCGCCCCAAATGATACTCGGAGACTGCTAGAGAGAATTGATGAATCGGGATCAATATCAGCCGCCACTGAAAAATCTGATACGGTGATGGCTGTATCGGCCTCATTCAGCGGAGCGATTGTTTCCTCCTCGATCTGGACTAGTTGATCCTCGAGCTCCACTGTATGTTCAATGCTCACGGGCTCACTGGGATCCACATCCGGTAACTGATGATAGTGTGCGGCAATGTCATTGGTAAAATCCCCCAGTGGTGCGCTGGGCAAGAGATCTATCGCTAGCGCCTGAGCGCTGTATTCCCACCCCTCCGCGGTGAGTGGCGTGATCGCCATCGTGGCGGTTTGACTTTCCTCTGCTCGAGCAAGATACACATAGGCAAAGAAACTCACCTGCATCACGGCAAAAGTAAAACTAACCAGCAACACCGAAAAAACAAACAATGAGAATTTCCGACTGAGGAAGTACAGCTTAAACCAGGACCGGGAAAAGCCGGGCTTCAGAACATACTTATTATCATCAGTGGGCTCAGAGATTGATGGCTCGGGATGATTATGTTCCAGCGTCGCGTGATAGAGCTTGTGGATTTCCTCTTTGGGGTAGCGTCGATCCTGTCGACTCCCGATTCGGACGGCTTTCAGCTTACCTGAACGATCCCAATTCCGGAGGGTATTGGGATGGACGCCAAGTATCTCGCTCACCTGCTCGATAGTGAGGAGATTCGGTAAAATATCAAAGTTTAATTGCGAGCTTTCGGAGTCTGGCGATTGGTTTTTGTTTTTTTGAAACCAACGCAAATCCACGTAGGTGTTGATGACATCCGCTTAGATTAGCGGATTATTATCACTCACTTAACAAATTTTCTACGTACAGTATAGCAAAAAAAATACTATTTGTCTACCCTGATGATTACTCACCCCTATATTCCCGAAATCTGCATCACAAAAAGCAAAAAAAGCCACTATTACATAGTGACATCGCACTCACTTACCAATCCATTTGAGACTATATCCTGCGGAATCTGAGCTTCAGCACCTGCCAGAAACTCTCGAGCATGATACTCGTATTAAACTTCGATTTCCCGGCCCGTCGCTCGACAAACGTGATAGGAATCTCAACTATCTTATAGCCCGCCCGATAGGCCCGGTACGATAGCTCGATTTGAAAATTATACCCTCGTGATGATACGGCATCGAGATCAAGTTGCTCCAAGACCTGCCGGCGGAAACATTTGTAGCCACCGGTGAGATCGCGGGTCCGCATCCCGAGAATTGTCCGAATCAGCGTGTTGGCGCTCCAGCTAATAAACCGCCGCAGCCAATGCCAATTCTCCACCCCGCCGCCAGACATATACCGTGACCCGAGGACAATATCCGCATTCTCGATTACTCGGAGGAATTCGGGAAGGTATTTTGGCTGATGCGAAAAATCCGCATCCATCTCAAATATCCAGGCAGCGTCAGGATCTCTGAGCGCTTCTCGAAATCCTGCGACGTACGCCATGCCCAGGCCTGCTTTGGCGGAGCGGTGCAGCACTCGAACCACGGGATTCTCTCTGGCGATACGGTCAGCAATAGCCCCTGTACCATCCGGGGAATTATCGTCGACTACCAAAACATGGAGATCGGGCACGCCCACACGAAAAATCTCAGCAATAATACCGGCAAGATTTTCTTTTTCGTTATAGGTAGGGAGGATGATGATTGGATAGGCCATATGAATGTACGTAGTGTAGCATGGCATGCCAAAAAAGTGTACGAAACAATGTAGTATCCTTTGACGAGAAATGCTGGTTTTACTATAATAAGTACACTTTTTGTATGCCTGATCTCCTCAAACCCAGCAAACATCAACCGAAAGAGTCAACGGGTAAATCATCATTCAACCCAGATATTTATAAACGTTCAGAACAGAGCGGAGATTCCCCTATTACCCAGAAAAAGCCCAAGCAGCACTCACGACTGCTCCTGTGGTCATCGTTATCCTTGGTACTCGTCGTACTACTGATCGGGGGCGCTTTTCTGACCCGTGTAGTAATGGCAGTCAATAGTACCAATTCAGAAACCGGTGAAAAGGTTGGTCTCATTGATCAAATCCGCCATCTCATCGCAAACCCGGAGAAACAGTTGCGGGGCGAGGCTGATGACCGTATCAACATACTCTTGACGGGCATTGGTGGCGCAGGACATCAGGGGGCCTACCTCGCTGATACCATTATTCTCGTCAGTATCAAACCATCGACCGACGAAGTAGCCACCATGTCGATCCCGCGCGATCTCTATGTCGAGATCCCCGACTATGGCTATCGCAAAATTAATAATGCCCTCGCCTTTGGGGTGCAGTCAGACTATCCGGGTGGGGCCGATGAATTGCTCGCGACTGTCGTCGAGCAAACATTTGATATCACTATCGATTATTATGCCCGTGTTGACTTCGAGGGGTTTCGGAAGGCTATCGACGATCTCGATGGCGTCGACATCAATGTTGATAACGCCTTCACTGACTACCAGTACCCCGACTACAATTATGGATACCAGGTGATCTCATTTAAAGAGGGCACGCAGACTATGGATGGCGAGCGAGCCTTACAGTACGTCCGCTCGCGGCATGGCAATAACGGTGAAGGGTCTGATTTTGCGCGCTCTCAGCGTCAGCAAAAGGTACTCCTGGCAGTCAAAGACAAATTTTTCTCAGTCAATAATCTCATCAACCCGAGTAATATCATCTCGGCACTCGACAGCCTCGGTCAGCACAATCAGACCAACATGGAAATTTGGGAAATCGCTCGACTGGCAAAGATGGTTGAAAATATCACCGCTGATGATATCGTCACCATCACTCTCGATACCAGCCCCGACGGCATGCTCTATGCTGATCATACCCTGGACGGCGCCTATATTCTCCGGCCGGAAGGTGAGGATTTCAGTGAAATTCAGTACAAACTGGCAAACGTCTTCAATACCAGCTTTATCGTCCGGGAGAATGCCCGCATTGAGATCCAGAATAGCACGAGCGAAACTGGCCTCGCGACCCAGACAGCCGATGAACTCGAGGCGCAGGATTTCAATATCGTCCACATCGGCAATGCCAATGCTGACGATGCCCTGACCCAGACCACTATCTATGACCTATCAGATGGCGGCAAACCATATACGGTCGTCAGTCTCAAAAATCTCCTCAACGCTAAGGTGGCTCCGGCAGCGACTGCAACCAGCAATCAAGTGACCCCACCAGTAAATGGCGAAGATATTGATATCCTCATCATCATTGGGAGCGATTTCCTTGACGCCGCACAGCTCACTCATCTTTCCAATTCCTAATACACTCTATGGCGCAGACAGTGCCCCAGGTAGTCCTCGTTGGTCGAATTAACGCGGGAAAATCAACGCTATTTAATAAGCTAGCCGAACGCGGCATAGCGCTGGTTTCCGATATTCCCGGCACGACCCGGGATAGTAACTACGCTAGGATAGATTGGCGACAGGCCAGCTTCACCCTCGTCGATACCGGAGGGCTGGACGCGGCCACCCTGGGTACCGTCGAAATACAGGTCCAGGAGCGAGCGTACCGGGCAATCAAACAGGCAACGCTGATCGTGCTGGTGGTCGATGGACTCGGTATGGTGACAAGCGCCGACCGAGAGATCGCAAAGTTCTTGAGACGAACGGCGGCTCCGACCATCCTGGTGGCGACGAAACTCGACGGCCCGCGCAAGCGCCGCAGCGTATCGCCCGAGCTCTATTCCCTCGGCCTCGGCGAGCCTCATCTCGTCTCCGGCGTCAGCGGTGCCGGTACAGGTGATCTCCTCGACGCTATCGTGCGGCAACTACCCAAGGGGAAGCGCCGTGCCGTACCAGAGCCAGAGTCGTCCATCAGGATATCCATCATCGGAAAGACCAATGTGGGCAAATCCTCACTCTTCAATGCCCTGATCGGTGACGAACGAATGATTGTCGCGCCCGAACCGCATACGACGCGAGAACCGCAGGATACGACCATGACCTACCATGGTACTCGCATAACTCTCGTCGACACTGCCGGACTCCGGCGCACAAAACACCGTCGGACAGCGCTTGAAGCAGTCAGCGCCAAACGTACCGAGGATATGATAAGCCACTCAGACATCTGCTGGCTCGTCACTGATATTTCCGAGTCGCTGAGCGCCCAGGATCACGCTATTGCCGAGCTCGCTCGGGCTTCACAAAATGGTATCATCGTGGTCGCTAATAAGTGGGATAAAGTTTCCGACAAAACTCCTACCACTATCGATGAACATGAGAAGCGATACCGCCAGTACTTCACTGGCATGGACTGGGCCCCGCTGATGGTTGTCTCCGCGCTGCACCACCAGCGCCTCCGCCAGCTGATGGATCTCACGCTCAAGGTACATGAAGCGCGGCAGCGGCGACTGACTGATACGCAGCTCCAGAGGATTCTCTCCGACCATGCTCCACGTAAAGCCGCTCCCCGCAAAGGCACCAAGTCGGCCACCGAACTCGAGCTGCATCAGACCGGCATCACCCCTCCCACCTTTTCACTCAAAGCTCGGCATACCGAGCGGATCCATACGGCCTATTTGAACCAGGTCGAACGGGCCCTCCGCACTCACTATGATTTTGTGGGGACGCCTATTATAATGAATATGCATAAGAAACGATAACTATGGTGTATCTCGTCGGCCTTGGTAATCCCGGTCCTGACTATGCCCACACCCGACATAACATCGGATGGCTCGTCCTCGATGCGCTCACCGACGAAGCGTTTGCCATGGATAAGAAAATCAATGCGGCGGTGGCGACAACCACGCTCGCTGACACTCAGGTCACGCTCATCAAACCGCAGACCTATATGAATCGCTCTGGTGAAACAGTACGGGGACTGATCGATTATTATCACGTTCCCGAATCATCTATCTGGCTCATCCATGATGAAATTGACCTGCCCTTCGGCACCTTACGGATCAGCGAGGGCCGTTCCGCGGCTGGACATCGTGGAGTCGGATCAGTCTATACCTCCATCGGTTCAGAGACGCTTACTCGATTCCGTATTGGTATCCGACCGGATCATCCCTTCGATACAGAACGATATGTGATGGAACGCTTTTCTACTGAGCAGTTGCGGACACTCCCCGAAATCATCACTCACGTCCGGACTGCGCTCACTCGCGCCATCGAAACATCGCCAGCTCAAGCCGCAAGTGAAGTCAACTAAGTATGAATACCCAATCCAAACTATCTATTGATCGTATCCTCTCGACAGTAGCTGAGAAGAACGCCGCTGACTTGCATCTCTCAGTGGGTGCCGCTCCCATGCTGCGAGTCAACAACGAACTGGTCCCACTGCCACATGAACCGATCGTCACCCAGGATTTCATGGAGACATTTGTCGATACGATCCTCGACATAGAGCAGCGAAGTGTCCTCCATGAGCAGCGAGAAATCGTCGTGGCATTCCAACTCAACCCTCAGAGCAGATTTCGCATCAATATATTCTACCAACGGAGCATGCTTGCCGCCTACGTCCGGCTCATCGGCAATGCCATCAAACCAATCAGTCAACTCGGTCTCCCGCCCTCGATCGAATTATTCACGAACGCGACAAAGGGACTCATTATTATTAGTGGTTCGTTTGGTTCAGGAAAGACCACTACCTCAGCTTCGCTGATAGAACATATAAATAAGAATGCCGCTCGCTACATCCTCACCATCGAACGGCCGATCGAATACGTATTCCAAAGCCAAAAAAGCATAGTCGAACAGCGAGAAGTCGGTCGCGATGTCCACTCTTTTGAGCAAGCGCTCCGTACGATTACCCAGGAGGATGTCGATGTGTTGTTTGCATCGGAACTGACGAATACTGATACGATTGACCGTCTCCTGGCCATCGCAGCGTCTGGTCGACTCGTCATCACCAATGTCGAAGCTGACACGACGGTCAAAACGCTCGAGCATATCATCAATGAATACCCCGGCAATGAACAGCAGCGCGTCCGTGAGCAACTCGCAGCCAACCTGATGGGCATCCTCTGTCAGCGACTCGTCCCGCGCGTCGGCGGTAGCGTGGTACCGATTGCGGAAATCCTCATCAATACCCCACCGGTCCAAGCTCACATCAAGGAAGGGTCACTCTATCAACTCGCGACCGTGATCCAAACCTCTCGGGCAGAGGGTATGGTATCCTTAGACTGGGCACTGGCGGAGCTCGTCAAAACCAATGAAATCACCCTTGATGCGGCACTGGCAAACGCCAGTGACCAGCAACAACTCCGCTACATGCTTAATGCGTAACGATTAAACGATTCTTATGTTTACTGCCAAACCATCATCAATCATCGGTCTCGAACTCGGCTCATCAGCCGTGAAAGCTGTTGAATTACGTAATGATAGTGGAGATTTCACCCTCGTGACCTATGGTAGCGGTGTCCATGATCAGGACGTCGTCCGAAATGATGCACAGGCAAACACCAGTCACATGGTTCAGACCATTCGTGATCTACTCGAACAATCTCGAGTCACCACTGATCGGGTGGTAGTGTCACTGCCGGCTATGAATGTTTTCCATACAACCTTTGAAATCCCCACGATGGCAACGAAGGACATGGAATCGGCGATCCAGTGGGAGGCGCGTCGGATGCTGCCGCTCGCCACCGACAAAATGTCCCTCGACTGGCACCCGCTGAGTGAGCAACCAACGCAAAACAACACCATCCCCATTATCCTGACAGCCGCGCCAAAAGACGTCGTCAATCAATATGTATCAATCATCAGGGATGCTGGCCTCTCACTTGTCGGCATGGAAACTGAAATCAATGCACTTCAGCGATCACTCCTCCCTCAAACACACGGCAACTATATGGTGATCGATATGGGGGCGAGTAACACCAATGCCGCAATTTTCACCAACCTCGCGCCGATGATTGTCCGTAACGTCAATGTCGGCAGTACCGCCCTGCGCAATCAGATTGCCAGCGCGCTCAATATCACGCCCGAGCGGGCAGCTTCGGTTCGCCAGGATATTGGCCTGGCATTCGGTGAGTCCGGCAATCACCCAGCCACCCAGGCAATCAAGTTCGTGATGGATTCTATGATTATCAAAGAAATGAAACGGGTGGTTGACGCGTTCAAGCAGCCAATCGCCGGAATCATCCTCGCGGGGGGTGCCGCCCATTTGAAAGGCGCCGCTCAATATTTCCAGGAGCAACTCCAGATCCCGACCACGATCGGTGATCCCTGGCAGCGCGTCCAGCACCACCCCGATCTGACTGATACCCTGCACGAGATCGGCCCCGAGATGGCGGTCGCCGTGGGACTCGCGATGAAAACTAAAAAAGCCGGCGCATAAACTAGCCGGCTGATCGGGCAGATAGATACCTGCCTCCAAGCGCAAGGCTGCAGCAGAGAACTGTTACAACCTTATCTTGTGGTTACTGACAAAGGTTAGGAGGGGTCACTTTGTGTTCACCGCTTGGTAGGCAGATATCTACCCCCGAAAGTTATACACTTGCCTTTTTCTCAAAAAACGGTAATAATACACAGTAGCAGACGTCGAGAGGGATGTCAAGCCCCACCACATTGTGGGGGTCATTTTCGCTCGAATACCTGCTGTATTTGCTTTAATCACTACTAAAAAACTAAACCACGTGGCTGCGTCACGCTCCGAACCAGGAGATGCCAGCTCCCTTTTTGATGATCTCAATGGTCTCCTCGAACGAGAAACCGAGATTGCCATAAGTGGGCTGCCGAATCTCACGACCCAATCCTACATCCTCACTCGCAACCCCGCCTTCCTGGGACGAGTGCTCTTTTGGCTGCTCAGTACCGAAGAAATAAATTCTGCCCAAAAACTACTCGAATATTGGCACCGCACGTACAAGGTTGACCGGCCAATCTGGGCACTCGATGACCTCACCCCGGCCCGACTCCAGGCACTCACCGATGAACAACCGCAGATCGTCCTCGTTGACCTCGCCACCATTGATCACAAGATCCCCTCTCTCCAGCTCACCGATGATCATCTTCTGACTATTCGCAAAGGCGATCAACTCCAGCCAGCCACACTGTCACAACAGCTGGTGAGCCTCGGTTATGAATTCTCCAGTCATGCCAGCGAACCAGGATATTTCGCCCGCCGTGGTGGGGTTGTTGATATCTACCCTATCACCGCCGAGCAACCGGTCCGGATTGAATTCTCCGCCACAGCGATTGAACGGATGCAGTCATTTAACCCAGTCGATAAACGTCTGGCGCAGCCAATCACCGAGGTCACTCTGATTGCTAAAAAATTCCGTAGTCAGCACGCTCGGAGTTCGGTCATCCAATATTTCGATCAGCTGACCCGTCCGCTCCTCTGGTACAACGAAATTACCGAACCGCCCGGAACCGTGGCTGACTGGGAGCCAGTCGAGAAAGCGCTCCAGCAGCAGCAACGCATCGTGATTAAGGATTTTGATAAAAAGGCTCGGGCGATGGACTTCGAGCACGCCCCCCTCTACCACAAGGAGTTTGAGGGTTTTATTGATGATCTCAAAGCATTCCACAAACAGCACTGGCGGATTGCCATTGCGACTCAGCAGGAGCATGCGCTCGAGCAGCTCTTCAAGGAGCACAAACTCTCCATCCCCATCAGCATTTGGCCGCTCATCCGCGAGCTCTCCGGATTCAAAAATGAGACCCATAAACTACTCGTCCTGACTGACCGAGAAATATTCGGCGATATCATCGAGGAGCAACTCCCCCGCAAACGGGTCGACCAGGCATTTATCATGGAGCTGCAGCCCGGCGATTATATCGTTCACCTCGATCATGGCATTGGGCAATTCACCGGCATGGCGAAGAACCTGGTCGAAGGGATAACGAAAGAGTATTTCGTCCTCGAGTACGCCGAAAAAGACAAACTCTACGTCCCAGTGGAGACGGCCGACAAAATATCAAAATACATCGGCATTTCCAATCCGAAACTCCACCGCCTCTCCGGTGGTCAGTGGTACCAGCTGACACGCAAGGTCAAACAAGAGGCTAAAGTCCTCGCGCAGGAATTACTGAAAGTATACGCCCGCCGAGAAATGACGAAGATTAAGCCCTTTACCAAAGATACGCCGGAAGAAATTGAACTAGCCACTTCATTTCCCTACAAAGAAACGCCGGACCAGGGGAAAGCCATCAAGGAGGTCAAAGCTGACCTCGAAAAGGAAACCCCAATGGATCGCCTCATCTGTGGTGATGTCGGCTTTGGCAAAACGGAGGTGGCGGTCCGCGCCGCGCTGAAGGCTGTCATGAATAAAACCCAAGTGGCCCTCCTCTCACCTACGACTATCCTGACACAGCAACACTACGACACCTTCCGCAAACGACTTAAAAAATTCCCCATCCAGATCGGCATTCTATCCCGGTTTGAAACAGATAAAGAGCAGCAGGAAACCATCGATGGATTGAAGGCGGGCACGATCGATATCGTCATCGGCACCCATCGTCTCCTCTCCAGCGACGTACAATTCAAACGACTTGGACTCATCATCATTGATGAGGAGCAACGATTTGGCGTGAAGGCCAAGGAACGACTCAAATCGCTCCGCACTCAGTCGCACGTCCTCACCCTGACCGCCACTCCAATCCCACGGACACTCAACATCGCGCTGTCGGGCGTCCGGGACGTCAGCATCATCGAGACCCCACCCGAGGGACGGCTCCCGATCGAGACGCATATCGATCCATACGAAACGAACGCGGTCAAAGATGCGATCACACTAGAGCTCGACCGTGATGGCCAAGTCTACTACCTCCATAATAAAGTCGAGACTATCCACCTCGCCGCCCGGGACATCCAGCAACTCATGCCGCATGCCTCTATCGGTGTCGCCCATGGCCGTATGCCGGAGAAAGAGCTGGCAAAAGCGATGGCCGATTTCGACAATATGAAGACGAATATCCTGGTCTGCTCGACCATCATTGAGAACAGTCTCGACTTGCCAAATGTAAACACGATGATTGTCGATAATGCGACGAATTTTGGGCTCGCCCAGCTCTATCAGCTCCGTGGTCGGATTGGTCGTGGTGACCGGCAAGCGTTTGCGTATTTCTTCTACCATCGCAAGAAGCTCAAGGGCAATGCAAAGAAACGGCTCCAGGCCCTGATGGCAGCCAAACGCCTGGGCAGTGGTTTCCAGTTGGCCCTCCGCGACCTAGAAATCCGCGGCGCGGGTAACATCCTCGGCCGCGAACAGCATGGGAAGGTTTCAGCCATCGGCCTGTCGCTCTATACCCGGCTCCTCGCCCAAGCGATCGAGGAGCTCAAACACGGTAAGGTCCAAGAACCGATTCGCGATATCATCCTCGACCTCCCCATGGAGGCATATATCCCGAAAGAGTTTGTTGGCGAAGAAGAACGGCTGGTGCTGTATCAAAAGATGGCTGGTATCACCTCACTCGACGATTTAATGGAGCTCAAAGATAAAATTATCCGCTCTCGGACACGCGAGGAACAACGTCACTTACCGGTACCCTTGATGAACCTCTTTACGGTGCTGGAGATTAAATTGATGGCTCAGAAAACTGATATCTCACATATCGACACCACACTAGTCACCGACGAGGAGGGCAAACGAAAACGCCGGTTAATTATCAAGTTCCTCTTCCCGCTGAAGCCAGATAAACTAGCGCGCTTGCTCCAGCGCAATCCAGCCTGGGGATTTACGGATGACTCACTGAAGATAGATCTCCATGAGCTCGGTGAGAAATGGCTCGATGAGCTCAAACGCGTCATCCGCCTCTACCAGCACGCGGCGCCGAAATCAGAGAAAAAGGACGCAACGAAGGAAAAGGCTACAAAGTAGTTGACGAAATATTCCCACGGGGTATACTCACCGTAGACCTTCCCCACTTAATCAAGTGAAAGGTCTCTTTTTGTATGGATCATGAAACGCTTGCCTGGATAGGCTGGTCAGCCTGCCGCTCCGTCGGGGCACAGACCATCCACCGCCTCAGGCGGCAGATGTCGCTGGACGCAGCCTGGACGGCAGGGGCGGCTGAGCTACGGGCATGTGGCATACCCGGGCATCGCGTGCAGCGGATAATCCACGAACGTGGTCAGGTCACACCGGAAACGATCGCCGCACAACTCGACCAACACCGTATCAGCCTGGTACGCTGTGATCAACCGGCCTATCCCGCCCTCCTATCAGAAATATACGATGCGCCCGCCGTCCTCTACTATCGCGGGACGCTGCCGGGGAGGCACGCCCTGACTATCGCCGTTGTCGGTACCCGGAAAACGTCTCCCTATGGCCGGCGCATCGCCCCTCGGATTGTGGCACCGCTGGCACAGGCCGGCCTGACGATCGTATCTGGGCTCGCCCTAGGGATCGATACCATCGCCCACCAGGAAACCCTACGTGCCGGGGGACAAACGGTCGCAGTACTTGCCGGCGGCCTCGATCAGACCTACCCGCGGACTAACGTCCGCCTGGCTGAGGATATTATTGCAGCTGGCGGGGCTATCGTATCTGAATATCCACCCCATACCCCACCCTTAAAACAACACTTTCCTATCCGGAATCGCATCATTTCCGGGCTCTCACGTATGGTGGTGGTGATCGAGGGGACTGAGGATTCGGGCTCGCTCATCACGGCTCGAGCCGCCCTGGATCAAAACCGCGATGTCTGCGCGGTGCCCGGGCCCATCACCGCTGATACGTCGGCTGGACCACATACCTTGCTCAAGATGGGGGCGCTGATGGTGACGAGCGCGGATGACATCTTCCAGGCGCTACAGCTTGACAATATTCCCGAGACAGTCCAGAATAGAAAAATCTTACCCGAGTCATCGGCGGAAGAATGTATTCTCGCACTGGTATCAGCTGAACCGACAGACGTTGACGAACTATTTCAAAAGAGTACACTTCCTACCAGCGTCGTGAATACCACATTGACAACGCTGGAAATGAAGGGTTTAATACGACGCAGTGGGGGTACCCAGTACGTACGAACCTAATCAGTCCGCGTCGCAAACAAAAAACAGTATCCATGTCTCTATCCTGATACCCTGAACGCCATACCAATCCTCCAGCCAGACGCGCTGGACGACTTTGTCATAATCACTCATATATAATGAAACTCCTCATCGTCGAATCACCAACCAAAGCCCGCACCGTCACTAAATTTCTCGGTGCCAAGTCTCCCTACACCGTCAAAGCGAGTGTCGGGCATATTCGTGATTTGCCGAAAAATAACAAGAAAGCTATCGATATCGACGCGGGGTTTGTGCCACATTACGAAATCCCAGAGAAGAAAAAAGAAGTCGTGGCTGAGTTGAAGAAATTGGCCAAGGAGGCTGACGAAATCATCCTCGCGACTGACCCTGATCGTGAAGGTGAGGCTATCGCCTGGCACATCGCGCAGGTCCTGGATCACAGCAACAAAGTTAATCCCGATGACGTCAAGCGGGTTGTCTTCCACGAAATTACCAAACCCGCAATCGATGAGGCAATGGAGCACCCCCGGTCCATCGACCAAAATCTCCGTACCGCCCAGGAGGCCCGCCGCGTGCTCGATCGGCTCTTCGGCTATGACCTGAGTGGCCTCATCTGGAAGAAAGTACGCTATGGTCTCTCCGCAGGCCGAGTTCAATCCCCCGCCCTCCGCATCCTCGTCGAGCGCGAGCGGGAAATCAAAGCATTTAAACCAGAAACCTACTGGGTGCTCGAGGCGCACGTCCAGACTGCTGCCAAAGAGCAAATGACGCTCACCTGTAGTGAGGAGCCACGTGACCGCACAGAAGTAGACCGTATCCTGGAGCTTGGGGAAAAAGAGGCGTGGCAGGTCACCGAGGTGAAATCATCTGAAGCCAAACGGACACCGAAGCCGCCCTTCATCACTTCGTCCCTCCAGCAAACCGCCTCCAGCCGTCTCGGCTTCACCCCCTCACGGACCATGCGCGCCGCCCAGAAACTCTATGAGGCTGGTCATATCACCTACATGCGTACGGATAGTACCAATCTGAGTAAAGAAGCACTCAGGCAAATCGCCGGCGTCATCGAGAAAGAGTACGGCAAGGATAATCTCCAGTTCCGTACGTACAAGACGAAATCAAAAAACGCCCAGGAAGCCCACGAGGCCATCCGCCCGACAAATAGTAACAAAAAGCGCGCGGGCAGGGGCGTTGATCAGAAACGCCTCTACCAGCTCATCTGGCAGCGAGCAGTCGCCTCACAGATGATCGATGCGAAGATCATGAAGACCAAAATCATCGCCAATGTCGCGTCAGGCACCATTCCTGACTTTGCCGTCACCGGCTCCTATGTGCTCACCCCCGGCTGGCTCCAGGCAGACCCCGCGGCTCGCGGTGAGGATGTCGAATTGCCACAAGTGGCAGCGAAGGATCCGCTGACGCTCAATGAATTAACGGATATCGAAAAACAAACCCAGCCCCCTGCCCGTTACTCAGAGGCGGGGCTCATTCGAGAACTCGAAAAGCGTGGCATTGGCCGGCCAAGCACGTACGCAAGCATTATTCAGACTATTATTGACCGTGGCTATGTCGATAAAGAAGGTTCCCGCCTGCAGCCCACGGACACTGGCGAAGTCGTCAGTGAGTTCTTGGAGAAATATTTTACCAAATACATTAGTGATGATTTCACTGCTGAAATGGAAGATGAGCTTGATGACATAGCCGAGGGCAAGCGTGAATATTTGAAGACACTCAAAGAGTTTTACGGCCCCTTTACCAAAGATGTCGAAGCCCGCGAAGACATCCCCAAACTCACCAACCTCGGGAAAGCAGATAAGAAGTTCAAATGCCCTAAGTGTGATTCCGCTATGGTGGTGAAACTGGGCAAAAATGGCAAGTTCCTGAGCTGCGAGAAATTCCCCGACTGTGACGGCGCCCTCCTCATCAATGGCGAAGAGCTAAAAGGGCCCCAGGTCCTCGGGAAATACCCCGACACCGATGAGGATATATTTGTCCTCGATGGACGGTTTGGGCCCTATCTCCAAGTGGGGGAAAAGACAAAAGCCAATCCAAAGCCGAAACGTGCCAGCATCCCAAAAGAAGTCGACCCCGGATCAATCACTATGGAACAGGCCTTGAAATTCCTGAGCCTCCCGCGCGTCCTCGGACAGCACCCCGACACCGGCAAAGACATCTCCGCCAATAAAGGCCGCTTCGGCCCCTACATCGTTCATGATGGTGACTTCCGCTCGCTGAAGACAGATGACGTCTATACCATCACCCTTGATCGCGCTCTCGAAATCCTAAAGGAGCCCAAGAAGACTCGCCGCAGAAAAAAGAAAACTTCGTAATGTCCCTCCTGCCCTATGCCTTTTGCCGGGTCGGTCACATCATCCCCGTCTCCTGTCGTACCTCATAGGTCATTTACCATCAGTATGCTGGTGCTTTTTTGTAGCGCCGCGGCTGCCCTCATCTACGAGGTCGTGGCTACGGCCACGGTGTTTTTTTACTACCCTGAGAGTAGCTATTCGGTCGCGACCGTGTTATCAGTATTCCTCCTCGGGCTCGGGCTGGGATCGCTGGGGGTACACGTCCTCCGCCACAAACTACGGCGGACAGCCCTCACGCTCGGCCTGGCTCAGCTCATCGTTGGCGGATATGGGTATTTCATTCTCCGTGAGCTACTGGTCATCGGCGATCAGTGGTCCGGTCTCTCGCTGCTCGGTTTGAGCGCCGTCATGCTTTTTGTCCCCGCTGTGTTCCTCGGAGCTACCTTTCCGCTCGCTGCCGCGCTGGTTCCGGAGCGCCAGCGCAATGCCCTCGGCCTCATCTATGCGATTGATCTGGCAGGCGCGATCAGTGGCAGCCTCCTCGCGGGGATGCTCTTCATCCCCTGGTGGGGATATAGCGTGACCCTCGGCGTAGCCGCCCTGCTCAATGTCATGGCCAGTATTCTGATCGTACCGCGAATGATGAAATTTGTGCCCACCGCACTCGGCGCGCTCATCCTCTCCCTCATGGTCTGGACCACTGCCCCCACGACCGCGCCAGCCGAGTATGACATGAGCGATGTCAGACGACCATCTGCCCATGGAGAGATAACCATCGTTGACTCGGTACTATCCATCGACGGCCGCGTCCAATGTGCCTACCATCAAGCAGATCAAACATCTGAGCGGCAAATTATGAACGCGGCACTTACTGATTTCGATCGAGAGGCATCATTGTCCATCCTGAATATCGGACTTGGGTGTGGCAATACCGCTACGCAGGCACTCCGTTGGCCAGGGGTGGAGATTACCGTCGCTGAAATTAATAGTACGATCATCGATCTCACCACCGCTCGGGTCGCAGCGCTATCCTCTCCCCGCGTTACCATCACGCACGAGGATGGACTAGCCTACGTACGGGACAACACTGCCAGCTATGATGCCATAATCATTGATATCGAAAATCCCGCCGTCGCTCACGCCTCCCCGCTCTATACCCTCGAAGCATTTGAAACATTCGCGCGTCACTTGGGTGATCAGGGACGACTAGCGGTATGGGACTATGAAGCGTCGAGCGCCCAGCCTGATCGCTACCGTGATATTATTGCCTATACCCTCGGGGTTGTTCTGCCCTATGTCTACCATGCTGATGGTTTCTTCGTCGCCGCACGGCATCCACTTCCCCTCCAGCTATATGAACCGACGAGTGCCTACGAACTCAACACCGCTGACCAGCCAAATCTGACCGCAGCCTACCTCGGCACTTAGTAAAATCATACAAAAAAAGACCCCGGTCACACGACGTGTGACCGGGATTTTCGATACAAAACATCGAACTCACGAAAGAACAGATCGGGCGACTACGCCGGCTGCGGATACCAGAGTGTGCCGGTGTCACCGCCATTATGGAGGCCGCCGCTGCTCATCAGGTCAAATGGACCGGGATGGCAGGCGCCGCCATTCGTGATCGTGGTCGTCGAATTGGATTCGGCAAATTGGCCATGATCGACCACTGCGCCGAATATCTCAGCCGCGAGAACCGGATCGCCAATATCACCGATGATGAGCTGCTCAGTCGCGCCCGGTACCTCGTATTGCTTCATCATCGCCTGCCGGTTATCACCGTACATTCCGCCGAAATCAAACTGCTCGCCCGCCGACATCATTACGCAGACCTTGTTTGGCCTCGCTTCTGTCGTCGGCTCATGCTGATTCTGGATTATCGTCGCGCCGATCACGTTATAAATCGCGAACGGACTGGCGCGGTCGGTGGCCGTCTTCTCGGTATTCATGGCTTCGTCGGAGATACAGGACATCGGATCACCGATATCCGACAGAACGGCCGTTGCCGGCACATACCTCCCTTCGGATGTTGTCCCGAGCGCGGGAACCGCCATGTCGCCGAGAGGTCTTTCGGCAGTATTCTGAGTGTACTCCATGACGTGAGCCGGCAGCACCGCGGTCGGGGTAGCAACCGGATCAGAAAGATCTGCCGCTGCAACCGTGCTGAGCGGCGGCGCTTCTGCATCGTATGTCGCGTGCTGGACTGCCTGCGGCGGACATGCCCGAGCCATTCCGCAGCCCGTGAGCATCGTCAGCAGCAGGACCAGCCCTGCGACAATTCCGATTTTCTTCATGGGAAAACTCCATTTTTTGTGAGACCATGAAGCGTGTAGTCACGCAGCCCGAAGAAGTCAGCACCATGATCCTCCGCACATGGTGGGGAAATTGGTGTGGTCAGTGTATGACTACGGTATTTGTGAATGATCACGCCCCCACTTCCTGGGGGTATGATTTACCCACTCTACGCCTGACAAAATAAGCTGTCAAGTAGGAATATTGCCAATCGTTTGCCATTTATCTATACTGTATACAATATCCACTCTACTCAAAATACCATGCCCAATATACTCATCACGGGTGCCTGTGGCCAGATTGGTTCTGAGCTCACCCCTGCCCTCCGCGAAAAATACGGCGCTGACAATGTCCTAGCAACCGACATAAAAGAGCCGGCTACTCCCGCACTCAAAGAGGGCGGCAGTTTCGAAATATTGGATATCCTTGATGCAAAACGAACCGCTGAGCTTATTGAGAAAAACGAGATTGATACTATCTATCATCTGGCCGGTATCCTCTCAGCCGCCGGCGAATCCAACCCGGATACTGCCTGGATGGTAAACATTAATAGTCTCAAAAACATTTTGGACATTGCGCGAGACAAGTCTATCAAACAGGTATTTTGGCCAAGTTCCATCGCCGCCTTTGGTCCCGGCTCTCCTCGTGAGGATACGCCACAGGCGACCATCATGGATCCAAACACCATCTATGGAATCACCAAATACAGCGGAGAGTTGCTCTGTAACTATTATTACAATAAATATCGCGTCGACGTCCGCAGTCTCCGCTATCCTGGCTTGATCAGCTACGTCTCTCCGCCCGGTGGTGGTACCACTGACTATGCTGTCGATATCTATTATCAGGCTCTCCAAGAAAAGAAGTTTACTTCTTTTCTCCGTGAAGATACGAAGCTACCCATGATGTATATGCCCGATGCTATCACCGGCACCATCCAGCTCATGGAGGCTCCCGCTCATCAGATCAAGATCCGCACTTCCTATAATTTCACGGCCTTCAGCTTCACTCCTGAGAAAATTGCTGCCAGTATCAAAAAATACATTCCCGATTTTGACTGTACCTACTCACCTGACCGCCGCCAGCAGATCGCAGACTCATGGCCGCGGAGCATCGATGATCATGTCGCTCAGCGTGACTGGGGCTGGAAACCAACCTACGATCTCGACGGCATGACGGACGACATGCTGAAACACCTCCGCGAGAAACTGAACGTCCCCGCATAACAAAAAACACCGAGCATGACGCTCGGTGTTTTTGGATGTAGTCTATTCAGCTGTGTCTGATTGATCACTAGTTAATTGCTGCAACCGATCCTGTACTTGTGCGTTTTCCGGATCAATCGTCAGTAATATTTCGAGTTCAGCGCGCGCCGCATCGAGCTTTCCCTGCTGTTCATAGATAAATGAGCGCTGCCAGTACGCCCCACGATAATTCGGCACAAGCGTATTGACTTGAGTATAGAGATCAAGGGCAGCATCGAGATCGCCAGCATCGAAGTACAACGTGGCTAGTGTGTATATCACATCAGGCTGATTTGGGTAGCGATGGAGCACTGCCTGCAGATGATCAATGGCTGCTTGGGAGTCGCCGAGGATTTCATAGGCGAGTGCGATATTATAGTCCGCTACCAGCAGATCTGATTTGAGTTGCTCCGCCCGCTGAAAATCAGATAGTGCCCCCTCGACAGAAGCTCGCCCATCATCGGTCAGTCCCCCACCCTCATCCTGCTGCACTTGCGCCGCGAGTAATAGCGCGCGGCCGCGGTTAAGGAATAGCAATGGATTATGCGGATCATGCTCTAGTGCGCGGTCATAGGCAGCGACCGCCTGCCGATCAGCATTGACCACGAGTGAACGAAGCGAATCATACAGGCCAGCCGTGGATTCATAGACCACAGGATTATGAGGGTCTGCCCCTTCCGCCTCTACCTGAGTTTGCACGGCCCGCTGCGCATACTGCTGCTGACTATCAAGATCATCAGGTGACTGCTCAGCGACAGTCTGGGCCTGGCTGGCATACCCCTGAGCCAACAGCTCATAATATTTCGATTCATATGGATTGAGTGCTATGGCTTCCCGGAGACTTTTTACAATAGAATCAAACTCAGCTCCATTATTAATTTCTGCATGGGCACGGACATACAGGCGGTCAGCCTGCCATACTCGGACTCCAAATACAATGAGTAGTACGACAGCTGTGGTGACACCCATCATCGTCCCCAATGTAGCTACCCGTGATACCCGACGGATCGTGATGAGTTTCTGATCGGTGCTCACGACGAAGAACAACCCCAGCAGCGTCCACCAATACATCCATATAATCACCGTAAAGTTCCCTATGAGACCATAGGCGGTCAGTCCCAGCCACGCAATCCCGATCAATACGGCGACTAGTCCTGATGTGGATGAGCCCAGCGATGTCCGGAGATGGCGAATGCTGCGCCGGAGCACGAGTACCCCGAGCCACACCAGCGCCGCGAAGGCGCCCAGTCCAAGCGTATGAATGATACCCAGCCAGGCGCTGTATGACTTGACGAAGCGTAGATTCCAGAGAGCTGTGGCATTTATACTATCGGGCCGAAACTCCGCGAAATCCCGAAACACGTTTTGCGGACCAGCCCCCCAGAATGGGGCGTGGATGATGCGCTGTCCGGCCATGTTTACAGCCGCGCCAAATGGTATTGATACCGGCTGGCTCACCGGCTCGGGGGCCCACCCCAGCCCAATTACAATCAGTATGATAATAAGTCCTGTCGCGACCAGTGATGATGCCATGACCCACTGGAGCGGTATCTGCCGTGAACGCCAGCTCAGGATGCCGAGCCAGATGACAGCTGCCCCCGCCCAGACATAGAGCGGCATGAGGAGCGCCAGCTGATACAGAACCAGAGCGCTTATCAGTATGCCCCCACCCGCGATGATGCGCCAAAACAATTTCTTTTCGGTAATACTATAGAATGTACTCATGAACAGTGACAGCCCGGCCGTTACAGAAACAATCGAGGTAGCAGAGGCAACCGTGAAAAATCGGGTGACGTGAGTTTCTGATCCGGGCAAGATAAAAATACCATTCCGCTGTAGTAATGTGGTCAGGACACCCAGGACCAGCCCCCAGGTCAGCGCGCGAAGCACTCTCGTCAGCGACTGCGTCCGATGGGTGACAATAACCAGATAACAGAGTACGCCGTAACTAAGGAGCGGAATAACCCCCTCTGAAAACAGGCCACTGATACCCACGGCCCCACGATAGAGATCTGGCGACAGAATAAATGATATTGCTACAAATAGTACATACCCACCGAGACCGATGACTAGCGGACGAGACGCGGCAACCAGCGTCCCCGTGACATATCGATCAATAGACCAGGTCAACGCCGCAATCCAGATCAGGATAACCAGGATGAGTGTTTTGTTGAATTCCACAGCAAAACTCATCTGGGATATATAGATGAGTGGTACCAGCACAAATGTGCCATAGAGTATCCACCGCGTAATGTCGGCCCAGATGGTTTCAGACGGCTGCCGATGAAACAGTCGACGAATAAAAGATAATGCAAACATGCTTAGGAGGTAATTTTACGAATAATTTCCCCAAGCTCTTCGGATGAATAAAAATGAATGGTAATAGTCCCCTGCTTCCCGGATCGTTTGAGGGATACTTTGGTACCCAGCGCTTCCCGGAGTCTATCTTCCTGAGCGACGAGATTTGGATCACCGCCGCTGTGACGAGTGTGCGTCCGGACGGTCGTTGATCGACTGGCTTGTCCCTCCGCGACGCGGACAGTGAGTTTGTGTTTGATAATGTCTTGAAACAGGCGCTCGCGCTCTGATTCATTCTTCACACTCAGTAACACCTTCGCATGACCCTCAGTCAGCCGCCCGTCAGCCAGCGCCTCCTGCATGCTCTCCGGTAGCTGGAGGAGTCGCAGGGCATTGGCCACGGCCGCCCGACTTTGGCCTACTTTTTTCGCCACTGCCTCCTGGGTCAGACTGAATTCATCCACGAGTCGCTGATAGCCGATAGCTTTATCAATCGGATTGAGATTCTGTCTCTGCACATTCTCTACGAGAGCGAGTTCGAGCTGCTCTTGATCAGACGCTGTCCGGACCACCGCCGGAACCTTTTTCTTGCCCAGGGTCTGCGCCGCACGGAATCGACGCTCTCCCGCGATCAGCTGATATCCCGAGCCCTGCTTGATTACGACTAGTGGCTGGATGATGCCGTGCTCCTTGATCGAGCTGACGAGCTCCTCGAGCGCGTCGTGGTCGAACTGCTGCCGCGGTTGATGGGGGTTTGGCTTGATGTCTTCGACAGCGATCTGAAGCACTCGCTCGCCATCATCTCCGGTGCTGGTGCCGGGAGCGGGTGGGATAAGTGAGTTCAGGCCACGGCCCAGAGTTGAAGTAGTCATAGGTAATCGGTATTAGAATTCAAATGATTGATAATCATGATGATCAATGATTTCTCGTGCTAGACGCTCATATGCTTTGGCACCAGGTGAACGTTTGTCATAGTGGAAGATGCTTTTCCCAAAACTCGGCGCTTCAGCCAGTTTCACATTCCGGGGAATGACCGTGCGAAAAATTTTATTGGGAAAATATTTATACAATTCATGGAAAATATCCTCGGACAATTTATTACGGTCGTCGTACATGGTCATGACTGCACCGAGTATCTGGAGCTCGGGCTTGAGCCGTTCCTGCACGAGTCGGACGGTATTGAGGAGTTGCCCCAGGCCCTCGAGAGCATAGTATTCGGTCTGAACCGGGATGAGCACTTCGTCGGCGGCGACGAGACCATTGATAGTGAGGAGGTCGAGGGCTGGTGGATTATCGATGATGATATAGTCATAGTCATTGCGCACGGCCAGCGTGGCATGATGCAGCCGGTGCTCACGTGCATCCGCAGTGACGAGCTCGACTCGTGCGCCGGCGAGATCGCTCGAGGCGGGGGCGACATGGAGCCCATCGATATCTGACTGGAGAATCACATCCCGCATGGGTATATCGGTAACGAGGGGATGGTACACGCCCTGCTCAACTCGCTGGTACGGAATCCCGAGGCCAGATGAGGCGTTGCCCTGAGGATCGAGATCCACGAGCAAGACAAACTTACCCTGCCGGGCCAGATAGACTGCCAAGTTTACTGCGGTGGTTGTTTTGCCCACACCGCCTTTTTGGTTCACGATGGATATAATTTTGGGCATACAGTACCTGTCAGTATAGCAAATAATCGTTGACAAAAACAGTTATTTTCCCTACAATCAGGCAATATCAGCCGGGATGGCGGAACTGGTAGACGCACAGGACTCAAAATCCTGCGGGGGCAACTCCATGAGAGTTCGAGTCTCTCTCCCGGCACCAGGGCTTGCCAAGTGGATATAAGCTGGTATACTAGCCAATACACATTAATTTAGCATTGCGAGGCTGCGGGTTATACGGTCCCGAGCCGAGCAATACGATACTTTGCAGAAAGTATCGAAAACCACTTTTCTAAAAGGGGTTTTCGAAATTCGACGCGGGGTGGAGAAGTAGAATCTCGCCGGGCTCATAATCCGGAGATCGCGGGTGCAATTCCCGCCCCCGCAACCAAGACCTGTGAGTGCCTAACGGCACAAATGGTAATACCAACGACTGTAAGCTTGTTAGCATATAATTATTCGAGCTGAAGCAAAGCTTCGGCGAGAAAAGAGGAGAAACGACACAGAGGGCGAAGTTTTCAGCTTTAGCTGAAAACGAAGCTCGATGTGGCGTGGCGACGAGGCAGGGTAGCTCAGTTGGTTAGAGCGTGGGACTCATAAGCCCGAGGTCGTGGGTTCGAATCCCACCCCTGCTACCAGAAGTTATCATATATAAACAATGCCCGAATGGATTAGAACATGGGTTATTTTTTAGTTTGCGGGATTCGGCACGATCGAGGACACCTTTGGGTGGCTACGCATCTTTAACCGCTAGCCGACGGTGCCACAGCAGGAGCGCGCCGCCAACAAACACCACGCTCAGCCACTGGGCTATGCTCAGCGGTCCGATTTCGGGTGGATTGATCCGCAGGAAATCGAGCCCAAAGCGAATGACAGAAAACAGAATAATATAAAGTAGTACATAGTGCCCATCGCGGAGCGTCTCGCGTCGCCAGAGAATCCACAGGATGAGAAATGTCCCAAGCATGAGCAGTGACTCATACACGAATAATGGATGATAATACACGTAGTCAATCATCGTCGCGGGACGGTTAACCGGAGCAATTGGTATCGCCCACGGGACATCACTGGGTGTACCGTAGAGTTCTTGGTTGAAATAATTCCCCCAGCGACCGATGGCCTGCATGAGTGGGGCCGCCACGGCGATACTATCCGCTACCAGCCAAAACGACAATCGATAGTGCCGGCAATACCAATATACCGTTAGCATCGCTGCGATGAGGACGCCATGAAACGAGATACCTCCGTCCCAGATACGCAGCACATGCGATGGATCAGCGGCATAAACCTGCCACTCGGCGATGATATTGCCAATTCGACCACCGACGATCCCCGCCACCAACAACCAAAAAAGCAGCCCATAGAGATGATCGAGAGGGATCTGCTTTTTTTTGAAGATATACCGAGTACCGAGAAATCCTGCGATGATGGCGATGATGAGGATAGCCCCGTACCAGGACACTACGATTGGTCCGATGGCAAACGCGTTAGACGTCGGATACCACGTATGCCACCATGTCATACGGACTACAGCATGCTGTCAATGATGGAGGCGAGACTGGCATAGGGCACAGCACCAGATACGAGCTGGCCATTCACAAATGTCGCGGGAGTACCCTGGACACCGAGCTGAGATCCTTCCGCAAATTGATCCTGGACGTACTGCGTGTATTGTCCTGAGTCGAGACAGGTATCAAATTTACTCTGATTCAGTCCAAGTTCGCCGGCCGCAGCTTTGAAATTATCAATGCTCATCGTTCCCGCTTCATTCATCGCAAATAATTTGTCATGCATCTCCCAGAATGCATCCTGGGCGCCCGCGCATTCGGCCGCCTCAGCCGCTTTCTGGGCGTATTCGTGCAGTGAGGTCAGGGGGAAATTTCTGAACACGAGCTTCACCTGACCATCGTAGTCTTGCATAATCTGCTCCACCGTCGGTATGTGCCGGGCACAATACGGGCATTCAAAATCAGAATACTCAACGAGGGTAACGGGTGCCTGAGGATCGCCGAGGATATGATCGGAATCCCGGAGGACGATATCGACCGTCGGCGCGGCATCAGCAGCGGCAGCGGTTGGCTGGGTATCCTCCACGCCAGCTACAACCCCTGTATCTGCCGTGGCCACTGTGTCCTCATCATTATATTCAGCGAGCTGCGCAAACGCAAGAATCGCCGCAAGCAGTGACGCAACGGTAATGCCGGATAAAATCCCCATCAGAAATGCCATCTTGGGTGGCATGCGATACACGACCCGTTCGCCGTGTACGCCTTCCCCATGTGACTGTTGCATAAAAAAATGCATTACGAAATTAGTAAATATGATTGATTCATTCTAGCAACCAAACCCCAAAAGTCAAGATAGGCGGGAATACAAAAAAAGCGTCGCACACGCGACAGTGTCACGACCGAGTAGGTGGTACCCTTAGGAAGACTGGAGATCAATCAACTGCTCAATAATGCTGGCAAAGTTGTCATAGGTGATCGCGCCAGTAAACGGGCGGCCATTGATAAAGAAGGTAGGTGTACCAATCACTCCGGCGGCCACCCCATCGCTGAAGTCCTGAGCCACTTCGGTCGCGAAAGAGCCACCATCGAGGCACTCATCAAAATTCTGAGTATCCAAGCCAATTTCAGCCGCGTATTCTTTGAGCGCCGCTACGCTGAGGTCAGCCTGATTCTGAAACATCTTATCATGCATCTCCCAGAAACGCCCCTGCGCTTGGGCACACTCGCCCGCCTCAGCTGCTTTCTGGGCATAGGGATGACTGTTGGAAATAGGAAAATCACGATAGACAAACTTGATCTGGTCTCCGTATGTATTTATCAACTGGTGGACGATAGGAAACGCCTGAAAACAAAAGGGACACTGAAAATCGGCAAACTCCACTATAACAATTTGTGCGTTAGGGTTCCCCGCCGTCGGGTCGTCATCAGTATCAAAATACGTGGTGTCGGTACTCACGCCTCCTTGGATTGAGTCGAGATTATCACGCACCAAGAGAAATACATACACCCCGCCGGCTATGATGAGGGTAATAATGATGAGCATCACAAAAAACCACTTTTTGTAAGGGTTGCGCGGAGTTGCCGCTGAATCAGTCGGCGCAGCCATAGAGGTATGTTTAATGAAGATGACTATTAGGGTACGAGCTGCTTACCCGCGTCGTCGTAAATTTCAATCGCCTGAGTCGGGCAGGAGCGAGCTGCATCCAGGATGGTCTGCTCATCAGCACCATGCTCATCTTTTAATTTAACTTTACCCTCTTCATCGAGTTCAAATACGTCCGGCGCGATTGCCACGCAGGTGGCGGCCGAAATGCACTTGTCTCGCTTCAGTGTAATCTTCATAATTTTTATTTTGTATACTCAAAAATTATTGATACGAAATCATCGCACCCTTAGTATACCATAGTTTACCGAATGTTTCAACCCTCACCCTGACTGCCACGCTGCGCGAGTTCACGATCAAGCATATACAAACCAGTCTGATCTGTGCCAATGAGTTCGAGAGTATCGACAATCTTCTTGGTTGAGGCTTCCTCCTCTACCTGCTCAGCGACAAACCATTGGAGAAACTGTTCAAAGGCCCGATCGCCCTCTTGCTGCGCTAAATCTACCAGATCATTAATCCGCTGGGTGATCTTTTGCTCGTGCTCATACGTGAGGTGAAATGCCTTGTGTGGCTCAGGGAGGTCGCTCGGCGGTTCGGGGACGGCCTGCAATGTCACGGTACCTTCACGATCCATGAGAAACGTATAGAACTTCATGGCATGCGTCAGCTCTTCCTGTGCCTGCTGCTTCAGCCAGGCGGCGAATCCCAATAAGTTGGCCGATTCATAGTGCGCGGCCAATGCCAAATACAGGTAAGCAGAATAAAATTCCTCCTTAATTTGGTCATTAATTGCACTGGCAATATTTTCTTTAATCATGCTGAATACTGTCAGTAATTATTTCGCTGCGGTAAATCGATCGGTAACTGCTGCCCAGTTGACCACATTCCACCACGCGTCGATGTAGTCTGGTCGCTTGTTTTGGTATGTGAGATAGTAGGCGTGCTCCCAGACATCGAGCGCGAGAATCGGGGTGCGGCCCTCCGAGAGTGGTGAATCTTGATTTGGGGTATGCTCAACCTGGAGTGAACCATCACCCGTGACAGTGAGCCAGGCCCAGCCTGATCCGAACTGCGTGGCGGCAGCATCACTGAACTTCTCTTTGAAGCTGGCGAAATCGCCAAACGTTTTTGTCAGAGCCTCGGCCAGCTCACCGGTCGGTTCGCCACCTGCCTGCGGACCCATGATACTCCAGAAGAGTGCGTGGTTGACGTGTCCACCGCCATTATTTCTGACGGCGGTCCGGATGTCCTCGGGGACAGCTTTCAGATCCTTCAGCAAATCCTCCGGACTTTTGTCGAAGAGTTCGGGATGCTGCTCAATCGCGGCATTGAGTTTCTTCGTATAACCGGTGTGGTGTTTATCGTGATGGATTTCCATGGTCTGCTTGTCGATGTATGGCTCGAGTGCGTCGTAGGCATACGGCAGATCAGGGGTAGTATATTGGTTTGCCATAGTATGTATTCCTTATATCTTAATAGTAACTATTACTATGTATAGTGTACGGGTTTCCTTTCATTCGGTCAAAACGCTCATTTCTTGGTGGGATTGGGTATCCCCAATGCCCGTCGTAACGTAACCAGCGCGAGGAGTGCGCATTTCTTGCGCGCTGGGGTGATGGGCACCCCCATATCCCCGAGGAAATCGTCATCAGTATATGATGTGAGCTCCTCGACTGACTTCCCTGCTACTGTCTCGGTCAATATCGACGCTCCGGCTCGCGTCACACTACAGCCGGTGCCGGTGAATTTGATAGTGTCAATTTTTTTCTTGCCCTTGTCATAGGTAAAGGTAATGCTGATGCTATCGCCGCAGAGTGGATTGTCCTGCTGCGCCTGACCATCCGGCTGCTCAATCGTACCGAAGTTGCGGGGATGCTTATGGTGATCGAGGATGACCTCCCGATACATGTGATTACTCATGGTCATACGCTGAAAATCTCCTTTACTTTTTGGATGCCGGCAACTAGTCGGTCAATGTCCTGCTCGGCATTGTACACATAGAAACTCGCCCGAGCCGTGGCGGGTACACCGAGCTCCTCATGCAGTGGCTGGGCACAATGATTACCCGCCCGGATGGCGATGTGCTGCTCATCAAAGAGTGAGGCCAAATCATGTGGATGGATATCGCCGATAGTAAACGAGATGGCTCCACCCCGATCTACCGCTTGGGCCGGGCCAATGATGGAAACATCCTCAATGCCCGATAGCGCGGCCAATGCCTTCTCGGTGAGCATATGCTCATGCTGAGCGACGGCCTCCATACCGAGATTCTGTAAATACTCGACAGCGACGCCGAGACCAATCACATCGGCGATGTTTGGCGTGCCTGCTTCAAACTTATGAGGCACCTCATTCCATTCGGTCCGCTCCTTCGTTACCCGTGAAATCATATCGCCACCAGTGAGAAATGGCGGCATGGATTCGAGTAGGTCTGCTTTGCCATAGAGTATGCCCACGCCAGCTGGACCGAGCATCTTGTGCGAGGAAAATGCGTAGAAGTCGGCATCGAGTGCTTGGACATCGACGGCGAAATGCGGCACGCTCTGAGCGCCATCCACCAGCACCACGGCTGAGGTTTTTTCGCGAACCATCTGGATCATCTGCTGCGCGGGATTAATGGTGCCGAGAACATTCGACATATGATTAAATGCCACGAGCTTGGTTTTGGAATTCAAAAGTGACTGGAAATGATCGAGGTCAAGCCGATAGTCGTCGGTCAGTTTCACGAAATGCAGGGTAGCGCCCGTTTCCTGCGCCAGCTGCTGCCACGGCACGAAATTGGCATGATGCTCCATGATGGTAATGACGATTTCGTCCCCCGCTTCGATATGCTGTCGGCCCCAGGTGTAGGCGACGAGGTTGATACTCTCGGTAGCATTCCGCGTGAAGATAATCTCCCGATCGCTGGCTGCGTTGATAAATGCCCGAACCGTTTCCCGGACACCCTCATAGGCTTCTGACGATCGCTCAGACAGCTGATAAATACCTCGATGGACATTGGCATAGTACTGCTCATAGCAGTCGCGGATAGCGTCGATCACCACCTGCGGCTTTTGGGAGGAGGCGGCTGAATCCAAAAACGTCATCTCCGGATTATTGGCGAAGATGGGAAACTCCTGACGGAGCTCGCTGCCGAGCTGACGACTCATACGGCCTGAAGGCGGTTAAAAATTGGCTGCAAAAAACCTGTCGTTATCATATCACGTGCCGTCGGCAAATCAATGCCCCGGGAACGTAGATAGAAGAGCTGATCCGCATCAATGCTGCTCGTAGTTGACCCGTGTGACGCTTTCACATCATCGGCCTCAATCTCCAAGGTCGGCTCAGATGTCGCCTTGCCCTCGTCCAGGAGCAATATATTATCAGCGAAGTAAGAGTTCGACTGCTGCGCCGTGCGATCTATTTTGATTAATCCACGAAATATGCCAGTGGACTGGTCGGCGTATACTCCTTTAATCAATATATCACCAGTTGTAGCACGAGCCTGATGATGCATGATCACATCGAGTTCGTGTCGTGCCTGCTCATGACCAAGAAACCCAGCGGTGAGGGTGGCGTGCGCGCCAGCACCAGCGAGGGCAATGCTAACGGATTGCTGACACGTGGGATCCTTCACCATTTCTAATATTTGTACCTGGGCGCGACGCCCCACACTAATCTGAAAATTACCGGAGCCCTTGAGCACTACGGTTACCTGCTTCCCCGCGGCAATCTCCAGCTTGGATGATTTCTGTAATTCAAGGCTAGTATCTTTCGTGATCTTCATCCGACACTTCCCTCCATTTCTAATTCAATCAAACGGTTCAGCTCAGTAGCGTACTCGATCGGCAATTCTTTCGCAATGGGCTCGATGAAACCAGAGACTACCATGCTCATCGCTTCCTGCTCGGACAGCCCCCGGCTCATGAGATAGAATAGCTGTTCCTCGCCGACCTTGCCCACGGATGCTTCGTGGCCGATATGTACATCACTCTCTTTGATATCCATCGTCGGGTATGTGTCAGAGCGAGATTTCGGATCAAGCAGTAACGCATCGCATACGACGTTCGATTTGCATCCCTTCATCCCTTTCGGCACCTTGACCATGCCGCGATATGATGTGCGGCCAGTCCCTTTGGATATAGATTTGGAAATAATCGTAGAAGATGTCTCGGGTGCTCCATGGATCGCCTTGCCCCCGGCATCCTGATGTTGTCCATCGCCGGCAAAGGCTACCGAGAGCACATCCCCCCGGGCTTTGCGGCCCAGGAGAAAGACGGAGGGGTATTTCATCGTCAGTTTGCTGCCGAGATTGCCATCCACCCACTCCATCGTGCCCTCTTCATGGACAAACGTCCGTTTCGTCACGAGATTGTAGACATTTTTGGCCCAATTTTGCACCGTGGTGTACCGTACCCGAGCGCCTTTTTGGACGATGATTTCGACTACGGCTGAGTGGAGCGAACTCGAGACATACTGCGGTGCGGTACAGCCCTCGACATAGTGGACGAAGCTGCCAGGTTCAGCAATGATAAGCGTCCGTTCAAACTGCCCGACGTTCTGGGCATTGATCCGGAAATACGCCTGGAGCGGAAACGTCACATGGACACCCTCGGGCACATAGAGGAAGCTGCCGCCACTCCAGACAGAGGTATTGAGCGCGGCAAATTTATTGTCCCCGGCCGGGACCACCGTCCCGAAATATTTCTTCACGATCTCAGGATATTTGCGGAGGCCGGTATCCATGTCCGTAAAGATAACGCCCAGTTTCTCCATCTTGTCCTGGAGACTATGATACACCGCCTCAGACTCATACTGCGCCATCACTCCAGTCAGGTATTTCTGCTCCGCCTGTGGGATGCCGAGACGATCATATGTCTGCCGAATCTCTGAGGGCACGTCCTTCCAGTCGCTGGCGACCTTGTCCGTCGGTCGCATGTAGTAGCGCAGACGATCGTAGTCAATCTCAGACAGATCACCGCCCCAGGTCGGGGTATGCTTCTGACGAAATGTCTGATACGCTCGCAGCCGAATGTCGCGCATCCACTGCGGCTCTTTTTTCATATACGAAATCTCCTCGACCGTGCGAGGGTCGAGACCAGGTTTGGCCGCATGCAAATAGTGAACGCGATCCGGCTTCTCTCGCGCCAGCTTTTCTTCGTTGGCGAATTTCTTCAGCGTGGCAGCATCGGACATAGACTATTTCTTTTTTGACTTTTTGGTCTGAGGATTGATGAGCCAGTCATAGCCCTTCCGCTCGACCTGCGTGGCGAGCTCGCGACGGCCGGACTTCACTATCTGACCGTGCGCCATGATATGCACATAGTCCGGCTTGATATAGCGGAGAATACGGACATAGTGGGTAATCAGGAGAATGCTGAGATTTGGGTTCTGCAGTTTCATCACGCCTCGCGCTACTGCCTTGAGCGCATCGATGTCGAGCCCCGAATCAGTTTCATCCAGGATCGCAAACTGTGGCTGGAGGATGGCCATCTGGAGAATCTCAGCCTTCTTCTTTTCCCCGCCAGAGAATCCTTCGTTGAGTGAGCGCTCAGCAAATGTTGATGGCATCTTGAGCTCTTTCAGTTTTTGCATGAAGAGCTTGTGAAATTCTATCGCCGACAGGGTTTCGTCCGGATGCGTATTATTGTATGCCGTCCGCATGAAATGCTCGAGCGACAAGCCTGGCACCTCAACCGGATACTGAAATGATAAGAAGACGCCGAGCTTGGCTCGCTCATCGGGTGTGAGGGGCGTTACCCGTTTTTTCCCGAGGCTGATGGACCCTTTCGTCACTGCATATCCGGGATGGCCGGCGATGACCGAGGCGAGGGTTGATTTGCCCGAACCATTTGGGCCCATCAGCGCGTGGATGGTACCCGGCTTCAGTGACAAGGAAACCCCTTTGAGGATAGGGGTCGTATCGACACGAGCATGGAGATTGTTGACGGCGAGCGACGGCTGCATGATGACTAAACCCGGTTACGCACGCTGAGCGGCTCGCGCTTCTTGATAATACGTACAGCTAGCATTGAAACGGCAGTCTGTGCACATCAGGACTGTCGCGAGAATATCCTTCTTCAGTTTACCACATGCTTCACAGCGGCCTTCGGCTGTTTTGGCTTTGTTCGATAGTTTCTGCTGACAGTTCTGGCATAGCCCCCTGAGTTCAATCTGTTCCATCCGGGATTTGAAATGGTGATGCTGGGCAAGTGATCGCGCTTCCTTAAAGATGCCGTCATCCTCGACGTTGACGATGGTGCCACATGATTCGCACAAGAGATGGACGTGCGCTTCGATCTGCCCATCGAAGTGGCTGACTTTATTGACCACCGTCTCCTGGATATAGCCATGCTCCGTCAGGAAGTTGAGATTGCGATAGACGGTGGCAAAACTCATCGAGGGCAGCTTCTTTTTGACTACGGTAAATATTTCCTCGGCATTATGGTGCCCCGGGGTTGAGCGGAGATACTCCAAAATAACCATGCGCTGATTCGTCAGGCGCCAGGGTTTTTCTTGCTTTTTTGTGGACTTTGCGGTGCGCGTTTTCGGCATCGGGGTAGCTGCCTTATCAATAACTATTCTTATTCGAGAATACCATGCCGTCCCGTCCCTGTCAAAACACTATTTCCGGACAAGCTTGCCCCGTTTGATGTCAAAAATGCGACGCTGCTTGAGTGCTTCGAGCGCCAGCTCTATCCGATCATCGGTCTGCGCATAGAGCGTGAAGAGACGCTCCTCTCGCCGCACCTTTTGCCCCAGTCGCTTATTGATATAGATGCCCGCAAGTTTCTCATGGGGAGCGCCGAGGATACGAGCTACTTCGTCAACCATCTTGTCATTGACCCCCACGATCGTCCCGCTATAGGGCGCGTAGAACCGATGTCGGACCGCAGCCATGGTCACATCTTCTGAGTCGATGTCAGGGTTGCCACCCTGGGCTTGGATGATCTGCTGCATTTTTTTCCAGGCGGCCCCGGAGGTCAGCGCTTCGGCGGCGACCATGTGTCCCTTTCCTTTTGCGGCCGTACCCGTCAATTCGAGGAGTTGGCCAGCCAGGCGAATAGATTTCCTCTCGAGGTCAGATGGACGATAGTCTTTTTGCTGGAGGACCCGGAGCACATCGCGCGCTTCGAGCGCTGGGCCGATACCCCGCCCGACCGGTTCACGCGTCGCGGTCATCACCACTCGGATTTTTATTTTGAATCGCTTCGCGAGATATTCAAACTTACTCTTCACCCGGAGTGCGTCTTTTTTATTGGTGATCTTCACTGACGGGCCATAGGGGAGATCGACGACTAAGTGGGTGACGCCCATCGCCACTTTCTTCGACAATATACTCACCACCATCTTATCGAGTGGCTCGAGCATGAGGGGATGTGAAACCCGAATCAAATAGTCGTCAGCCGGCGCGAGCTTCACGCTGCCGCCCCAGATGATACAGGTGTGTATCTTTTTCGTGATCTCTCTGATCTTCTTGAAATGCAATCGCACTGGGGCGAGCACCTCCATGGTGTCGGCCGTACCCGCGGGTGAGGTAATGGCGCGAGATGATGTCTTCGGGATGAAGACACCCTGTGACGCCACGATGGGGATGACCACCATGGTCGTGCGATTCCCCGCCACCCCACCGATGGAGTGCTTGTCAGCGACGATCTTGCGAGCAGGTTTGAGCATTTCACCAGTTTCCGCCATCGCCTTGGTCATGTAGTAGAGCTCCTCATTTGAGAACTCTTTTACAAAACTGGACGCGACAAAATACGTCGTTTCTACTTTGCTCAGTTTGTGATCGACGACGTCTTTTATGATGGAATACATTTCATCATAATTCAGTTTGCCCCCGAGTAGTTTTTTCCGAATCGCTTCGATGGACGGGGGTCGAGATAATACATTGAGCGTGATTGGCTCATCCTGCTCCATGTGCACCGTCCGCCATATTTCTCGGAAGATACCAATCTCCCCCGGTTGTACTTTCGACTGGGTATAGTAGGCGATCACAATTGCTTTGTGCTTGGTGCCCCAGGATATTTCGATGAGGTCCCCGAGGACCACCCCGAGCGTGCGGGCTTCTTCCTCCCGCAGGACGACAACCCACGGCTGTCCGCCTGAACCAAAATCGAGCTTCTTCGCTCGGAGTACAAATGGCATAGATTATATGATGTTATTCCGCCGGGCAAAATAAATCGCACCGAAGACCATCCCAGCCATCAGGGCAAATATCAGCCACACCCCGATCGGATGATCAGCGAATGGCAATCCGGTAACATTCATCCCATAAATACTCGCCACCAATGTCATGGGAAGGAGGGCAACCGATATCACCGTCAGCGCCTTGATGACTTCGTTCGTCCGCTGGTTAATAAATGATTCATTAGTATTGTAGAGACTATCGACCGTATCACGGTAGTTTTCCATCGCGGCCCACATATTCTCGAGATAATCGTGGACGTCGTCGAGGTATACTTGCAGTTTTGGCGGGACGGCAGCATTGTCTATGTTTACGAGACGATCTACCATCTTCAGTTGGGGCTCCATGATGCGGCGGAGGCTGAGGATATTGCGGCGGATGACGGCGAGATTGGTGGTGGCGTCTTTGTTGCGATTGGAGTACACATCCTCCTCGACCTCATTAAGATGCCGCGCGATATCGTTCACGACGGGTAAACTCTTATGATAGCGCTCGTCAATGATCTTATACAGTAAATATGCAGCGCTATTTTTAAACGGATCAAATGGTAAATTTTTCTGAGCCTTTGTCTCCAGTTTTTTATAATGCTCATCTAGGTATTCATCCGGCTCATTGGTAATCGTCACGAGGAAATCTTTCCCGAGAAATACATTGAGCGAGCGTATGCCCACTCGACGAATCTCCGCATCGTAGCTGGGAAAATGAAAAATCATAAAAAGGTAGCTCCGGTAGGTATCCAGCTTTGGTCGCTGCACTCCCTCGAGGCAGTCTTTCATATCCAGGTGATGAAAATGGAAATTATCCTCCAAAAAAAGCACATCTCGCTCCTGCAACGAGCTGATATGGACCCAGGTCAATTTATGAATTTTGAGGGTCTGCACCGGCATACCAACCATCCTGTTCCCTTAATGATGGAGCTTATAGTATACCATTAATTATCGAGTAATAAAAATCTCCCCGTACACCAGAGATGGCGTACGGGGTCGGACAGGCGAAGCGTCAGCGGGCAGCCAGAGCTGCTATCGGTATCGGTCCACTCAGGGGGCCTTCCCAGTTACAATGTCCGCATGAAGCCGTATTGCCCTTTATGAAGAGCTGCTTATGCCCACATTTCGGGCAGTCACTTGAGGGATTGAGCGTCACAGGTGACAGTTGAGCAGAGGTCCGCTCGGTTCGTGCATCCATGCATATACCTCCAGCAATGATGCGTTTTTGTATTATGATGAGGCGATAGCCTCGTTGAGTTCCTTAATCAAAGGATCAATGGGAATACCATGGACAGCCGCCCCCGCTTCCAGTGATTCATAGGGGGAGATCATACAACCAATGCAGTGGAAACCATAGCGAGTGAGGATTTCGGTGGCAATCGGATACTGTGAGACAATATCACCCATGAGCATGTCGGGGGTAATCGCTTCCTGGGTAGCCTTCTTTTTGGTCGCTGTTTTCGCCATAGTATAGTGTAGTCTACACTGATAGGAGCGGGTGTCAAATAGGGCATTGGCAATATGCCAATTGCAAAATACTTGCAATTATAAATATACCGTGCTACACTCCGGATGCTCTATGAATGCTATCGCAAAGTTAAAAAACGCCTCCTACAAACTCACCCGCCCCCGACGGATCATACTTAATTTTCTCACAAAACAGCGCACGCCGAAAACCATTTCTGAGATCTACGCCGGCACGAAGCGACAAATAGACCAAGCGAGCGTCTATCGGACCGTAGAGCTACTCCAGTCACTTGGCATTATTTACGATGAATATTTGCTCGACGACCACCGCTACTATCTCGCCGAATCGCCCCATCACCATATCGTCTGTCGTCACTGCCACAAAATCGAATGCCTCCCCTGCCATGTCGAATTCACTCCACCCAAAGATTTTACCGTCATTGCTCATTCGCTCTCGTTAACCGGCCTCTGCACCTCGTGCAGCTAACGATACCTCTATGACCCAGACATGGATTTATACCCTCCTCAGCGTATTGGGCGTCAGCCTGGCCTCGTTTGTCGGACTCGTCACGCTCTCTGTCTCCATGGAGAAACTAAAAAAGGTATTACTCTTCCTGGTTAGTTTTGCCGCTGGCTCACTGATCGGCGGCGCGCTCTTCCACTTGCTTCCTGAAGCATACAGTAGTGACGCCGCCGCCCAAAAGGCCCCCCTCTATATCATCGTGGGGATCGTAGTATTCTTTGCCCTCGAGAAATACCTTCACTGGCGACACTGCCATACGCCCACGTCAGAACAACACCCACATCCGGTCGGCATCAGCAACCTCGTCGGAGACGGCTTCCATAACTTCCTCGATGGTATCATCATCGCCGGCGCGTATCTCGTCAGCCCCAGCCTCGGTTTCACCACGACCCTGGCAGTGCTCCTCCACGAAATTCCGCAGGAGATCGGGGACTTCAGCATCCTGGTCCACGCTGGATTTACGCGAGGCAAGGCGCTCTTCTTCAACCTCCTCTCGGCGCTCACCGCTGTGCTCGGCGCTATCGGGACACTGCTGATCGGCTCATCTATCGAAATAGCGGGTACCTACCTGGTGCCCATCACGGTCGGGGGATTTATGTATATTGCCCTGGCTGACCTCATCCCCGAAATCAAGCGCGAAGAACACACTGGCAAGTCAATCCTCCAGCTGCTGATGTTTATCGTTGGCATCCTGATGATGGCTGCCCTGCTGTGGTTGGAATAATCTTGCATCCCCAAACCACACCGCCAGCGCGGTCGTGATAGGGACCATCAAGATGAGCCCGACACTGCCAACGAGCGTTCGTATGATTTCCGTAGCAACCACCTCGTTATTGATTGCTTGCGTAAAAGAGGGAGCGTTGACCTCGGCCGCAGAAAACAGGACCAACAACGGCAGTGCGGCCCCAGCATATGCGAAAAACAAGGTATTTACCATCGACCCCATGTGAGATATCCCCACTCGCATACCACGCCGATATAGTTCGCGCACAGATAATGTTGGATTAGCAATTCGCAATTCACGTACTAGCGCCGTCTGTGAAACAGCCACGTCGTCGAGTACCCCCAGTGCACCAATAATAATACCGGCGAGAAGCAGCCCCTGGATATTAATCGGGCTGGCTGTCAGGCTGGTGAGATAGGTCGCTTCTTCACTGGCAAACCCCGTGAGTTTGGTTAATCGTGTAAACCACACAGCGAGCAGACCGGTCACGAGCAGCGTAACACAAATTGAAATAATCGAAAGCCAGGAATCCCGGCGTACCCCTTCCGTTAACAAAATGGCCATAATCAGTATCCCGAGCGTCCCGACGATACTGATCCAGAGTGGTGAGGCGCCGGCAACAATCCGGGGAATAATAAATTCAAGGATAACCAGAAATGACAGCGCTAATACAATTAGGGCGCGCACTCCTTTGAGTCGGCCCACCGCTACCACAATCACTGCAAATACACCTGCGAGCCAGTATAGCGGTGTAGTCCGAATGTAATCCACGATAAAAAATTGATCATCGCCATCAACATCACGATTATGTATAACACTCACCCGATCACCCACGGCGTATGTATTTTGCCCAATCACTTGATACTGTGTCCCATCAAATGTAATATCCTGCCCAACCCAACTGCCGTCGAGAGCGTGTAGTAATAGTACTTGCTGTACTATTACGTTGCCAGCGTCAGTGGTAAATGATTTCTGATCCACAATCCGAGACACCTCTGCGATAAACGTTTGGCCGCTTTCCTGTGCTGAAACGAAAATTGGCACGCAACATACCAGTACTAGTATACCTAAGCATACATATTTCATAAGTCGTGCTTGGAGAATAAAGGGGTAAATCTATTAATCACGTGCATCCCATACCCCACCCCTATCGCCATGAGGAGTGAGATTGCCGCACGCATGATGAAAAATGCTGCACCGAAATAACTCACCTCGAGAAACACCCGCATCGGCCCGACCAGCGTCTGCCCAGTAATAAATGAACCAATCACGCTTGGCGGCACGCCCTGGCGAGCGAGTTTGCGGACGGTCGGTAAATAGGCTATCAGGGGGCCCGGGGTGGCAATCCCGATCGCGCCAGCGCGGATGATGTTGGTATTGGTATCACCAATGCGATGATGCATATTACGTTTCTGGAGCCAGTGCTCGGCTATCTGAGACACGACGATGGCCACGAGCAACACCGGCAGGATACGCCAGAATTCATGGAGGGTATCAGTGAGAATTTCTATCATAGTATTGCCTCCATGAGATACCCACCCACGATCAGGCCGAGTAAGCTTAATACTAGCCGCGCACTGAAGAACCGCCAACCAAAATATCGAATCTCCATGATGTCCCGCACCACCGATTCGCTCACGACCTCCCCACCGATCAGGGCAAACGCCACGCCGACGCCCGCGCCACTGACATAGAGCGCGAAAGCGATCGGATACGTCACATAGCGAGGGATAGGAAATACCAACCCGCCAACTGCCGCCAGGGGAATCGCCCACCAGGTCTGATCTCCGAGCCACCGCTCAATGTCAGCCGAGGGGATGTACCGCTCGATCAGGACCCCAATCAAAATCGCCACAAAGAAGATGGGCAGAATCAACCCCATCTGTTTGATTGATTTCGTGCTGATCTGACGAACGGCCGTACTACTCATGTATCTATTGTACCGTTTCGGTCGCGGCTGAGGCAAGCTGGGCCTCCGTACTCTCCCGGCTGCTCACCTGCTCGCGCCAGAGTGCCGCGTACAGCCCCTCCTGCTCCAGCAGCCCGGAGTGTGTGCCCTGCTCAGTTATACGACCCTTCGCGAAGACATAGATGCGATCAGCGTGTGTGACCGTCGAGAGCCGATGGGCAACCAAGACAGTCATCAATGACGGTCGCGCTTTCACGATGTCTTGGATCGTCTGCGTGATGGCTTTTTCGGTAATGGAATCGAGGCTACTCGTCGCCTCGTCGAAGATGATGAGATCGGGATTCCGGAGCAGCGCCCGGGCGATAGCGAGGCGCTGACGCTCGCCACCAGAGAGTTTGAGGCCACCCTCGCCAATTTTCGTATCGAGGCCGTGCTCCGCCCGCTCGAGGATCGTATGCGCCGCGGCAGCGTCGAGCGCTTTCAAGCAGTCGCCATCACTTGCCTGTGGCTGGACGAAGAGGAGGTTCTCCCGGATCGTCCCGGCGAAAAGCTGCGTCTCCTGGGCTACCAGGCCCATACGCCGCCGGAATTTCTCGAAATCAATGGTGGCGGCGTCTGTGCCATTCACTGTCACCTGGCCATCCACCGGTTGATATAGCCCGGCCAAGAGCTTAATCATGGTTGTCTTCCCAGAGCCGGACGGTCCGACAAACGCCACTGTCTCACCGGCGTGGATATCGAGTGAGATGTCTTCAAGCGCCACGCGGTTGGCTGATTCGTATGTAAATGACACGCCTGCAAATGAAATCTGCTCCAGCTCACCGACACGGTATGGATTGTGCGGTTTTTCCTCTGGCGGTATCTGCAGGATGGCCTGGAGCTGGGCACTCGATGCTTTGGCTTCCTGATACTCGGTCGCGACCGTCCCGAGCTCATACAGGGGGCCGAAGACAAAGAATGAATAAATATACAGACTGAAAAATTCACCGAGGGTAATCGTCTGCTGAAAGACAAACCACAGCATCATCAGGAGCAAGATTGAACGCAACCCATTGACCGCCGTCCCCTGCCAAAATGATAACGTCCGGACGTACTTCACTTTCTCCAGTTCAAGTTTGAGGATAGCTTCATTTACATTATTCAGTCGCGTGATTTCCTGATGCTCCAGGCCGAGGCTTTTGACTAGCTCGACGTTGCGGATCGTCTCGGTAGTCGAGCCGGCCAAGTCCGCTTCTTCTTTTACGATCTTTTGTTGGGCTTCTTTGATCCGTTTGCTGAGGAAATACGTCAGACCGCCGAGGATAGGGATCATGGAGAAATACACCACCCCGATCACCCAGTGGACGATTACCGCGTACGTAATGACGAAGACAATCCCGATCATCGAGAGGAAAAGAATGCTCACCGCACTCTTGATTAGCTTCTGCGCGTCGGTCCGTGCTTTTTCGAGTTTCTGGAGGAGCTCCCCGGAGCGCTGATCTTCAAACGCACTAAACGGCAATGAGAAAGAATGCTGCACACTATCAGCGTACAACTCAGCCCCGAGTCGCTCGGTAATCACATTGACGTAGTAGTCCTGGAAATTCTTCGCCAGACGGGATACCAATGCCACCCCAACTGACGCGAGCAGTAACAAAATAACCCCTTTGAGGAATTCACTCTGCGTGTATTGCTGGAAATTCGTGGCAAATTTGTCTATGATGATCCGGAAAATCTGCGGATCAATGAGTGAGAATACCTGATTAATAGTCGCCAAGACAAGGGCGCCGATGAGCGTCTTCCGATGTTTTCGTAAATAGTTCCACAACAATCGCATAGTAGCCTATACGCCCCGTGCTTATGTATTGAAAAGTATTACTCAGTCTAGCACGGCCTGAGATGCCTTGACAAACAGGGTATACGGTGATATGGTTGGCGGTCAGTTTCGCATTTTGACAATTTACCCATACAACCCTCAAACCTCTCGAAAGGAGGCCCCATGAACCAATCAGATCGGTCAGTGTCTGACTTAGCAATCGGCATGCGCGTCTTTGACGGAACGCCAAATAATGTTGTTTGGCCGTTTGTCGAACGGTACATCCTCCAAGCTACCGGACTCGGTGTGCGGCGGATCATCATCGCCCTGGATGTACAGAACGACAAACACGATTCCGGACAGCGGCTCGATGAAATGGGCATCACGAACATGGATATCATCCCCGTCAGTCCGGGCAGATTTCCTCATCAAGCCCATGAGCATGGTGAAAAGCAGACTCGCATCGTCGGCGGCAATCATTTTCTCTTAAATGCCATGGCCAATCAAGCGGCCCGACTGCATATTCCCCGGCTCATGATCACGTCTCCGCACGTTATGATCAGTCGGGCGGGAATCCTGGATCTCCTTGAACAATTTAAGGATGATACATTCTCGGTCGGACCGGTACTCACGCTAAAAAATTTCCAGCACGAATACCGGCCAGGCGAAACAATACGAGCTGAATCGTCGATCCACCTGCCGATCAATACGCTGTGCATATACAACGTAAAGATTCTCCAGCGCATTGGATTCCCACTTATCATCGAAGCGCCTGACGATCCATTCTACGCGGAAAACGAAGAAATGGCCACGGCTGCCCTATACCAGAAACTATATGGCACGCGGACGAAGCTCATCGAAGTTCCGGGCATCACTGCCGTTGATGAATGGTATGATGTCTTCAACATCCGACTGGATAAATACAATCCAGCCGGGAAGGACTCTCAGATGCGCTGGCAGACACAGATGCTCAAAACCGACTATCCGGATATTGAGCACGTATTCCCCGCACTGTAGGACTGTGAATTTTCTAGCTTCATAGAGGAGGCCTTGTATGCCGTACACGATTATTCTCCCTGTCGATACTCTGTGGTTCTCCGGAATTGCACAGACGCGAATTACTGCTATTAATCGTGCATCGCACCTTTTCATATAACCTTGCCCCAACGCACATATACCACTGTGACGCTGCGGCGAGGTTATTTTTTTATACCCAAAACCCGCCACAGACATACAGGGCGGGTTATGGATTAACTCAAGAGCTATTATTGCTGTGGCTGCGCTGGGGCAGACTGTCCGCTCTTCATATTGCGAGGCATCATCACCAGGTGATAGACCGCCGCAATGCCCACCAGTGCGTAGACGACACGAGCTATTGCGCTCGCATCACCAGAGATGGCTGCCACGAGGTCCCAGTCGAAGAATCCGACGAGGCCCCAGTTGAGTCCACCGACCACGAGCAGAACGAACATAATCATGTCGAGTGCGTTTGGTTTTTTCATATGTGCTTTTGGGAACATTGAAAGTTAATAATATTGTTGCTTGTGCGTGTGTTCGACCCCCACACACGCGAAGCCATAGCTCCTAGCTCTGAAAGAAATTCACGTATTGCGCGTATCAGATAGTACTATGGACTTGCAAAGAATAATATACGTGATATAATACAAACATGCAAAACGTGCATTTTACTCCTCCCCAACTCGCGCCGATGTTTGGCGTCAACGTATCCACTATCAAACGGTGGGTTGATAAAGGCTACCTCGATGCTGAGGTGACCGCGGGTGGCCACCGCCGGATTACGCGTGATCAGCTCGCGACCTTTATCAAGAAATACCCCAAATACTCAAATGCCTACACCCTGAAACGGCTGCAAGAGCAGAAACATGATATCCGTGATGAAATGTGGGAAGAATACTATCGCTTGCTCGAGACCAATGACATGCGTCAGGCAGAGCGCTATATTGATAAACTATACATCCAGAATTTCCCGATCAAGGATATCATCAATCGCGTCATCATGCCGGCCCTACGTCATATGGGCGAGCAGTACCATGCAAAAGAACTCTCGATCTATGAGGAGCACCGCATGAGTTTCCTTATCCGCATGCATGTCATCCGCCTCGATGGCTATGTCCCGCTGAGCAAAAATAAAAAGACGCGTTCGGTCATCCTCGCCTGCGCCCCAGGAGAATTCAATGAATTGCCACTCCAAATCATTGCTCTCCTCTTCAAACTCCACGGCTGGCGACCGCACGTGCTGGGTATCAATATCAGTCTCGCGGAAATGAAAAAAGCCATCGACCGAATCAAGCCAGCTATGGTCGTCCCGACCAAGACCTATACAAACAAGCCCTCCACTAAATACTTCAATGCCCTGACCGCCTACTGTGCCAAACGCAATATCTGTATAGGCCTCGGCGGCCCCATGTGGAAAGAGTTTTTGAAGAAACAGCCGAAGGATTGCTGGTCACGAAATGACTGCGTGCATTATTTCCGCGGGACCAGCGACTTCGAAGAATTCCTCGCCAAACTAAAACCAGGCCGTACCTCGTAGGCATCGTCCTGGCGTATCAGAATATATATTTCTACTGGACAATCACCGTACCGGTGTTGTTTGGATTGAGGTGATCGTGATAGGAGTAGGTACCTGCAGTAGTAAAGGTGAATGAGTACGTTTCTCCTGGTCCGATCTGGCCAGTCCCGTCATCATCCCAGATACCACTATATGCCACGTGGGTCGGATGGTCGTCAGGAGCGACATACACCGTGCTCGCACCTTCATTCATCCAGCGTACTGTGTCACCAACTGAAATAGTAACAGTCCGAGGAACAAACCCGGTAGACGCAGACACGCCTACCTCTGTGGTGCCCGCCTTAACCGTTTCATCATCTGATTCGTCCATGGCCCCCTGGCTGACGCTGAGCTCATTGACGTTCCCATCGCTCCCGGGCGCCGGCGTAGCGCTGCTCACCGACCCGGACGATGTATTCACGGTCTGATTGGTATTCGTATTTGTATCGCTAGTATCACGGTTTAGCATGATCACCACAATCACTACGACCACGGCGAGGATAACTAACGTAATGAGAAGCCCCTTTTTCATAATGATTATGATTACTAATTAGTACGCTTATCATACCAAAGTCTGAGTTCAAGAGGAAACGTGCAATTTCGTCATAAGTACATGCAATCCCGAGCGCAAATTATTTAGTGATGTATAAACCAAAACGAGCGGGTATAATACCCGCTCGTTTGAATTGCAGAAATATTTATCCAGTGTTAGAACACGCCGGCAGCTAGGGTGATGCCACCCTGGTAGTCTTTGCCATAGGCCGCAAACACCGGTGACAATAGACGGCCGTCTGAGCTCATGATCTTGACCCAGCCGACATCCTGGCCACCCACACCGACGATCACTTCTTCACGGCCATTGCCATTTGTGTCGAGAGCGGCAACTGACACCCCACCGCGGAAGACTGGCGCAAACGCCATAAATCCAGGGCTAGATAGAGCGAGCGCTTTATTGCTGCCGACACCAATCATACGCACCTGTGGACCACCATTGCTATAGATGCCGGCGACAATCTCATCCTTGCCGTTAGCATTGAAATCTGCCATGGCCGTCGTGACGCCCCCACGGAATGACGGATCAAATGCCATCACACCCAGGGTAACCGGGACATACCGCTTACTCTTCACCCCGAAGACGCGGACGTGCGGCCCGCCACCGCTGATCGGGGTGGTGATGATATCACCGATGCCATCACCCTCGATGTCACCGATAGACAGGGCGATCCCGCCACGGAAATTCGTGTCATAGGCGTAGAAATTCTCGGTAACCGGGACGATGCTGCCATTCCGCATTCCGAAGATACGAACCTGAGGTGCGCCACCACCCATTGGCGCGACAACTATTTCATCCATACCATCGCCCTCGATATCACCGACGGCGAGGTTAACCCCACCACGGAAACCTGAGGCAAAGGCATCGAAATCCCAGCCTTTGTTGTTTCCTTCACTGTCAAAGATACGAACCCTAGGGATACCACCGGTACGAGTACTGACAATAATCTCTTTTTCGCCATCCCCATTGATATCACCGACAGCTACATTGATACCTCCCCACCAGTTGGTGTAAGCATCGAA
>JAXDBW010000044.1:0-3472 GCA_034678405.1 Patescibacteria group bacterium | reverse complement strand
AATCTCCAGTCAGACCACCGCAGGCGACACAGGTCTGGATCAGATCGCCGCTGATGACATAGGTCCCGCTGGCAGCAGTGACACTGCGCCCCCCGCTGTTATTATAAAACTCTACATCATTACCATATGTCCGGGCGTCAAACGTCGTGCTCGGAATAGATATCACTGGCGAGGGATCATACCGCACAATACTATTGATCGTGGCAGTCGTACCGGGACCACCGGACGTGTGCGTAAAGCGGAGTCGTCCGGCGCCATTGATCGTCCCCGTACCAGAGATATCACTGGAGCCGGTATTTGAGAGGATGCGGCCCGAATCAATCGTGAGCGTATCGCCGGCGTCGACAGTCAGCGTGCCAGTGACCGTCGTATCGCTGGTCTGCAGGGTCCAGGTCCCATTGCCGCCACCATTGCCCGAGAGAGTGAGACTGGAGAAATTCGAACTGCCCGGCTGAATCGTGAAACCGGTGCTCGTCGCATCAAAAGTGGTCAATCCGCTGGTAGTGAGTGTGCCATCATTGTCATAGTCACCACCGATCGTGAAGTTATTTGCTCCGACAGTGAGCGTCGATCCGGTAGGGATGTGTACATCACCGGCAGTCCCGGCCGCGGTCGCGGTACTGGTAGTCGTCAGCGTGCCGCCCGGCGCATAGGTATCCCCACCCCAGATGTGCAGCCCAAATCCAGCATCAATCGTGGCCGCACCGGCGCTGACACTGTATTTCACGTCGTCATCCCCGTCATCCCCATTAGAGAGGTTAGTATTGGTAATGCTACTGCCGGTATCATGCCGGACAATCACCCAATTCTGATACATATCCAGATCCGTCTGTGCCGTGCCGTCACTGACCATCACGGTGGTGGCTTCTTCGGTTTCATTATCGAGATAGACCGTGACCACATCGCCGGAATTCGCGGTCACGCCGGTGAAGCTATAGGAGCCGTTCGCCGGTACGTTACTGCACTCCGTCGTCTGAGTACCAGCGCCGTTGACTCGGATATGGACGGTACGGGTGGTTGAGCAATTCAGTAGTGATGACCCTTCGTCGGTATAGATCTGGCCGGAGATGTCGATACCGCAGGACGCAGTGCCGGAAATATTCCAGTTTGTGTTATTGCCGCCATTGGTCGAATACGTCGCGCAGAAACTTGTCCCACTGTTAGTCGAGTATGACACACTGACATAGGTCACTGACGCGGCGGTCGGATTGATCGTCCAGGCACTGGTCGTCGATGACTGGAGGGTGATCACCTTGCCCGAGTAGCCGGTGATAGTCCAGGTGCCGGTCACGGTCTGCGTCGTCCCGGCGGTAAACCGGAGCGTACGCCCAGCGGTATTTGCCGCGGTACTAGCCACAAAATTATAAAAGCTGGTACTACCGGAGAGTATCTGTGTACTGCCGTCGGCACCGGTGAAATTCACCGTACCAGACCGTGCGGTAAAGGTATCATTATTGGTCCAGTCGCCGGCGACGTTGATAGTATTGTTTTCCCCGCTTTTCGCATCCAGCACCCCGCCGGTGATGGTGATATCATGATCTACAGTAAGGGCATCCTCTACCTCGACTGTCAGCGTATAGGTACCACCGCCGTCATCGATCACCAGGTCATAGGGATTACCGGTACCAACCGTGATGAGATCGCTAGTGACGTTTGATATGGCAGATGATGAAATAGTAAATTGCAGCGTCGAACTGACATTGGTGCCGCCGCTGTTTGCCAGAGTGGCGCCGGACTGCAGGTCAAATTTCCCGTCAGTCGCCATGACCGTGCCGTCGGTCTCGACGTCATCATTCACATCCAGCGTGCCACCCCCGGCGCCGGCATCCGCTGCCACGGTGATGCCACCCACCCCGATGTCGAGATCGTAGCCGTTTGTATAGAGAATATCACCGTCGTTTATGGTCAGCGACCGGGCAGTCATATCACTCGAGAGATTTGTGGTATCGGGAGAGGTGCCGACGTGGACATCGCCCACGTCCTGTTTCGGCGATGTGCTGTCCGTATACGTCAGATCACCATCGAGGACGAGTAGGCCACTGGTAGATTCAGTAAACGTCGTGCCGTTAGCCAGGGTGAAATTTCCGGCGACATTCAGATTGCTAGATGCATGCTGGGTAAATGCTCCACTGGTCACATCAAACGTGCCATTGACATCCATGGCGTCAGCACTGGCTACTGAGCCGCCCGTCACATCGAAATTGACCAGTGACTCAGTATCTGAGGTGAGTGTCTTCGAGGTGCCATTCATCTCCAGCGTATGCCCGGTCTGTGCCGTCCAACCGTCACAATCTGTCAGATTGACATTGCCACTCACGGTCCAGGTCGTCGTACCGGTATTCACGGTCGTCGTACCAGTCGTGGCTGGACAGCTGACGTCATTGGTGACTATCAGATTCGGGTCGTTGGTATCGCCGTTGAGGGTCAGGCTGGCACTGGCTCCGCCGATCGATAGATCGTGGTGGATATCCAGTGTGCCACCTCCCACATTTGGCAGTGTGTATGTCTGTGTTCCTGATGCAGGACGGAGTTGCAGATCATAGTAATCCACCCGGGCAATATTGGTCGCACCCGTGCCAGTGTAGCGAACCACTGATGTCTGGTAGTTGAAATTAACAACAGTGTACACAGTAAACGGATTGGCACTGCCACTTAATATCCAGGTCTTACCGCCGGCGTTTAGATCGTGCAGATAAAAACAATCACAGTTGACATCATACGAACCCTCAAGGCTGAGCTGGGAAGTCACGGTGACAGAACCACTGCCAGTCGCGGTGGTGGTGACATCGGCGCCATCCTCCTTGAATGTCAGAGTGCTCATGGTCCAGTTGGCATTGCCCCCGAAATTACCCGTGCCATACACAGAGACCAATCCCGAGCCACTTAGCACACCAGTGCCGGTGCCGCCGGTCGTCGTCAGATCACCGCCATTTACCTGTACGACGGTATTGCTGGAAAGGGTGGTTCCGTTTCCGATGAGGATATCATTATCCGCGTAAATGCGGGCGGACGATCCGGCCGTCTTGGTACCCGAGCCGCTGGTCTGGAAATCATAAAACGTAGCCCAAGTACTCGCAACCACCTCATATGAGGTATAAAAAGTCACCGACCCACCATTGAGGATGAAGGTATTGCCGGTCTCCGCGACATAGTGCAGGTAGCGTAAATCCGGCGTACCAGCCACCTGCCAGATACCTGCTCCGGGATTGAGAGTCATGCCCACGCTGGCTGCGACACTCGAATTAATATTTCCGGCGATAGTCACCGTCGGATCGTAGGTATTGCCGGTGACCGTGAGGGTATTGTCACTATCGGCATTATACGCAGTGAGATCAGCGCTCAGGGTGATGGTCTGCGCTGCCCCGCTGCCCAGCGTGATCGTGCGGTCGACTGTGGTCGCGGCCGCCAGATACCACTCCACTTCACCGCCATACGTCCGTCCGGTCATGATGAGATTATTACTCACCGGATC
>JAXDBW010000043.1:0-14912 GCA_034678405.1 Patescibacteria group bacterium | reverse complement strand
AGTAAATTGTATTGTTTTGGAAAATTAATATTAAGCTTTCCGTCCAGTAAAATGCGGTTCCTGTGATGACTTGCTCATACTTCAGAGCCAGACGGTTTTATCGCCCTGCGGGCGAATTGGCAAGATTTTAAATTGTCGGCGTATCTCCGCCAGAAGCGGAAATTTCAGAAAGCATTTGTTTTGTTTGGCTTTTGTTTGGTATAATTAGATAAATCGTTTAGTTCTAAAGGAGGGAAAATGATAAAGTATTTCATCTACTGCAGAAAGTCGTCAGAGGAAGAAGAACGGCAGATTTTGTCTATCGAGGCCCAGCTCCAAGAACTAAGAGATTATGCCAAACAAAACGGCCTTTTTGTAATTAAAGAGTTCACCGAGTCGAGAACTGCTAAGGAGCCGGGCAGACCAATATTTAATCAAATGCTTTCTGAAATAGAAAAGGGCAACGCTTCAGGGATTTTAGCATGGAATCCCGATCGACTAGCTCGAAACTCAATAGATGGTGGGAAGGTAATATATTTGGTCGATACTGAAAAAATAACTTCGCTCAAATTCCCGACCTTTTGGTTTGACACTACTCCACAAGGTAAATTTATGTTAAGCGTTGCCTTTGGGCAAGCCAAATATTACACTGACAATTTAAGAGAAAACATTTTAAGAGGGATAAGACAAAAGTTAAGGCGTGGAGAATTACCGGCAAAAGCTCCCCTCGGCTATTACAACGAACCTCGCCTGAGAATCATTGAACCAGACAAAACCAACTTCAACAAAATGCAAAAAGTATTGGAGCTTTTTGCCGAAGGAAACCACACCTTAACTCAAATAAAAGACAAAATGTTTTCTCTTGGCTTGGTTGGCAGAAATGGAGAACCTTTACATTTGTCTACAGTACAAGGATTACTTAAAAATCCATTTTACTACGGAATGTTTTACTATCGAGGTGAGTTAATACAAGGTTCTCATAAGTCAATGATTTCCAAAAAACTTTTTGACAAAATTCAAAAGGCAATAGTAGATAATGGCAAGCCCCGCAAAAAGTCAAAAAAGGTAAGCTTTCAATTTCTGGGTTTTGCCAAATGTGGAGAGTGTGGCTATACAATAACGGCTGAAAGAAAAATCAAGCCAAGTGGCAAAGAATACATATATTATCGTTGTACCAAGAAAAGCAAAACCCAAAAGTGCCAACAACATGACTTTTTGCGGGAAGAATTACTCGCTAATCAAATCCAAGATTATTGTCAAAAAGTTTCAATTCCTGACGAGTGGAAAGATAAGTATTTAGCAAAAGTTGAAGAATGGGAGAATGAAGAAAGTAGCTCGTCAGGCCTTTTCGCTCAAAATCTAAGAGATAAGTTGAAATCAGTCAAAGAGAGAATAAATCGTCTTATTGATTTGCATTTAGACGGTGAAATTGAACTTGATGAATTTAAGCAAAGGAAAAATGTTTTAGTTGAGCAAAAAGCCGACTTTGAACAAAAACTTAATGATTTTGAGCGAAAAGGAAATCATTGGCTCGAACTCCTAAAATCTTGGATTTTAGATGCCAACCAAGCAGGAAATCTTGCTAATACAAAAAATTTCTTCGGAATGAAGAATTTTTTGAAAACTGTCGGCTCGAACCGCATTTTACTGGACGGAAAGCTACAAATGAATTTTGAAAAAGAATACAATTTGCTCTACAATTTGCCAGCCGAAGCGCGGGCTTTCAGCCCGCGCGAGGCGGCTTCCGAACATATAAATTCATTATGGTGGACCTGAGGGGACTCGAACCCCTAACCTCCTCCATGCCATGGAGGCGCGCTAGCCAATTGTGCCACAGGCCCGTGGAATGTATTTAGTAGAGTAGCACATTTTTCTGACTTTACAATATCCCCTGACTCCTTTACTCTTTTTACATCGCTGAAACAAAAAAACACACACGGGAGTATAGACCATGTCGAAACAGTTTAAAAACGAGAACGAGGCAAAACAGCACTTCGCTGCAATGCTCAAAGTTCCTTTCCAACAACTAACCTTTACCCTAATCAACCCGACTCAGCTGGAACTGGTACAGACTATTGCAGTTGAGGATTCAATATTCAGCTCTCCGGATATTCCAGCTGCATTAAAAGAAGGAATAACCAAAAGAAGGGAGAGCACTCGGTATTTTGAAGTTCTTATCCCAACCAAGGATAGGCCAGAGAGGGCAAAAATAGCAATTAGCCCTTTTCGCAGCGGCTTCGACCTTTGGTTCGTCTCTGACGACGGATCAGCGCTACGCATTTAAATTGTTCCACGTGGAACAATATTATACAGATACCAAAACAGCGTTTCTCCAAGGAAACGCTGTTTTTCAATTTCTGGTTATTCGTGCCTGCCTACATTTCTTCGAAAACCTTCAAGTATATCTCGAGCAAGGTCCTTACCCCCGAGACCAAAGGCTAGGCCACCAGCCAAAGACATCATTACCACGAACCCAGTAAAGAGTATTTTTAGAAGATCAGGAGCTATCTTGAGCTGTACCAGCGCTGCTATAAACGCAAAAACAAATATTGACCACTTGGTCAGGGCGGCCAGGAAGTTTGACGCGTTTATGTTTGCCGAATGAGTCGCATTCTTAACCACATTGTATAGTACATTTGCAACCAAAATGCCAATTATCAGAATTGCTACAGCTGCTATGACATTGGGCAGATATCCAACCAAGTTGTCAGCAAAGCTAGATAGTTGCGTTAGCCCAGCAATATCAACTACGGCAGCAAGAAATACTATTAACACAAACCAGTATACCAATCCTGACAATAGTCGAGTAAATGTGGTTTTTAAGCCAGCTTTTTGCATAAGTTGCTGAATGCCAACTCGAGCAACGGCCTCCTCCAGCTTTAGTGCCCGGAGGATCTTCCTGGAAATTGACTCGAATATCCAAGCAAAAATAAAACCTGCAAAAATAAGCACCACTGCAACTAAGATGGTCGGTATAGAAGAGGTGAATCGCTCCCAAAAATCGGTAAACGATGCGAGCACTATGCTAGTTGTTCCATCCATATGACTCACCTCCTTTCAATGGATCAGAAATATGTATGTATACTAACATAGTAATAACATACCGGCCATTCAATGGTGGCTATATCAAAAGAAATGGTGGACCAAAGGGGAGTCGAACCCCTGACCTCTGTCCCTCACCAATCTCTGGACCAAAGGGGAGTCGAACCCCTGACCTCTGTCCCTCACCAATCTCTGGACCAAAGGGGAGTCGAACCCCTGACCTCTGCAATGCGAATGCAGCGCTCTAGCCAACTGAGCTATTGGCCCGGGGATTGGTGAGGGACGAATGCAGCGCTCTAGCCAACTGAGCTATTGGCCCGGGGATTGGTGAGGGACGAATGCAGCGCTCTAGCCAACTGAGCTACAAGCCCATGGTTTACAGTGGTACCCTCGGCAGGATTCGAACCTGCATTAAGGGCTTAGGACGCCCCGGTTCTATCCAGTTGAACTACGAGGGCAGGTGGGACCAGTTGCCCGGCGTAGCCGGGTCCGGCTTCGCCGGAAACTACGAGGGCAGGAGTAAATGTTCCACGTAGAACAAATACCGTATAACTGCCCAAATTTTATAATCAACGGTGTTTTTTGCTAATATTAGCCAAATAATATTTTTCTATTAATATAATTTGCTAATTTTAGCTAAAAAATAGAGTCGCAAAATGTTATTGTACGAAATTCGTAACTTTTTCTGCAATATCAGTGATAGTGCTCGACGTGGCATCATACCACGTCAGACCAGCAAGTACAGCAGATAGGAACAACATTATCATGGCGGCAAGTATCAATTCGCGTTTCAGGAGGCGGTGCTCAGCCACCTGAGTTCCGTCTGCTGACATTTCCCGCTCTTCTTCGGCGTCTTTCATGAGGTGTTCCATACCCTGCAAGGGGTTTTCGTTTTTCCTATTTTTTGGCATAGTGTACCGATTAGTGTATATCAACTTGCTAAATAAGACAATTTGTTTGACTGGACTCGGGCGCGATACTACAATGACAGCACTTAACTATTATAGCATCTATATATGGCACTCTTTCCAAATGGCGAGCACGAACAATCTGGCGAGATGGAAACGGTCATTGGCGCCTCAGTAAAAGTCGACGGTAACTTCCATGGTGAAGGCAATGTCACCGTCGAGGGTGTCGTCCAAGGCACTCTCAAAACTAATCATGACCTGAACGTTGGCCGCGCCGCCAAGATTAAAGCTGAAGTTGAGGCGCAAAACCTCTATCTCTCCGGTGAAATTCGCGGCAATGTCAAGGTAAGCGAGCGGGCGCAGCTGACCAGTTCAGCTCGCATCATTGGCAATCTCGAAACGAAGTCTCTGTCAGTAGAAGAAGGGGCATTGATTAACGGCAAGATCGCAATGAGCGGTGACCATGGACAGGGCGAAATGGAACCGCCTACCACCAAAGAAGAAAAAGCTGACAAAAAGAAAGACCAGTCAGAAAAATAATTTCTGACCCATCTTTGTCATGCATTACTACTACTTCATTGATACATTTGTATCAGACAAGAAGTACGTATCACAGCTCAACCAGATTGAGAATCGTCTGATGCAGCTCGGAGTCAATGGTCATACTGAGAAACTGACCATGCTCAAGAGCCTCCAAGAGATGGTGGAATCGGCCATCAAACATGGGGCCAAAACGATTGTGGCCATTGGCAATGACGATACCGTGAGTAAAATGATTAGCTTCCTACCGAAGCACGCAGTGACGTTTGGGATCGTCCCCATCGGCGAACCAAACACGATCGCCGACAAGCTCGGGATACCCCGCGGCGTTGCCGCCTGTGATACACTCTCAGCCCGCATCACTACAAAGATTGACCTCGGTAAAGTCAACAACGCTTATTTCATTTCATCGCTAGCGCTGCCGGCTGATCAAGCGGTCAGTATGGACTTCGGCACGTATCATATCAGCACACTCACTTCGACTAGTACTATCCAGATATGTAATATCAATGGCTCTGCGTCACAATCCGATCCGACCGATGGCCAGCTCGAGGCGGTCGTCCGCGAGGAAACAAGAGGTGGGGGATTATTCAGCAAGAAACGACGCTATACTACCCATAGTGTGTTCCCCTTGAAAAAGGTTAAGATTACCACCGATCATCAGAGCCTCCCCGTCATCGCCGACGGTCAGATGATGATCAAGACACCAGTCACGGTGGAAGTAGCTCCACAAAAACTCAAGGTGATCGTCGGCAAAAACCGTATGTTTTAAGCAGCCTGTCACACACATTCTCGCTTAAAACGGTGCGGTATCCAGGCATCGTTTTTTCTATTCATTTTTCCGCTGACCCTAGACAATGCGCCGAATCCACGTTACCCTACACATAATTATATGAATGTTACCGAACTCGCCAGACGAATAAAGGTTTCCCCCAATGAAATGCGGGATTTATTTCCCCGACTGGGATATGACATTGGTCGCAAAGCGATCAAAGTCGACGATGCCGTGGCGCACAAGATTATCGAAATGGTCGAGCAGGATAGCTCCATCATTGAGCGGTATCGCCGCGAGCAACAGCCAGAGGAGGAAGAAATCGAGGCGGTCAGCACGGAGACAAAAACCGAGCTGAGAGTGCCGCAGGTTATTACTGTCCGTGACTTCGCTGGGCTTGTCCAAAAACCCGTGACAACCGTCATCCAGGAGCTGATGAAAAACGGCATTCTGGCCAACCTCAACGAGCGTATTGATTATGAAACGGCAAGCATTATCGCCGAGGATTTTGGCTATGCCCCCGTGCCACAGGATACCGACCGCACCGATCAAGCACAGCAGGGCGGTGCTACAGACGAAAAACCAACTGGTTCGACGCCACGCCCGCCGGTAGTGGTCGTGATGGGGCACGTCGATCATGGAAAAACGAAATTACTCGACACCATCCGCAAAGCAAACGTCATCGATTCGGAATCGGGTGGCATCACGCAGCATATCGGGGCGTACCAAGCCGAACGAAACGGTAAGCTCATCACGTTTATCGATACACCTGGTCACCAGGCATTTACCGCTATGCGGTCACGGGGCGCCCGCGTGGCTGACATCGCTATCCTTGTCGTCGCCGCGGATGATGGTCTGAAACCGCAAACTGAAGAAGCTATCCAGATCATCCAGAGTGCGAAGGTGCCATTTGTCGTGGCGATCAACAAGATTGACAAACCAGAAGCAGATCCGGAAAAAGTTCTCAACCAATTAGCGCAGAAAAATCTACTGCCCGAATCCTGGGGTGGTAAGATCATGACGGTCAATGTCTCGGCCAAGAGTGGTGAGGGGATTGAGGCGTTGCTCGACAGCGTCCTCCTCGTTGCTGAAGTAGAGCAGGATCATATCATGGCTGATCCAGACCAACCCGCCGTGGGCACGGTCATCGAATCCCACGTGGACAAAGGTGAGGGGCCGGTCGCCACCATCCTCGTCCGGACAGGCACACTGCGACGCGGCGATGCCGTCCAGGTGGGTACGGTCGTCGGGAAAATCCGCGCGATGAAAAACCATCTTGGCAAAGAAATCACCGAAGCGCCACCGTCCACTCCCGTGAAACTCCTTGGCCTCAAAGGTTCGCCCGAAGTCGGCGACACGCTCCATATAGCTGATGATGAGACATCACTGAAAAAAATTCAAAAGCAGCTCAAACACAAAGAGCGCGCCTACCGCGATACCCAGACCTGGCAGCAAGTCCAGACCAACGGCACCGAGGAAGAGGGCGATCAGGCCAAAGAGGTACACGTCGTGCTGAAGGCCGACACCCTTGGTTCACAGGAAGCTATCATCCAGTCACTCGAAACCATCGTCGCAAAGGATGTCCGTGTCTCCATCGTGAAAAAGGGCCTCGGCAATATTAGTGACGTCGACATTCTCGAAGCAGAGAGCGTCGGTGCGCGTGTCTATGGATTTAATGTAAAAATAAATCAGAACGCCGAGGAGCTGGCCCAAGAGCGAGGCGTCCCGGTTCGGACTGACACCATCATTTACAATCTGATTGACGATGTCCAGGAGCAAGTTAACGCGCTTGTCACCTATGACAAGGTCAAAGTTGAACTTGGCCGCGCGAAGGTCCTGGCTATTTTCCGCACTGAACGCAAAACGATGATCATTGGAGCATTGATCACAAAAGGCAAAGCAGTGACCCAGAGTTTCGCGACCGTCATGCGTAACGATACAAAAGTAACCACCGTTACCGTTACTGAACTCAAACAAGGGAAAGAAACCGTCACTGAAATCCCAGCCGGGACAGAGTGTGGCATCTCACTCAAGGGGTCATCAAATATCGTCAAAGACGATATCCTCGAATTCTACACCGAAGAATTGGAAAAATAACCCGTGGCCTCCGAACGCATCCGCAAAATTAATGGGCTCATCCTCCACGAGCTCGGGACCATCCTCCAGCGCGAGGACATCGTGCCGCCGGAGATGATGATTACCCTGACGCAGGTCGATACCAGCGCGGATTTGAGTTACGCGGACATCAGGTATAGCATCCTCCCGACGGATCGCGAGCCTGAGGCGGCTCGGATCCTTGAGCGCCATACGAAAGAATTACGCAGCCTCCTCGCCCGGGCGGTTATCCTGCGCAAAGTGCCTGAACTACGGTTCCATATCGATACCACCGAGGCACACGCGGCTCACATAGACGCACTTATTGACAAAATTCACCAGGAAGAGTAGGGTAGGTTGTTATCACGCACATACCGTGACCCACCTATGACCGAGCTCTACCCACTATTCCAAAAAGTCAAAGACGCCATCGATGGCGCCCAGCGTGTCATGATCATCGGACACCAAAATCCCGATGGCGACGCACTCGGCTCGATGCTTGGCTTCGCCCACTACTGCGTCCACACCGATACCACCCATCGGTTATTTTGCACGACACCTATCCCCGAGTATCTCATGTTCTTGCCCTCGAGTGATCGGATCGAGCGGGATGAAGCGGTGATGAGCGAGCCGCACGATGTCGTGGTCGTCCTCGACTCGGGCGATCTCGAGTACGCAGGAGTGCACACCCATATCCCACGCATCCCGGGTAAGCCAACTATTATCAATATTGATCACCATCATACCAATGCCCAGTTTGGTGATATTAATGTAGTCAATCCGCAGGCGTCATCAACAGCGGAGATCGTGTTCCATTTCCTCGACTATTTCCGTCTACCCATCCCCAAAGATGTGGCCACTGCTCTCCTCACCGGCATCCTGACTGACACAGGAAACTTTTCCAATCTCGGAACCACCCCCTCATCACTCGAGGTTTCATCAAAACTTCTCGCCTACGGTGCCCGGTCGAAAGAAATCATCAAACATACCTTCCAGAATAAATCCCTCGCCCAGCTCCAGCTCTGGGGCCGCGCCCTGTCCCGACTGAAGAAGAATGATGAGACCGGCATCGTCACCACCGTGCTGACGAAAAAGGATTTCACCGAACTCGGCATTGAGGAAAGCTCCGAGGGGATTGCCAATTTCCTCAATAGCGTCGAACATGCGAAAGCTATCATGGTCCTCTACGAAAAAGGTGACGGCCTGGTGAAAGGCAGTCTCCGCACGACCCAGGACGGCGTCGATGTCTCGAAGATTGCTAAATTCTTCGGTGGAGGCGGCCATCCCAAAGCGGCCGGTTTCACCATCAAGGGCTCCCTCGTGGAAAAAGAGAACGGCTGGGAAATTGTCCGCCCACAAGTGGATAACTCTGAGGGAACCCAGCGACCGGCGGATCCCCCAAGCGCTATAGAATAACAAAGACTACTTGACGGTAGTCATCAGACCCGCTAGACTAGAGCGTTATTTTTTGGCACACTAGGAAACAAATAGTTCGTACAAAACATATGACATATTCATGGAGGAATCATGCGTCCAATCGTTGAATGTACACCACAGCACCCCGAGGCAATTCAGAACTGCGGTGGCATGTGCCGGATTGACGGCACCTGCTTCGATGTCGGTGGGCACTGCGCTCACGGCCATGCCCAGGGCGGGTACTACTACCCGCTCTCGACAGGAGAGCTCGACCCCGCCAAACCCGCCCAGGAATTGACAACCAAAGTAGAATGCAGAGTTATCAATATCAACTTCATGGACATCTGCAATATCTGTGGATCGTCAATCGCCGACCCAATACGGCAGCCCTGGTGTCAACTCGGACACACAATCGGCATGGTCTACGAAATCACGCCTCGATAAATTCGGGCCCTCTCTCCCTCCTCTGCTCATCACCGCGCTCACTCGAACGCGGTGATTTTTTATTGACCCCGCTAGAGATGCATCTCCAACGAGATTGACAATTCTTCATATTCCGCTAAGGTAAGGGCGGTACATTATAATAACCCATATATTGTGGAGGGCCCATGGACACTCCCCAGGAACTTGCGGACATAGAAAAAATGGCCCGCAAGCCGGAGGTAGAGGTGTCCGATCGTGCACTACTAAAAGCTCTTGAGCATTACATCAGAGCGAAGGCTGAGTATAAGACTATTGAGATGCGCCGCATCGGCGCCATTCTCCGACACCGGAAAGAGCTCTATGAATCACTAACTAGTCTTTGGAGATATCTCCACCACGTTCGGAACTCTGATCCGCCCGACCCATTTACCCTGGCGTCCACGAAATAAGTGATGACGCCGAAGTAAACCCACTTTGCCCGAGAAACGAGTACGGTGGGTTTTATTACAAACGCCCGTTTCGGGGGGAGAGTTGACAAAACCGCCCTTCCATCCCTATACTATAGACTACGTTTTAATCAACCAATTAGGTTCATGCAACTCATCCCCACAGTAATAGAGAAGTCGTCGTTCGGTGAACGGGCGTACGACATATACTCTCGGCTCCTCAAAGAGCGGATTATCTTTCTCGGGAATCCTATCAATGATGTAGTAGCCAACACGGTCATTGCCCAATTATTGCATCTCGAATCAGAGGACAAGACCAAAGACATCAAGCTCTACATCAATACTCCCGGTGGCTCCGTCACCGCGGGTATGGCCGTCTACGACACGATGCAGTACGTCAAGCCTGACGTAGTGACTATTTGTGTCGGCATGGCTGCCTCGATGGGCGCAGTGCTGCTCGCTTCCGGCGCCGCCGGCAAACGATTTGCCCTGCCTAATTCCGAAGTGATGCTGCACCAGGTCATGGGCGGCGTCGAAGGCCAAGCCTCCGACGTGAAGATTCGCGCGGAACACATCCTCAAGATTCGTGACCGCCTGGATCAGATTCTCGCCAAACACACGGGCAAATCACTCGACACTATCAAGAAAGATACCGATCGGGATAATTTCATGACGGCTGACCAAGCGAAGAAGTACGGCATTATCGATAAGATAATTACCAGCTCGCGCTAGGTACCGTCACGATTATCATTTGAGCCGAGGGTTCACTCATACTGTGGACACCCCTCTTTTAGAACTTTCAAATTACAATTTCCAAATTCCAAACAATATTGAAAATTTCAATTTCTTAAGAAGCTCACTTTGGATATTGAATATTAAATAATTTGAATTTGTTTGGAGCTTGGTGCTTGCAATTTCGAATTTCACATTTACTAACATGGCGAAAATCGAGAAACGACAAGACACTGCACACTACTTACCAATTACTAAATAACAAATATATGGCAGAAGGTTTACTCATCTGGATTATCCTGACAGCCGTCGGCATCCCGGGTGGTATGATCGTCGGGTGGTGGGGCCGCAAGGTCTGGGCCGCCAAACAGATCGACACCGCTGAAGCCAAGCTGAATCAGCAGATCATCGAGACAAAAAACAAACAAAAGGAGATGCTCATCGAAGCTAAAGATGAAGCGCTCAAAATGACCGAGGAGGCCAAGAAAGAGGCTGAAGAAGCCCGCCGCGAGGTCCGGCATCAACAGGAACGCCTCGAGAAACGCGAGAGTCTCTTCGACAAGAAACTCATGGACATCGAGGACAAACAGCAGAAAATCCAAGAAAAGTCCGAGCAACTCGATCGGGCAAAGGAAGAAATTGGTAAAATTCGCGAGCAGCAGATCCAAAAGCTCGAGCGAATCGCCGAACTCTCAAAGGATGACGCGAAACGCGTCCTCCTCGAAAACACCGAGCACGAGATGAAAGACGAGCTCGCACACCGCATCACCAAACTCCAGCAAGAATCCCAGGAAGACCTCGACAAAGAGGCGAAGAATATGCTCAGTCGCGTCATCCAGCGGACCGCCTCATCCCATGCGGCAGAAACCACCACCACGGTGGTCCACCTCCCGAATGACGAGATGAAGGGCCGTATCATCGGTAAAGAAGGCCGCAACATCAAAGCGCTCGAGCAACAAACGGGCGTAGAGATTATCGTCGACGAAACGCCTGAGTCAATTGTTATTTCCGGTTTCTCTCCGATTCGCCGACATCTGGCGAAACGCGCTCTCGAAATCCTCATCCAGGATGGTCGGATCCATCCCGGACGGATCGAGGAAGCCATCGAGAACGCGAAGAAAGATCTCGCCCTCGATATCAAGAAAGCTGGGGAAGAAGCCGCCTATGAGGTCGGCATCGCCGGTCTCCCAGTAAAACTGCTCCAGATCATTGGTCGACTGAAATACCGCACCAGCTATGGCCAGAACATCCTCCGTCACTCTATCGAGATGGCACACCTCGCGAAACTTCTGGCTGAAGAACTCGGGGCTGATGTGAACATCGCGAAGAAGGGCGCCTTCTTCCATGACATTGGTAAAGCAGTTGACCACGAGATCCAGGGCACGCACATGCAAATCGGTGGTGACATCGGACGTAAGTTTGGCCTGTCGAAGGAAGTCATCGAATGTATCGAAGGCCACCACGAAGACGAGCCGCCCACCCTCGAAGCGGTCATCGTCCAGATCGCTGACTCCATCTCTGGCGCTCGCCCCGGTGCGCGCAAAGACACCTACGAGCAGTACATCCAGCGCCTCGACGAACTCGAAGGCATCGCCAAAGGCTTCGATGGCGTCGAAAAATGCTACGCTATCCAGGCCGGTCGTGAAGTCCGCGTGTTCGTCATGCCGGAGAAGATCGATGATGCGAGTGCCACCATTCTGGCTCGTAATATTGCAAACAAGATTGAAGAAGATCTGAAATATCCTGGCGAAATCAAGGTTACTCTCATTCGTGAAAAACGCGTCATCGAGTATGCCAGATAAGAAGGGAAATGGAGCGCGGTGACGTTTGTTCTGCTCGCATTGAAGACGTTGGCAACCCAACGCCACATATCCAATTTTCTACATTCAGAATATGGTCATATGTTGTAAGGTTAAAGAAAAATGTATAGAAATAAGTTAAAGGTTATGAGTAGACCGACCTAAAACTTAAAACATTCTTCCATACGTTCTTCGTACAACATTAAACTAGGAATCAATTTCTCACAGCTGCATCACTCAATACTTGCTCCATACCATCATGCCTTCAGAAAAAAAACTAACCATCCTCTTCTACGGGGATATCGTCGGCAAACCCGGCCGCCGCGCGGTGGCCGCGGTACTGCCGGATATGCGGAAGGAATTACAGCCCGACCTCGTGATCGCTAATGCCGAAAATCTCGCCCATGGCGTCGGGGTCACGCGCAAGACCCTCGAGGAAATGCGCGTTTCGGGGATAGACTTCTTCACCTCTGGTAACCACATCTGGTCCAAGCCTGAGGTCTATGACATCTTCCAGGACCCCTCCTACCCCCTCCTGAGGCCCGCTAATTATGGGCCTGAGACGCCAGGGCGAGGATATCAGCTAGTCCCCGTTGGCCACGAGCAGGTGCTTGTGGTAAACTTACACGGACAGGTGTTCATTGAAGAGGAACTTGATAATCCATTTCATGCCCTCGATGCAATCCTCGACCAGGTCTCGGAACCCTATGCAGGCGTTCTTGTAGACTTCCATGCCGAGGCCACATCTGAGAAATCAGCCTTTGGCTGGCATGCGGATGGTCGCGTCTCTGCGGTGCTCGGCACGCATACGCATGTCCCTACTGCTGACGAACGCATCCTACCCCGTGGCACTGCTTTCATCTCAGATGTCGGCATGTGCGGATTGCATAATTCAGTCATCGGGGTCAATACTGATATCATCCTCGACAAATTTCTTCAGAAACAATCTCGCGCGCACGATATCGCCGACCACGGCGACTGCGTCGTAAACGCGGTCCTGGTCACTATCGACCCGCAGACGAAGAAAGCCACCTCTATCACCCGTCACCAAAAATTTATAACTATTTAAATGTCTATGAACAAAGCCGAACTCATCAATCAAATCGCCCAAAAAGTGGGCGTATCGAAGAAACAGGCCGAGGATATGCTCGACGCCTTTGAGCAGATCACCATCGCAGCGCTCCAGCGCGGCGAAGAGGTGACCCTGACCGGGTTTGGTACGTTCATCGCGAAAGTGCGCTCCGCCCGTGGCGGTGTCAATCCACAGAATCCCTCTGAGCGTATCCAGATCCCTGAGGTCACCATCCCGAAATTCCGCGCCGGAAAGACCCTGAAAGACGCTCTGAAGAAAAAAGGCGACACCCCTCAGGAGTAAAATTCAATTTTAGAATCACAAAACCACGTCTCACTGTAGGCGGGGGTTTTGAGTTACTTTGTTTTATCCTCGCCTTGCCTTAACATCCATTCTTTAATACTCTTAAATTAGCTTCGCCACTCCCTCCGTATTAGCAACTAGAAAAATTTTTTATAAACTTATGAACTACGGGCTGATCAAACATGATATTAAATCAGGGGGTGAACATCTCAAATTCAAAAAGACCAATCTACCATTTACTTTATTGGATTTTTGGAAATGGAGTGTTTCTGACCTGGTCAGTAATGCAACCAGGGGAAGGCTGGCTGAATTTATTGTCGCAACTGCTACGGGCATCAGTCTGAACCAGCCACGAGACGAATGGGCGGCATATGATCTCATTACCCCTGATACTATTAAAATAGAAGTTAAATCAGCGGCATTTATTCAATCATGGCACCAGGAAAAACTTTCAAAAATTTCATTTTCCATACGACCCTCTCTATATTGGGACGGCACAACAAATAAACTGTCAAAAACAAAATCTCGATACGTGGATATATACGTTATGTGCCTTTTAACGCCGATAAATCAGGATATCATCGACCCATTAAACCTGGATCAATGGAAATTTTATGTTTTATCAATAGACGAAGTTAATAATTACAAAAGAAGCCAGTTATCCATCACATTGAAATCTCTTGAAAAGATAACAAAGCCAGTGGCCTATGACCAATTAGGCCGGGAAATAAAAAATAAATACAAAAAAAGCGCCTGATAGGGGCATGCAAATTCGCGAACCACATAACACCCTCATCCAATCAATGTAAGCGGGGTTTTTGTTATATGAAAAGCTTAGCGGAGTAAAAACTCGTCGGATAGTTCGCCGGAGTAGTAGAATTCAAACGAGAGCGAGCCAAATGAATATGTGCGATCGCCGACGGTTATGGTTGATCCACCCACGATAGGCTCGGCTTTTGGATTGCTTTGATTAAACCCGACGTTGAAGAGCGTACCGATAATCTCTACGCGGTCATCAATCGGAAATCCTGCCCGCTCCCACTGCGTGAGCATCTGCCGGATATACAGCCCGGCGTACAGATACGAATAGTAATGGTTATCCTCATCCGTCAGGCGAGTATACCGCTCACTGGCGATATCGCTCGTGGAGAAATCCAGGTCATGCTCATGCTCAGGGCCGAGATAATACGGCGACTCAGAGTCAGTCAGGTGTTGCTCGATTTGCTTCGCCGTGGCTTCCTTGATCCCCATGACTCCGAGTGAGATCTGCGTGGCATTACCGAGGATAGTGAGTGGTTTGAAGAATTTCTCAAATAACTCCCGCTGGCTGTGGAAGAGCCTGAGCTGCTCCACACTGAGATTCGCGGCGATCAAGCGAGGATCAAT
>JAXDBW010000042.1:0-64458 GCA_034678405.1 Patescibacteria group bacterium | reverse complement strand
GAGGCGTTTGTCCCATTAGGTGATCAGGTCGCGCTCAATGAGCCTATCGTCGTGACGATGAGCGAAAACGTGGACTTCGAGCAGTTTGCTGACTATATTACCATTGAGCCTGCCTTGAGTGGAGAGTGGAAGACAACTGATTATAAGACGTTGGCTTTTGTCCCGACAAATGCCAAGCAAGACACGACCTATACAGTGACTCTGGCAGCTGAATTACCGACCTTTGATGGAGGATATCTGACCGAGGCATCTACGCATTCATTTACGACGCTTGGACCGGTGACTATCGCCAGCAGCAGCCCAGCGACCGGTTCGGGTGGCGTCAGCGTGAGTAGTGCCATCCGCATCGCATTTGATCAGGCGGTAAATACGGATTCAGCCGCAAGTAAGTTTAGCATTTCACCAGCCGTGGACGGCACCATCTCGTGGGATGGAAACACTATGATATTTACTCCCGCAGCCACTCTTGAATTTAATAGCACCTATACGGTCACTCTCGCCAAGGGAATTAAGAGTGTCGACGGGTTTCCATCGGATACTGATCAGCAGATCACATTTGCGACTGAGCTATCCGTCACGAAACTGAACATCGCCTACGATCGACAGGATCATCCGCTGAGCTGTGAAGTAGCCACCCTGAAAATGGCATTATCGTATTTTGGGGTAAATGTTGATGAGCAACCACTCATAGACGCGATTGGTTTTGATCCCACGCCCAAATCAGATGGCGTCTGGGGTGATCCAAACGTAGCATTTGTTGGTGATATCGACGGCCGCCAGCCCTCGACGGGGTATGGAGTGTACTGGGATCCGATTGCCCAGGCGGGCGCTGCCTATCGCACCACGCGAGCCTTTACTGGAGGGCAGCTGGGGCATATCATCGGTGAAATCCAGCAGGGTCATCCGGTGATCATCTGGGGTACAGCCGGTAGTGGTACGGATATCGACTGGCAAACACCTGATGGTAAACATATTGACGCTATCATGGGCGAACACACGTTCGTGGTGATTGGGTATGTCGGCGCAGCGTCCGGACCGACGCGCATCATCGTGCTTGATCCACTCTCTGGTGAACGGTATCTCTCCGTCGACCACTTCACGTGGATGTGGGGGCTACTGGGGAATAGCGGTGTGGTCGTTGAATAAATTTTAGTCGTGTAGTAAGGTATTGGACTATGCCTGAAGCACAACCACAATCACAATGTCAGTACTGTGGCTATCCCGTAGAAACGGGCGAGCATGCTGTGGGCTGCCCGAATCGAGAGGTGGGTGATCAGGAGGCACTACCGGATCCTGAGCTAATTGATATCACGGAGCAATTACAGACCCTGGAAGCAGAACGATCAGAACGGGTCTCTTCCAGCCGTATCGAACGTATGAAGCGCAGCCTCAATCATCTGGCTGAGATTGGTTTTATTTCCCTGGCGCTACTCTCTCCACTGAAGGAAGGGATGGCCATCGAGCGGGTATCGCGGGAATCACAGCAACAGTCGACTAACACGGCCGAAACCGTGCCGTTTTGGCAACAACTCGATACCCAGTGGCAGCAGTCGGAGAATTTCACGGAGAGTTTTGAGCACATAGCACAGGAGCTGCACGAAGCTCAGGGCGATCTGGATTATCTGCGGGACATATATGGTGATAGTGAATATCAGTTATTTATGAATGTGGCCCAAGATAATTTCAAGCGTCGGGCATTGGGGCAGATACCGACATCACCCGAGGTGATTACCGGTTTTGAGGGGACGTCATTTGAGTCCGAGGCAATTAGGAAGATATTTGAAGAAACATATCCCGAGCACTGGATCCGCGGCGACATTGACTCAATTATTTATCGGGCAGATGCTAGTGCCGAGGAGCGATCGATGGCCGGTCAGTACAATCTCGGAGAGGGCTGGGTAAAGGCCGGCCAAGCTCGGGGCAAAGACACAGGACCAACCAGCATAGATCTGTATCTTCACGAACAGATTGATGAACTTTTGAGTACGGCCAACCATGAGTTTATGCATGCCAATGACTGGTTACGGGATAACCAGATGACTATACCCGAACGTGCTGAGCTGTTGACCATGGTCACGAAACGATTTCTCCAAGGGGAGAACCGATATATCACTGAGTATGTGCAGGCAATCAACGACTCCGATTCCTCAGCCCAGCTCTATAATCAAGTCACTGAGTATTGGGCAGAAATTGGTGGAGCCTATTTATCCAACCCGAGCTGGTTTCAGAGTGAATACCCCGAGGATTTCGCATTGGTAGATAATTGGGTGAAACGCAAGGATCCAAATTATGACGTCGGTGCTGCGTCCCAATCACGTTCGGAATATATGCGACAGGTCATCGATGATGAACGAGACCGTGCCTGGGCGCTGATACCCCCCCAAGTGCGCACAGCTATAGAGGAGCTGAAACAGACGGAAATCGAGCGAGCTTACGAGGAATGGCTCGCGAATGGTGGGCAGGGTATATCAGAAGAGTTTCTTCATTTTATGCAGGGTGCGACTCGCGCCAGTCACGTTGATTTCAATCTCATCTTTCCGCCCATTGCCGAAGAGATCGTCCAAGCCTCCCGGCAGCGGATAGAACAATCCCTGACTGATTTTTCTGAATCCTTATCCGATCGCGAAAAAGAATCTCTCGCCGTTCTCGCAAATCAGGTCAGCCGACAACTGGAGGATCCTGAGCGGTGGGGAGAAGATATTCTCGACCAGGAAATCGCCCGATGGCAAAAACAGTACTCAGAAAAGGAATACAGCCCAAATATGATTAAGGAGTATCTTTTTAGTGTTACCGGAGCATCATGAATATGAAACGGATAATTACCATCACCAGACCATCAGGGACAATGCATATCATACTAGAAAGTGGCATATTTTCTGTTTCTGGCGGTACAGTCGGCGAGCGGTATCGGATGCAACGGCAGCTACATGATTGGTGGAAGCACGGCATCGTCGCGATGCTGCCCGGGGAGGGTGATTCAAAAGCGATAACGATCGAGCAGCAGACGATCCAGTCAGACCATCCCCGGTTCGTAGATGTGGTGGTGCGTACACTGCAATTACATTACGGCTATGATGCAGTCGTGCTTGAGGGCGGCCTCACCGAGGAAGCGCGCATTGATCAGCGCCTGGCCATCGCTCTGCGGGGCATGGAGCAGCTCGAGACACTGCGTGAGGCGACGGCTGAGGTACGGAAAGTGCTACCTCGGCTGACATTCGAACGTAAAAAAGAGTTAGCAGATATGCTCTGTGTCTGAAAAACAACCAACAGCACAATGCCCGCATTGCGGCTATCCGGTGGAAATCGGGGAGCATGCTTCGGATTGTCCGAATAGTCCAGAAAAAACAGTTCCCTCATCGGAAGATGTCCAGACAATTGGCACCCAAAAAGGTCCCCAAGAGCTGGAGCAGCAGTTTCGATTTGCTGAAGCTTCGCGTATGATGGACTATGATGAAGACGTTGATAAGACGCCGATCCCGGAACCGCCGGAGCAAATATATCATCTGTCGGCAGATGAATTAAAAGACCGAATGAAGTCAGATTCCGATTTACAGGAGCAGTATCAGACTTTTTTGGGGGCTTTGAGAAAATTGAGAAAAAATGAACATAATGCGTATAAATATCGTGGTCATGGTTCAAAAGGAGATAGCCATCCACTTCCGTTTGAGTACGGGATACCGACGGGCCTCATGGAGAGAATATTGAGTCGAATGCAGGGTAGTGGCGGCTTGTCTGAACGTTTTTTCACGGATGCAGCCCGCGATCAGGCAAGTGGTGATGTTGAATCATTTTATTCGTTGATTCGAAACACTCTCCAGGAACGCCCTGACGCTTTTTTAATGAATTCCAAGGAATTGAGGGGTATCTTTCATGATGATGAGATAAGAAATATTGCTCAGAAAGCTGCCGAAAGGGATCCACGGCTGTTTTTGTTTTATCTTGATAAATATGACAGTTTATTTGATGATCACGAATTGAATGAGCTGGTTGTAAACGCGGCGGCACAAAGTCCGTATTCTATAGATAATCTATTTAAAAAAGATTCCGTCAGGGCACGATTGACGCCGGAAACCCTAAAACATTGTGCAGAAATGGTTTCAGATCACGAGCTTTTTGAAAATATAAATCAATTGGTAAGTGAAGGAGTGTTTACTCGTGAGCAGGCGATGGATGCGTTTTTACAACGGATAGACAGGGCCTTAGTCCCCAGTGAAGTAGTGGCTCATTACTGCGCCTTGTTTACTACTGAAGCTGACAAAGAAAGACTAAGACAAGCCTTAAGCAAGCTTACCCAGGAGGAAAACATACATTATCATTTTAGTGACCCAGAAAAAACTTTAAATCAGTATGCATCAGTTTTAGGTGAAGGATGGAAGGCGGAAACCGTGAAACGCATGGCGCAATACGCCCCTGATGATTTATTAGATCAGCCGGAACTCGTTGCGGAGTATTTTGGTGAACACGGCATGGAAGACATATTGGAGAGGTGTGTCACCACGCTAGAAAAAAATTTCAGCCCCATGTTCAGCGAAGAGGTTTTGCGGCATAAATTAATTACACCGGAGCAGCGAGAACGGGTCAGTCGAATCATCATCCGGGAGTCCCCGTATGAGGCCCTGCGCAATAGCCATATCGTCCTCGATGTCATACCGGAGGAAGAGCGCCCACAGCTCATTAAGCGGTTGATGACAGAATATCCAGAAAGTATTGTATATGGCCGACGTCATTTTGACCAAATGTCGCACATGTCCGGCGAAGAAAAAAGGGAATTCGGACGAGGACTTCTCGCCGAAGCAAGAGATTTTCGTTTTTTAGAAACGTACAGATCTCAGACTGAGGATGGTAATTTTTTACGGGAGCTGGTTTCAGAGGATGAACTGATGGATTTTCTGTTGCGGAAGGCGGAAATGAATCCGCAACATGCCTTGATGGAGTTGGATAAAATCCGTCAGGTTCTTGGCACTGAGGAGGATCTCGTTAAGTTTGTGGAAAAACTATCATATCTAGTTCCTCATCAGGTTTTGGATTATTTCCCTAATTTTTCATATTTATTTAATGAGGATGAGGCCAGATTATTTTTAGAACGTGTGATAGGGATGGATGAAGAGGCCGCGCTTGATTATTTCCATAAATGGTCAAAAGCTGTTTCCCCGGATTGGGCAAAAATGAAATTGAAGCAGCTGGTTGATAAGCACCCCTCGGAAGCATTAGTCTCCGCCGACAGAATCATAGGATATATTGATGAAAAGGACAGGCCTGGATTAATCCGATCGTGGATTAAAATTAATCCGTTCGTTGGCTATGAAATGGCCGATCAGATCAGACGGTTTGTACCGGAAATATCCCAGGAAAAAATTATGGAGGATGCGGCGAATGACACTGAACGTATTCAATTCGCGCCGAAGACCATTAGTAATATTTTCAAACGTTTAGAGCGCGCCAAAACACCTGAACAAAAAACAACCCTTTTGGCCAAAGGATATCGCCTCTACAAATCAATCGGGACGTTGCACAGTGAGGGATTACAGGATGATTATGAAAAGATTTTTGCAGCTGAGAATCCATCTGAAAGCGATGAAGAGAGGCTTTTGGAAGACGCGTATAGCTTTGCACTATTGAAGAGAATGAAACAGGAATCGACCGAGTCCACATTGCCGGAAACTTGGGCGCAGCTTCGCGAACAACTGGGTGTAGAAATCAGTAATCAGCTTACTGCACCAGATCTAAGCCCATCAGAACAGCAAAAGGCCATTGAATCATTTGGAGGAGGTTCGCCTATCCTGCTGTATATAACCAAACACCGCGATAATCCTGAAATTATGTCCCTGATGAAAGAAGCCTTCCAACAAGCCGGTTTGGGTACATACCACGAGTGGCGGTTTGAAAAGAATAGACTTCTGGAAGATATTAAGATGGAAGGACATGTGCCCGAGGCATTAACAGACAGTCAATTTGATACGTGGTCACAGGATCAAAAAACTGATTTGGCGGCCTCACTCGAAACATCCAGTACCGACGTTGCGATTGCCATTAAATCAATTTTGCAGGCTAATATCCAAGAACTTGGAAGCGAAGCCTTAGCCGCCGGAGATCCCGAAACCATAACCGCAGAAATCAAAGAAGAAATAAAGAAAATAGGCCAGGAGTTAAGTGCTTTAGGAAAGCAGAAAAGTAGAGCTGAGGGCGCTGAACGTGAAGAAATTAATATCAAAATTGATGAATTGAAAAGATTCCAAGATCAACTTTCGGCTGAACGTGACATGGTGCGCTTATCTCTTTTAAAAGCCGAAGAAATCGCACAGGGATATTTACTGGAGGGCAAGGAAGGCAAGCGCAGCCAAAAGTTAAGTAAATTTATACGCAGCCTGAAAGAAAGGTTTCCGGCCGCGGAAAGCGTCTTTATTACAATTGAAAAAACACTCCAGGAACTGGGCACGGGTGATCAGGCGGCACAGAATCTGGTTGCGGAGGACAGTTCTGATTTGGAAACTTGTTTTAAAATAGGTTCAGATCCGGTAAAATCCTGTCAGGACTACAATAGTGGGGGATATAATGAAGCACTGATGGCATATATCAGTGAACCGAATACCAAGGCGACCATCGTCAGAAATGAGAAAGGCAATGCAATAGGACGTCGCATTACCCGTATGTTGTCGTTACCCGGCGGAGAGCCGGCTTTGTTTCTCGAAACGAAATATGCTAGCACGGCCAGTGGCGCCGTTGATTTAGTGATGTTAACGCACGCAGTTAAAAAGGCAGAGCAGATGGGAATGCGCATCTTTATCAAAGAAGCGGACGCGATACCCGAGGGCTATACCCTGATTGACACGTCAGAGATGCTCGAGTCCAAAGGCGGCCGTGCTCCGTACGCATATGTCGATGCGGCGGGGGGTGAAAAAAAACGCGGCAAGTATAGAATTACGGGATTAAAGGAAATCGTCAGGCAGGGACAATAATCGTGTTGTCCGCTTGACTTTCTGTGCCCACTCCTCTATAGTCCCGAGTTAATAGGAGGCTAATCGTTGGCGCATGCGTAAACACATATTTTGGCTAAATTTCATACTCATTATCTTCATCCTGGCGGGCCTGGTATTCCTCGGCCGTCACCGGATTACTGACGTTTGGGAGCAATGGATGGAAGACCCCGCCCCACCGGCGGTGAATTATGATGCCTTCCGCAATGTCGACACCGAGCCGGATACTGTAGATGAAAACGTAAATACTGACCCGGTAGCTGAGCCGGAGCCGGTCGCCATCCCTGACGAGCTCAATCTCAATGTGCCGTTTACCACCCAGGCACCGCATGCGAACTGGGACTATCCGTATCAGGAGGCCTGTGAAGAGGCTTCGGCTATAACGGTCCACTATTATTATCAATCGCAGACATTCACACCAGAAATCGCTGATAAAGAGATTCTTGATCTCGTTGCCTGGGAGGAGGAGCATTTGGGGTTCTATAAAGACACAACCGCGGCTGAGACCGCGCAGTTTATCCGTGACTACTGGGGCTATGATCGTGTCGACGTGATCCAGGATCCGTCGGTGGATGATATCAAGCGGCACATCGCGGCAGGACGCCCAGTCATCATCCCGGCTGCCGGTAAGCAGCTCGGAAATCCAAATTTCCGTAGTGGTGGTCCGCTGTATCATATGTTCGTGGTGCGGGGCTATACTACTGATACCTTTATCACCAATGACGTCGGCACGCGGAAAGGGGAGAATTACGTCTATGACATCGATGTGGTGATGGAGGCAATGCACGATTGGAACGGCGGCGATGTCGATATGGGCGCGAAAGTGGTGATTGTCGTCTATCCGAACGACTAGATTGAAAAACGGCGATAAACAGGATATACTAGTGTCTATCAGACCTCTTTTTGTCTCTATCTCGTTTCCATGAAGAAAATCCTTCTCTTTATCGTCTCCACGCTGGTGGGTATCGCGCTATTCATTGGCGTGGTGTTGTATATTGGCACGGATGAAATCGTTCGTGTCTTTTCTTCATTCTCTTGGGAGATTTTACTGGTCGTGATTGGTCTCGGGTTATTGCAGATTGCCATCACTATTTACCGGTGGCAGCGGGTACTCGCAGCGCAGGGGGACCACGTCACGTTTCGTGATCTCCTCGCCCCGAAGTTCGTCGGGTTTGCTATCAGCTTCATCACCCCCGGCCCCTACGTCGGAGGGGAGCCTATCCGAGCCTATCTACTGAAACGCAAGACAAAAATCCGTCTCTCTCGGGGCATGGCCTCGATTATCGTGGACAAGATTCTGGACTTTACGTATCCCTTACCTTTCCTCATCGGGGCGCTCATCTATGCTATGTTTACCTATCAGATTAGCTGGGAGGCGATTAGTGTGTTTGTGGCGACCCTTTTCATTCTGGTAGTCTTACTTGGGCTTTTCTATGTGCAGACGTATCGCGGTATTGGCTTTTTTTCATCATTTCTTAAATTTTTCCGGATCCACCGATTCAAACGGCTGAGCAAATTTTTTGAAAAAATGTTGTACTTCGAGAGTATCATTATCCAATTCTTCCAACGGCGACCAAGAATATTTATCGAAGGCCTACTCCTGTCTTTGCTCGGGGGGATCGTCATCTTTATCCAGTTTATGGTGGTGCTCCACGCCCTCAATATATCAGGCCATTTCCTCGACATTCTCGTGATGATGGTTTTCATGATTCTTTCATTTCTTATCCCGATTCCAGCCTCACTCGGTTCGTTTGAGGCCAGTCAGGCCATTGTCTTCCGGGCGCTCGGGTATACACCGTCACTCGGCGTGGCCTTTACTATGGTGCTGCGGGCAGCTGATTTTGTGAAAGTGGCAATTGGACTCATCTTCCTCTCAAATGTCGGATTGAAATTTCTCAAGGATGTCCCCGCAAACGGCGAGACGACGAAATCGGAGTTGCCCGGTGAGCCGTCCTCGCGTATACTAGAGCAGTAATGATTTATATAAATATGTCTATGTATAACAATCATGGTGGAGATGGCGACTGTCCGTGCGGCGGTGGCTGCGGCTGCTAGACACATCACTAAAACGGGTATACAGAAATGCCCGTTTTTTTGTGCTTGACGGGCCATCCCGGGGGAGTATACTAATCTATAAAATATATAATATTCTATAGAAACGCCTATGACCCCGAAAAACCCTCATATGCAGTATGACGTCCATGGTTCGGTGACCGTCGCCAGCCAGGGGCAGATCGTCATCCCTGCGAAACTTCGTCGCCAGCTCAATATCAAGCCGGGAGATTCACTCGTTGTATTCACCAAACATTCCACAATTATCGGCCTGGTACGCGAGCAAGACATCGGCAAGATGATCAACATGTATGAATCACACGTGAAGGCCGGATCGAAAACTATTAACAAGCTTAAAAAAATCCAAAAACTCGCATGAACGAATCAAACCCCACAATCATCGAAGTCGAAAACCTGACCCGCTCGTTTAAAGATTTCCAAGCGGTAAAGGGGATCAGCTTCACGGTGCGGGAGGGTGAGGTGTTTGGTTTCCTCGGGCCAAATGGCGCCGGGAAGACGACTACCATCAAAATGTTCTCCACGCTTCTCAAGCCCACCAGCGGCGAGGCGCGTATCGCCGGGCACTCAGTGAAGACTGAGCGTATCGCTGTCCGAAAATCAATCGGCATGGTATTCCAGGAGCCAACCCTGGACGAAGAACTGAGCGCTTATCAGAATCTCCGCTTCCATGCGGAATTCTATGGTGTACCCTCGAGTGTGTATAAGAAACGAGCACATGAGCTACTCGAACTGGTCGATCTCGCTGACCGGGCTAATAAGCCGGTCCGGGATTTCTCCGGGGGGATGAAACGACGGCTCGAGATCGTCCGCGGGATGCTCCACTATCCGAAGATTCTCTTCCTCGATGAGCCAACCATTGGTCTCGACCCGCAGACCCGCGCGACCATGTGGCAGTACATCCTGAAAGTCGCCAAGCAGGAGAAGATTACCCTTTTCATGACGACTCACTATCTCAATGAAGCCGAGTACTGTGACCGGATTGCCGTCATTGACCATGGAAAGATCGTGGCTATGGATACCCCTGACAAACTAAAAGAGGGTGTGGGCGGTGATATCATTACCATGCAGACCGACAATAACGATCAGGCCATCGCATACATCAAGGATCATTTTTCTCAGGACGTCCGGATCGATGAGAAAAAGATAAAAGCAGTCGTAAAGGATGGCGATGAAGTTCTACCGAAACTGATTCGTGAGCTCCCCCAGCAAGTGCAGTCAATCGAACTCAAGCAGCCGACGCTTGATGATGTCTTCATCAAACTCACGGGGTCGAAGATCCGGGATGAAGCGCCAAGTGCCGCTGAGAAATCTAAAAACTTTTTAAGGAAGAGAGGATTTAGACGATGACAACTACTACCAATACAACAGGATTTGCCCTGGAGCTCCGCTCGGTGCGTAATATCTTCATGCGTGATCTGCTCCGGTTTTTCAAAGACAAAGCTCGAATCATCGGCTCGGTGATGCAACCGGTCATTTTCCTCGGCATCTTCGGCGTCGGACTCGAGGCGACCATATCCATGGGCGGGGGACCGGGTATCGGGTTCAATTTCGTCCAGTTTATGTTCCCCGGCATTATCGCCACGACCACGCTCGGTGTCGCGCTGAATACCTCGATTTCGATCGTAACCGATCGGGAGTTTGGTTTCCTGAAGGAAATCCTCGTCGCGCCCGTCTCGCGAGCCTCGATCATGTTTGGCAAGGTGCTCTCGGGCATCGTGATTGGTCTCTTCCAGGCCGTCCTCCTGATCGCCCTGTCGCCCCTCTTCGGGCTCGACATCGTGTGGTCGACCATTCCCGGCATTCTCTTCTTCGCGCTCCTCCTGTCATTTGCCGTGACGGCGCTCGGGCTCTTCATCGCCTCGCGGATGCGGAATGCGGAGGGGTTCCAATTTGTCTTTCAGTTTCTCTTCTTCCCGATGATGTTCCTCTCAGGCGCGTTTTTCTCCCTGACCAATGTGCCGAAATGGATGGAAGTCCTCTCTACTGTCAATCCGCTGACCTATGCGGTGGATGGGCTGCGGCGAGTGGTCTTCACTGACGCGCCGAAGCAGGTGCTGGACTCGATCCTGCTCCATTCCTCGACCGAGAATATGCTGGTCATCCTCGCCTTTGGGCTAGTGATGTTTATCCTTGCGTTTTGGAGTTTCAATCGAGCAGAATAGTCTGCGACTATATCACGGCCGCCGCCGGTACACACTGACGGCGGTTTTTGGTATACTGTATGTACTATGCAAAACAATCCGCAACCAATCGATCCTCGGGTCCAGGCAGCCAAGCGCAAGCTCTGGCTCGGGGTGGGGGCTATCATTATTCTCGGATTCCTGTTTGCAATATATTTCTTATTTATCCAAAAGGCATCCGCACCGACTACGATGACTGATGAGACGAATCCGAATACCATAGTGATCAATGATTCATCCGGGGATATCTACCTCACCGGCACGACGCCCGAGGCAGAGAGCGTGAGTGCTGAGATAGCAGCGGTATCACTGACATTCTCGAAACCAATTAACCCCGCCACCATTACCACAACTAATTTTTATGTCCTGCAGGGTATCGATGAGCGTGTCCCGGGCGTGATGTCAGTAAGTGACGATGCGCAGACGGTCATGTGGAACTTCACTGAGCCAGCCCTCGGGAGTCCTGACGTCGTGACCGCACTCAGCGTGTATGTTGATACCGTCGATATGCGTGGAGCTGAGGGTGAAGCGATCTATATCCCTGGAGGGGCGGGATCATGGAATGTCATGATTGCCGCAGCCCCGACTAACGCGGAGTAACAGCATAGCAGCAATGAAAAAAAGTACAACTGCCACCACAAAGAAGAAATCCGGCAAAGCTGGATCCGGCTCTGCCGGAAAAAAAACCACCACCAGAAAGAAAGCCATTCCGAAGCGGAAGCGCAGCGCGTCGCAGGTCACTCCACGGCAGAAGGCTCCGCGGACTACGCAGCCGACCGCCCGCACTCAGAAACCAACAGTCATCGCCACACCGAAGTCTCAGGCCACGCCAGTTACCCCGTCACGGCTCGTCCCGGAGAAATTTAATATGACTAAGGTACCGGTGCCGCAAGTGGACCTGCCCGCCCGGCATCATCGTCATCACACAGCTGTGTGGCTGGTGTTGGTCTTGATCACCCTTCTTTCATTTACGGCGGTGGTATACGCCGCTCTGTTTCTTCCTCGTGACACTAGCCTCACTGATCAGGAGATTGATCGGACTATTAAATCCGTCAATACGGCCACTGGGTCGACATGTGGAGCGGGATACTGTACCCCACCCAATAATACCAATTCATCAGCCAATATTAATGCGACAACAGACGCAAATACCAACAGCGTGGTGATTACCACAACTGCCGGCACGGTCTCCCTTTCCAATGGGACTGTCGGGACGAGTTGTGTCACGGCCGACGATTGCTCACTCGTCGATGCCGCCTATGATCACGCCGATTGCTGCACGCCGCCTAATTGTATCGAATACAGCGATCCGAATTTCGTGGCGGTGAATACCGAGTCATATGTGGATCTCCGGGCAGAAACCCAGACGCAGTGCTCTGATACTGTCCCGAGCTGTCCTCAGTACTCAACTCCGTACTGCCCTAATTCACAGCAGAATAGCGAGTATAGCGTGGATTGTATCCAAAACGTTTGTCAGAAATTACACAATGGGGACGTCGTCCCCGCGGGGGAATAACTCCGGATACGATAATTATTAGTTGTCATTGACTATGAATACGGCGACCGTCCTGATCGTCGAGGATGAGAAAATATTGCGTGATGCACTTCGCGTGAAATTTATGCATGAGGATTTTCGTGTCCTCGAGGCCCAAAACGGCGAAGAAGGTCTCGGCGCCGCGCTAGCCGAGCATCCGGACGTCATCCTGCTCGATATCGTGATGCCGGTGATGGACGGTATCACGATGCTGCAGAAACTCCGGGAAGATGACTGGGGTAGGACGGCCAAAGTTATCATGCTCAGCAATCTCGGGGGTGGGGATGAGATCACCCGAGCCATCGAGCAGGGAGCGCGCGGCTATCTGGTCAAAACAGACTGGCATCTCGCCGATGTCGTTAACGAAGTTAATAAGGTATTACAAAAATAATTAATAAGTATGGGGCCTATGAAAAAAGAACGGGGTTTTATCCACATTGTAGCCGCGGTTACCATTGCTCTGGTGGCGCTCGGTATGGTTGGCGCGGCATATTATTTGATCAAATATAAGGCCGATGACATCGCGCCGACCAATAGCGCGACGCATGCCACTGCCAATACAAACACTGCAAACTTCAATGCAAATCAAAACGTGAATACGACGACCAATGAGAATGCCAACGTGGCCACCGCAACAAATGAAAATGTGAATTCTGACACAACTAATACAAATGCATCAGCCTCGACGGCCTGTCCGTGGCATACGTATACGAATGCAGAATATGGCTATACCGTCCAGTATCCTTGCGACTGGACTGAGGAGTATGAGGAAGTGACTACGGACGAAACATTTACCGAGTTTCCCATCCGCTATCTTAAATTCTATAGCCCGGACAATCAGTACCGGCTGATGGTAGGGTTGATGCTGCCCGGCGATGATGGTGGTATCCTTGGACGGACCGGCATTGGTGCGGGAGAGGTGAAGAGCGGGGAGACGATTACTATCGAGGGTGAGTCTGTCCAGCTGGCCAATCTCGTCTATGAGGGTCAGGTCAATGAAGTATTTGGTGATGATCCGACTGTGGCGGGGACGACGGAGATCAAGGGCTTTGTCTTCCAGTCGTATTTCAGCTGTAGTACCGATCTCGAGTTTGCTGACTACACCGCCTGTGAAGCGAATAACCTCGTGGATCAGCCGGAGTATGAGACCGCCAAAGAAATCCTCGAGACCATAGACTTGCCATAGTTATCACATTACCAGACGATACTATGACTACTTCACAAGGTTTTACCAAAACCAGTATCATTATAAGTGTACTGGTTGTCATCCTATTGGCGGGAGGGGCCGCGGTGCTCTTTACTGACTGGACCGTGGGGGGAGATACGGCATGCCTCGCTACCAGCGAGTGCACCCTGGTTGAGACAGGGTCGACCGCAGGTTGCTGGAGCACCGTGCCACTGAAGATTGGTAAAGTAGATATATCATATGTCCTGCCATCGGGCACGACCTGTGCGTGTGTCGCCGCTCAGTGTGTCACTCAGCAGCCTGATGGGACGGGTGTGCAGGAGAATGTGAACACTGATACTAATGTAAACGACGCGATTCTCGGCGGTGATCGCGATGAACACGGCTGCATCCCCAGCGCTGGCTATACCTGGTGCGAAGCTAAACAGAAGTGCTTACGGGAATGGGAAGAAAACTGTAGCGAGACAGAAAATGCGAATGCCAGCACCGTCGACTCACGGCAGTATGCTAGTGAGGACGGCTATTCATTCACGACCCCCGACGGATGGTATCTTCATGATCAGGTCTGGCTGCCGACAGAGGAAAGCCCAGAGCTATCCGGCGCGACTGAGGGATATGCCTTTGGCCCCCAGTTTACCATCCACAAAACAACATTCAGTGACTATCGATCTGATGTCACTACTCAGGCAGAATTCATCGATACCATCGACGATGGCCCAGACGGCACTCTGGAGGAGGGCTGGGTGACCCGAAATGGCCTGAGTATGTATCGCGCCGTCATCCCGGCCGGAGAGGCGAGTGGCAATGTCGAAACATATTACTATTTCGACGGAGACACGGTGTACATCATATCGCATTACCCGTACGATCCAGCGACCCAGTATTCTCAGGACTTTGAGAGTATGGTCAATTCATTCACCATCACAAGTTAATCGTATGACATCCCAGCGTGGCTACGCTTATACCATCATCATCGGTATCATTTTCCTCATCACGGTGCTGATGCTCACTGCCGCGCTGGTGGTGCAGGAGAATGGTAGCAATACTGGCCCGACCAATCAAACTCAGGTTTGCGACCTGAGTCTCGAGTATTCACATACCGCCGTGGCACCGGTGGCATGCACCTGCCCCGCAGGGTATGAATTTGAAGTGACGTCGCGGGGCTGGGGGCCCTGTCCAGAGAAAGGGATGTCTGACTGTCCGGCCACTATGCTCAAATGTGTGCCGACCGAGTCTGACGTGACGACCGTGGATCTCGCGCCGTTTCGGCAGATTGCTGAGAATTCTACATGCAATGATAAACGCAACGCGCTATTCGTGATTGATGATGCGCTGGTGGCATGGAGCCGGTCAGGGAGTTGCCCAGATGCCTCATACTTTTTTGGGCTCTATGATGGAGATACTGACCATGTATTGTGTCGGGCGTATGATTCTATCGATGGGCAGCAAATTACCTGTGATGACGAAACGTATCGGTCGATGTTTATGACCATGTTTCAGAACCTTGACGCGGCCGATCTCGGACTGGGTAGTGAGTATACGGTAATTGCCACGCCAGTCAGCAGTACCACCGCGACGTCGCCGGATGGCGGATTTCTGTATCTCGACCCACCGACGCACCAAAACCAGTCATCATATGCTGCGCTGAAAAAGATGTCGTCCGATGGACAGACGTCCGAAATAGCGACGTTGCTCATGCGCTCGACTAATAACCGGGCCGCGTATCATGACGGGAAGGTGTACTACATCACGAAAGAGCCTGGGGACAGCACGTATCATAGCGTCGGTGTCTATACTATCAGTTCAGGGGCATCATCTATACTTTTCAGTGGTGAGGATAATACAGAGAGTTCGATTAGAAATATCTACCTGGTAGCGCCTGACCGGCTGTATTATTTGCAGGGACCCTGCCAGAGTAGCGGGCAGGGAGCGGAATATGCCCAATATCGCCAGTGCGATTTGTATAAATATACTATTTCAGCCGGCACACAGGAATTACTGATACACAATATCTATGACCAGTTGGAATTCATTTATTTAGCCGCCTTGCGATTTACCTCTTTTGATCCCGATAGTAATATCATGCATATGGCCTTTGCGGGCGGTGATGCTGGGTTTGGAGCGATGGCGACATATGACATATATCTGGGGACAAAAACAGTCACCAAGACAGGACAGGAGACATTTGCCGAATGTGGCGAGCCATGCCCGGCGGATCAGGCTGCCAGCAATGAGCGCTATGAGCAGCTCCTGGATAGCGCTCGGCAGGTACCCGCCTGTGGCGATTTCACGTTTACGCCAGCGAGTTACTATGATGTGTATCGCAGTGGTGAACTCGTCGATGACGTGACACCCACGACTATCTTAACTTGTTTTGAATAATAATCACTCTATGACCACCCAAAAAGGCTACACCTATACCATCATCATTGGTTTTATCTTCCTCATCACCGTGCTCATGCTCACTGCGGCATTTGTAGTGAAGGATAATGAGGAGGGGAACGATGCAGCTGTTACGGTTGCTGAAACACCTGAATGCACCTATACGTCTAACTCCTGCCCCGAAGGGTACTACTGCTATCATGCGGTCAGTGGTGGGCTGCGATGGGATGGTACTGCACCGGTTGAGACAGTCGGCGGTGATCAGAAATGTCACAAATTATGTGAGAGCGATAGTGATTGTGAATCAGGAGAAATATGCGAAATAGATCAGTGGATACAAATTGAAGACTATGGTGAGACTGTGTCATTTTGTGTGGCTGATCCCAATGGGAATATAAACGGCAATACAAATTCGGCGACCAACGCGAATGCCGACAGCACGACGGTGGACACCTCTGACTGGCTCACGTATGAGAACGAGGAGTATGCATACAGGATTTCCTACCCGCCGACATACAACATCATTGATCAAGATAACGCAACTATTTCGATTGCCCCCATCGACGGCAGCTATCCATATCCATATATTTCAGTAGACCAGACACCGATCGATGAAAAAATTAGTGACGTGGTCGATACGTTGTTAACCAAGAAAAAGATTTATGCGAGTGGGATACCCGGTTGGTCGGTGACCGAGTCAATGGCGATCGGGGGAGAAGCTCTGAATTATCTGTTCGAACTCAAAGGACACACGTACCTGCTGCGTGGTAATAATTCTGAAATAAACAAAATGATATTCAAAACATTTCAGTTTACCGAAGTTTGGGAATGATAGCGGAAGTAATACTGGGTAGCTAAAGGGGACATTTAGTAAAAAGCATGATATTAGCACTCTTGACCTGAGAGTGCTAATGATTTATAATACCTTTGCGTAGCATATGAAAGAACGAAAAAAGGCTATTCTTAGCGCAATTATCAACGAACACGTCGGAAGCATGGGAAAAACCGTGCCTTCGAAGGCGCTTGTGGATAAATACGACCTGCAGCTGTCATCCGCTACCATTCGCAATGAAATGGCCGATCTCGAAGAAGAAGGCCTGATTTATCAGCCGCATACCTCCGCCGGACGCGTCCCCACTGAGAAAGGCTGGCAGTACTATATCGAGAACTTCCTGGTGGAAAAAGAGCCTACCAAAGGCGATATGACGCTCCTGCAGAAGGCGCTGCACAAACGCAAAGAGGCGGACAAGGAAGTCGCCGTGAAAGAGGTGGCTCGCACACTGGCGCAACTCTCGCAGAATGCCGTTTTTGTCGGCTTCAATCCCGACAACGTATACTACACGGGCCTGTCCAATTTATTTAACAAACCAGAATTCAAAGACATTGACCTGATCCGCAATATGACGGAAATCGTCGATCATCTCGACGACGTCATCGTGCAGCTCTTCAATAAAGTGACGGACAACCCGCGCGTACTGGTCGGCTCAGAGAATCCTTTCGGCAGTGAATGCAGCACGATCTTCAGTGCGTACCAGTTTGGTAGCGAGCAGCCAGGCTTGATCGGTGTGCTGGGGCCCATGCGGATGAACTACGAAGATACCTATGCCTTAGTCCACTTTACCAAGAAATTATTTAGCGACGCGTAATAGAGGATAGAGGGCTCTTGATAGTAGGTTGTATGTTGGATGTTTAAAGAGGAAAGTATAGATGTAGGTTGAAGGTCATAGGTCGGTAACTAAAGACTTTAAACATATTTCCATACATACCTCTTTCAACCTTAAACTTTAGACACACTTCATCATGGACAACAAACATACAGGCGAGACAGAGAAATTACAAAAAGAACTCGAGGTAGCACACACAAAAATGGACGAATACATGAACGGCTGGAAGCGGGCGAAAGCAGACTATATCAATCTGAAGAAAGAATCAGAGAAGAAACAGATGGAAATGGTGCAGTTCGCTAATGCCTCACTGATTCTCCAGCTCCTGCCGATCTATGACAATTTCAAACTTGCCTGGAAACACATCCCCGACGACCAGAAGAAGAGCGACTGGATGACGGGTCTCGAGCAGATCAAGAAACAAATGACTGATTTTCTGGGGCAGCTCGGCATCGAAGAGATTAAAACTGAAGGCGAGAAGTTCGACCCAGAGAAACATGAAGCCGTCGGTAAAGAAAAGAAAGATGGTGTCGCCGCAGATATGATTATCGAGGAAGTGAAGCCCGGCTATCTGATGCATGGCAAGGTACTCGACCCGGCGAAGGTGAAAGTGGCAGCGTAAGAAATACTAACCACCCTTTGTCATTCTGAGCGAAACGAAGTGGAGTCGAAGAATCTTCATGAGCTAAGTAAAAAGTCATAGAGATTCTTCAGTCGCTCGTCGCTCCTTCAGAATGACAAAACGGTTGAATCATACAATGACCAATTAGATCCCGAGACAAGTTCGGGATGAGGAATTAAAAAAATAATTAACTAACGCCCTATCGGGCAGAAAGGACAAAAATCTATGCGACAACTTATGCGCTACCGTCCATTCTGGGACATGTCCGATTTCGATAAATTTTTCGAGGACATGCCCATGAGCATGGCGGAGACTCACTCATTCACCCCCGCGGTGGACATCTACCAGGACAAAGACAATGTCATCGTAGAAACCCCGCTGGCCGGCGTCGACCCGGACAAGGTGAACATCACCATCGAAAACGACGTCCTGAAGATCGAGGGCACGATGGAACACAAGCGGGAAGTCGATGATCAGAATTTCTACCGCAAAGAGGTCCGCAGCGGCTCATTCTACCGCGCGGTCGCTCTCCCGACGCAGGTGAAGGGCGCCGACGCCCAGGCTGATTTCGACAAAGGGATGCTGAAGATCACCATCCCGAAAGCCGAAGAAGTCAAACCCAAATCGATCAAGGTCAACGTGAAAAAGTAACCACGTTGGCATCCGGAACCCGGTGACTGAATAATTCAGTCATCCCCCGGAGCCAGAAGATCCAGAGTGGACACCCCCTTTCGCTCATCTTCTGGCTCTGGGGCACTCACGCTTGTCATGCTGAGCGAAGTCGCGTAGATATACGCGACGAAGCCGAAGCATCTCGGTTACCCGACGCGGCAGCCATTCACAGAGATCCCTCGGCGTTGCTCGGGATGACAATCGGTGAGGGATAACCCATTACCCAATACAATACATGAGCGCAATCAATAACAATTTCAACAGCAATTTCGGCAATGACCAGCAGGGTGGCCGCCCGGAGCGGATCAAAATAGACGCCCGCTGCCCGGTCTGCCGCAGCATGTACGACTTCAATAAAATCGACGTCATCCAGGAGGAAGACGGTGCGACCCTGATGTATATCAAATGCACCACCTGCCAGAGTGCGGCCATGTCCCTCATCTCTATGTCGCAGCAGGGTCTGAAAGTAGCCAGTACCCTGACTGACCTCGAGCGGCATGAAGTACTTAGATTCCAGGATGGTGAACGGGTACGGGGCGAAGACGTCCTGGCTATCCATGAAGCCCTGGAGAAAACAGATAATTTTCTTAATTAACCAATGCACATTGTCATCCTGAGCGAAGCGAAGGAACCCCTAGCCATGTAATGGCTAGGAGACTCTTCACTGAGCATGCCCTGAGTGAAAGCGAACGGGTTCAGAGTGACACGGAAATATTAACCTAACCAATTTAGAAAGGATTAACGAATAACACTATGTCAAAGATTCTCGGAATCGATCTCGGTACGACCAACTCAGCCATGGCAATCGTGGAAGGTGGCGAACCGAAAGTGATCGAAAACAAAGAAGGCAACCGGACGACTCCGTCAATGGTGGCGATCAGTAAGACTGGCGAACGCCTCGTCGGCCAAGTCGCCAAACGCCAAGCGGTCACCAATCCGGAAAACACCGTCTTCTCAGTGAAACGCCTCATCGGCCGCCACTGGGATGACGACGAAGTGCAGCATGATGTGAAAACCATGCCGTACAAGATCGAGCAGGCTGGTCAGGGCGTGAAGGTAAAGATGGGTGACAATCTCTACACCCCGCAGGAAGTCTCCGCCATGATCCTCCAGAAGCTGAAATCCGACGCCGAAGCCAAAATCGGTGAGAAGATCGAAGAAGCTGTCATTACCGTGCCGGCGTATTTCGATGACTCACAGCGGCAGGCCACGAAGGACGCTGGTGAAATCGCAGGGCTGAAGGTCAAGCGTATCATCAACGAACCCACGGCAGCTGCGCTGGCCTATGGATTTGATAAGAAGAAAAACCAGCAAGTCGCGGTCTATGACTTGGGTGGCGGTACGTTTGATATCTCTATCCTGGACATCTCTGAGGACACCGTGGAAGTGAAATCCACCAACGGTGATACTCACCTCGGTGGTGATGATTTTGACAAACGCATTATCGACTGGCTGGTAGAGGAATTTACCAAGGACCAGGGTATCGACCTGTCCAAGGATCAGATGGCCCTCCAGCGTCTGAAAGAAGCCGCGGAGAAAGCCAAGATCGAACTCTCTACCACGACTGAGACAGAGGTCAACCTGCCGTTTATCACCACTGACTCATCTGGTCCGAAACACATGAACCTGAAACTCACTCGGGCGAAACTGGAATCACTCGTCGAGGACCTCATCGAGAAAACCATCGAACCCCTGAAGAAAGCCCTCGAGGATGCGAAAATGGAAGCCAAGGACATCGAAGAGGTGATCATGGTGGGTGGTATGACCCGCATGCCGAAGGTGCTCGAAGTCGTCGAGAAATATTTTGGCAAGAAACCCCACGTGGGTGTAAACCCGGACGAAGTGGTCGCCATGGGCGCCGCGGTCCAGGCTGGCGTGCTGCAGGGTGATGTGAAGGACGTACTCTTACTCGACGTCACTCCATTAACTCTCGGTATCGAAACCCTCGGTGGTGTCTCCACGCCGTTAATCGAACGTAACACCACTATCCCGACCAGCAAATCGCAGGTCTTCTCTACTGCCGCTGATAACCAGACGTCAGTCGAGGTTCACGTGCTGCAGGGCGAACGCCCCATGGCCACGGATAATAAGACCCTCGGTCGCTTCATCCTCTCCGGTATCCCGCCGTCACCACGCGGCGTCCCGCAGGTAGAGGTGTCATTCGACATTGATGCCAATGGTATCCTGAATGTGAAAGCCAAAGACAAAGCCTCTGGCAAGGAGCAATCCATCACTATCACTGCCTCTTCTGGATTATCCAAGGAAGAAGTAGAGAAGATGAAACAGGACGCGCAGGCACACGAAGCAGAAGATACGAAGAAGAAAGAACTGATCGAAATCCGTAACCAGGCCGAGACCCTGACCTACACCGCCGAGAAGGCACTCAAAGATGCCGGGGACAAGGTCAAGGATGACGTGAAGAAAGAAATCGAAGAGAAGGTGAAGGCAGTCAACGAGGTGAAGGATAAGGATGATGTCGACGCCATCAAGAAAGCAGTCGAAGATCTGAATCAAACCGTCCAGAAGATCGGCCAGGCCATGTACGGCGACCAAAAGGGTCAGCCCGGACAGGGTGGTCCCCAGGGCCAACCCGGCGCACAGCCCGGAGCCGAGCAGAAGGACGATAAGAAAGACGGTCCCGTCGAAGCAGAGTACGAGGACGTCAAAAAGGAAGACAAGAAGTAATATCTCCAAGAGCCCCGCAAGGGGCTCTTTTGGTGTATACTGTGTACATAAGTGAATTATGTTGGAGAAATGGAACAGGGACAAATAGAGGCGATTAGCAATTCTGGGATTTCATTTCAGAAGAAGTCTCAGATTTTACTGTCAAAGTACGGCTTTGAAATTTCTGATATTGAATTTCCAGTATCTGGTGCAAGTGATTTTAGATATAAAGATACTGATGATTCGGCCGTTGATATAATTGCCAGTAAGGTAATTAACGATTACATAGTTTTTTTAATTATTGAGTGTAAGTATCATAATCCTAGTAATATTGAGGAGTACAGAAAAAAGAACACCGCCTCTTGGGTCTTTTTTGGTGAGGAGGAGGTTCCCTATAGTATGGAATGTATAAAGGTAATTGATGATCCTGGAAATCGTGGTGGGGATCTCGCCCCTCCTTCAAAAAGCTATGAATTGTCCAGCAACGTATTTCTTTTAACGAATGCATATAGTTATGCGGAACAGGGCTATGTGCTGAAGAAAGACGACAAGGATCAATATTTTTTAACTTCAAATGAACCAATATTCAAGGCATGTCATCAGGTATCTTTAGCACAACGCTTCTTTGTCGATCAATATACAAAATGGATCATTGAGGAAAACGAAAAAGTAAGATCTGGCTCCGTCAATAAATTACTTTTTCATCCACTACTTATTACAAATAATCAGATGCAATTCTGTTCAATAAACGATGAGTTGCTTGCTGATGGTCAGGTGATTAATCAAGAGGCGTGGTCATGTAAAGATGTGGGTTCTGTAATTTATGAGTATCCGCTGCGAGAGAAATTTTGGAGAAAATACTCCAATCGACTCCCTCCAAGACGCACTAAACGCGAAAAAACCCTTGAGATAGTTATTTTAAGCCAGGATAATTTGAAATCACACCTCGAGACTCTTATTAGGGGTGTGGAGGAATCCACGCGGTAGTAAAATGCCCCAAAACCACCCCCAACAGGCGGGGAGCGGAGATTTTTGGTATACTAATCGCATGAAAAAGAAACAACTCACACTCAAGCGAGACAAATACAAAAGCGCTCGGGGAGGATATTCACGGCTGCTGGATATTTCGTGTCAGCAGTGTGGGGCAGCGGTACTAGTTTATCAAAAAGATGGCCCGGGGAACCTACGACGGTTGTATATGGACCGGATCATGAGTCCAGAGCGGTTGGTTGATTTACAGAAGAAGGACTTGGCAAGTATTGGCCCGCTGAAGTGTAGATCGTGTGGTTTCGTGCTGGGTATTCCCTATATCTATCCGAAGGAGAAACGCAAAGCATTTCGCATATTTCAGGACGCGGTAACGAAGAAGATTAAGAAAATGTCATGAATGTAATCAGCATAATTCAATCCATCGTCCGGGACGCCGAGCGATTAAAAGACAAGCACACCGATGCAAAAGGCGTGCCGGTGAATTACGCGTGCATTTTCGCGCAGTCAGAGGCGGAGTATCAGCAGATGGATACGGCCGTCGGGGAAATGGGCAGAGTCGTGCAGGAGACGAAGATGGGGAATGTGTATTTGCTAGCCGAGCCGATTGAAACGGTAGCCGATCCATTGAAGATAGTGAAAGTACGCAAACCAGCCGCGGACCGGCCAGAGAGGGGCGATGCGGATTTTACGTTGAGTGATTATCCAGCGTTTAAGCGTAAGTATCTCGGCAAGCCAGGGTATCAGATCATTGAGCGGCCGGGGATGGAGATGATGGAGCTATCCGACCCTGATTTCGACGTGCTGGCGTATTTCTCGCATCCGATACTGGCGGAGGTTTTGAAGGTATCCTAAAAAACGATTGTCATTCCGGGCTTGCCTGCCCCGTCACTCTACGGGGACCCGGAATCTCAAACAATCCACTGTGGATTTTTTTGAGATCCTGATTTCCATCAGGACCTTCGGGTTCAGGATGACAATGTTTTTATTCAGGACGGCTAGAGGGTGGTGCGCTCACGACATGCCGACCGCGCTCTTTTTTATAATTCCCGTTTTACACACGAAACATTTTTTGCCCTCTAGCTCTGACATCGGTATATGCGCAGCTGTATCCTGACACACGCATTCCTCCGCCACCTTCAGACATCTGGTGCAAAATTTGCTCTCTTGGTAAAAAATTCTTTTTTCTTCTGCTAATTCACCTAGGCTCTTGCCAGTTACTGCCAGAGCTCTCGCTTCCTCAGATGGATGTGGCAGTTTTTCTATAGTGCCATCTTCCAATCTAACGTTCATGGTTGGGCCAGTGTCAATTATTCCAAAGTGACACTTTTCGTAATTTTCGCATCTATATTGGATGATGTGTGGCATAGTATGATAGGAGGTATCAGATAGTACGTACCGCGTTTCCCACAATATTTCTGGCCTGGAGTGCCTTATGAATGGTATCCAGCCGAAAACGTTTTACAATCTTCAGATGCTGGTCTCGGTCGATGCCGAGTTTCTCTCGTTGCTGAAATATTGCTTCTTGTAATTTTTTGTAGTACCCCTGTTCACTGTCATATTCATCTTCAGCTATGATCCGCCCAATTTCTAAATTATTCATGCCAAGCGCCCGCAATCCTTCGATCTGCTGAAACGCCATGAACGCTTGATCTTCTTTACCTTTCATATAGTCATATCTATAGGTTCTTTCTGTATCCTCAGTATCTCTCCTGGTCCCAATCATTTTTTCATATACCCTGCGTATCGGCATCTCCATATAGGCATTGACCACTCCCTCCTCGGTATAGGATTCTATCTTGCCCCTATACCGCGTGGGGTCAGAGAACATGTGTGCGTGCATTTCTTGTGCAATCGCATCATCAGCTAATTGATCGTCGGTATGAGATGAACGGTCTTTTCGCGTTCCCATCAGCGCCTCTCTCATTCTGATCAGCTGGCCGCGCAAGGGGATGGCTTCGTATCCGTACTGACCTTTTATCTGTGCTTCTATTTCAATAGCTTTTATTTGATCGGTGATACGGCGTACTTCTTCTTGATATTTTTTGACTTCCTCCGGATCTAAATCTTGGAAGCCATGGTATATTTCATGAATGAATGTATCTGTTTCTTCGCCCAGCCCATACCCCGCAGCCAGCGAAGCTAAGTTCTCTCGGGCGGGCGTTTGCCGTTTTGCATTAGCAGCTTCATTTATAAATACAACACCACCTTCATAAAATCCGGAGATATTAGCATATTTCTTTTTGAAATTTGCATGGATTTCTTCCTGACTGAGGCGATTGACCGGATAGGGGGAAGTCCATTCACTTTTTCTGCTAAACACATCGATGCCTTCCTCGGCATGATTGGTGAAAATGCCGTTTTCTTTCAGCCTATCTCCGACCTCAGCCCACATCCGCTCGACTTGTGTTTCATCCAAACTCTCTAGTTTCCGCCGCGTTTCGAAATAATCGAGCGCTTCATTTTGATTTTCCGCCTCGATAGCCTGCAGCAGGTCGTTGTTATTTTCTGGGATATCAGTAATGTCGACAAACTCCTGCTGGTTTTCGACTTGTTCAGGCGCAGGCGCTGGTTCAAATTCTGCTACCGTTTCGTTTGCTATAATTTCACCAGCATCAGGACTGGATTCGATAGACATGGATTATATTCATTAATCTCAATACCAAGCCCTCCTCTCATAAGTCTAGCATATTTTACTGATACTTTTGAAGGATATAGTTATATCCTTCAGTCATTACATTCCTTCAGGATGACAAGAGGGTGGTCAGGAGGTGCTGGGGGTTGACGGAGTATGATTTGTACTTTATACTCTACTGCTGGAGGAAACAATACAATAGAGAACGTTGAAAACACTTCAACCCCGAAAAGGTCTGAAAGGAGACTTTTTATGCTGAAAGTACGGTTTGATATTAGTACAGGATTCCAGCATATGCTGGCAGTTCGCACCCAGGTGCAGGAGCGGTGGGCCGAGCGGTATGGGCTCAGCGAGGAGCAGCAGACATATATCGCGGTCAGGCTTTTCAACCTGACGGTCAATCTCGGCGAGAAACCGACGCCCGAGGTGATCAGCCAGGTGCTCGAAGCGGTCGAACAGGCAGACGAGCAGCTGCAGCAGATGGACGAGGAATGGATCAAGGCATTCCCGACCTTCAAACGGCTGAAGTTCGCTGTGACCGTCGCGAAGGCGATTTGGTCACCTGATTTGTCTGACCGGCGGCCGTAGCGCCACCCGTCAGCCATAATCCACACCCGCCTTTTCCCTCCAGCGAGGCGGGTGGTTTTTTACCGAGGTGCTGCGGGGCGACAGTGTGGTATACTGTATATAGATACTATTAATACCAAAAATAACACGCAACTAATATGACCGAGCCCGTCGATATCGATCAGTATCCGGGAGTCACGTCCTCGCACCACGTCGTGCGCTGGATTATTATTATCCTGCTTATCGTCGGCGGGGGAGGGTATTATCTCTATACCAGCACTTCTGTCATTGATGATGCGCTGGTGACGGTCGGCCTGCGGGACGAGCACGAAGTCCGGCTCGAAGATGTGGGTTACCGGACCGCCTATCCCGAGGACTACGTGATGCGTCAGGATATCAACAGTTCAGTTTCGGGGACACGCGGTTTCCAGGTCGCAAATAGTGAAGCCTGCGCAGAGGCCTCGATCCTAGATCTGCTCAAACGGGATGACTGTATCACCGTTACGATATATCTAGCCGGCGACCTCATGCTCCAGGGAGAAGATCAGCAAGGTACGGCGCATATCACCAAAACGGACCTCCAGTCAGAGCCCTATACGGTCGATGGCGTGGAGGGTACGTTTGAGACATTTTATGTGGAGTCCGAGTACGCGGACGCCTATCGGGCTCGTATCTATGCGGCTCCCCCAGATACGAAAGGCGCTGTATTTATGATCAACGCTACTAGTCCGGGCAGCGGTCATACTGAGGAAATGACGCGGGTGGTGCAGTATATCGCCGACCATACGCGCTGGTAAAAGAGACTTGTCTTTTTATGGGGAATCAGACTATTATTCAGCTTGATAACATGCATAGTACCGCCGTGTATGCAGCACATATGCGGAGGATTTCTATTTATGCGTTGGCAGCGATATGGGGTCAGGGTGAGCATATTGGCAATTGGATTTCGCGTCATATTGGTGCTACCGCCAGCATCGTCGCGGTCGGTATCATGATGGCCGCGTTCATCATCCCGGCCATGATCGGCGAATTCAAGTTTCAGCAATCGCAGCGGCTGCGCCGAGATCTGCGCATAAGCGCAGGTATACTGACCCCCTGGATGTACTGGTATCAATTCATGGTACTTGCGTATCTACTCGCCGCAGTCAGCTATTTGGTGTACGGGGCGCTGTACTATACGCTGGTGCTGTGCACGATAGCACTCGTGGAGTACAGTCGGTGGGCTGCAGAGAAGGGGTATAGCCAACTTCGTCAACAACTGACATCTCATGAGTCATAAGCTACGCAACATCAGCATTGCCCTGGTAGTCATCGGAGGGTTTATCTGGTGGCAGTATGTGTATATAGACTCCGGCGCGTCGTGTCGTATTTTCATCGCACCCTCGATACTCGAGTTTAATAATGCGACGGTTAAGCAAGGGCTGCACCTGCTAAAATATGGCGATCCGGAAAACTACGCATTTGTGTGCCAGCGGGTGCACTACATCAATCCCAATTTCGCATGTGGCGGCACTGTGTGGGGCGGCTGTTTTCGTCCGCCGTCAAACGGTGAATCGGGTAAGCGGATTGACATATCAACGTCGAATAAAGACGTCCTCTGGACGAGCAGTATTATTGTGCATGAATCATGCCATGTGTCGCAGTTTGAGGAGTCGCGATCATATGATGAGCAGGAGTGCTATGCGCGTGGTTTTGCGAGTATGCACTTGATTTCCGATCACTATAATCCATTGGCCCCATGAAACGAATAATATTTCGAGGCATATGGTTGATTGTTATTGTTCTCGTCTGCGGCGGAGCATGGCTTGGCTGGCGGGCGATGACTGGGTATGTGGATATCGGGCATCGTTGCGTGATTGATATCAGTGGGAGCATTGCTGGGACGAGTGATGATGAGATCCGTTCGATATTGAAAAAAATCAAAAGCAATGATCCAGCGGGCTACGTGCTCGTGTGTGAGCAGATAGATCATATCAGGCAGGCGCACTGTCCGGTATTTGATGAAACGCTATCAGTTAATACGATGCAGTGGAGCTCGACCGGCTGCTATCTGCGCGGGAGCCATATGGTATATCTGCCGCCGCAGCACTCATCGATAGGAGTCAGCGCACAGTCGCTCGCCGCCGCTCTGGTATATTATGCGGGAGAGAGCCGGGACTTTTGGCAAGGGGTTAGCAAATAGGAGTAGAGCAGTATATTTTTTCATCTATACCACCCAAGTCCTTGACGGCTGGTCGGTTTTAGCATATACTGGCCTGTCATATAACATAGCCCTTACTATCACCAAACCCCTATACGGCAGAAAGGACACAGACCATGCCGAAAATGAAACTGACGCTGGGTGAGGCCATCCATGCACTCATCCCGATTAAGGAATTCCTCAGCGTGCGGTTCGCCAAGGAGAATCTCGTGCTTCAGGAGCGGGAGCAGCACGACATCGCGGTGAAGATGCTGCAGGCTCTGACCAGCAACGGCCAGACGGTGACGACCGACCTGATCGTCAGTATCTGGAAACAGATCGATGACGCACGCACGTCGTTGAAGAAGACCCAGGGAAGCTGGTACGGACTGCTTACCCCGTATCAGCAGCTCGTCCAGGCGGCTCGCCTGGCCAAGCTCACCTGGCAGCCGCCGGCCTGATCGGGCCAGCTGTGGAAATCTGAGTATCGGCCTATTGATGTATATCAGTAGGCCGAGTTTTTTCATCTTATATAAAAAAAGCCGCTCTGGGAGTAGAACCCACAGCGGCTGTTTCGATGGTACTACGTCCTCGATTATATCCGAGGACCGGGCGGTCGAACCTATAGTTCGGATTTATTTGCTTCACGGCTATTTTTACGATTGCCGGAGTAGATAATATAGGTGAAGAATCCGCCGCATCCGGCTACCGCAACCACTGCCACGATCACAAACGCGATCAGAACCTTGAGTATATCAGGCATCCTTGCCTCCACGTGCTGCATTTGATGAGCGCTTTTCTCCATCCTGCGCTATTTGAGTCGCTTATGTCAAGAGGGTTAATAAAAAAACAGGGAAGGCGGTGCCTCCCCTGGGTAATGGGTGTGTATGAGCAATGTTATGTTTTCTGGATCTCGAGACAGATCTGAATCGCGTGCCCACGGGCGGGCGGCGGATTAGCCGTGATGACGACCCAGCGGCTAGATGTAGCAGTGAAGGTGAGCGTCAGCTCCGGTTGGCTGGCGATCGGCCATTCGCAGGGAGTGTTACCGATCGTGACCGTCAGCTGCTGTTCGGGTTTGTCTCGGTCAGTCGAGCCGAAGAAACGGAAGGTATACAGGCCCGGCTCGAGCGGGACAAACCACTTGATCTGCTTCGATTTACTATCGAGCGTACCGCAGTACGGCTCGGTGGTAGTAGAGTCGATGTAGATCGTGTCCACGACCGTCACGGTGTCAGTCCCGACGGTGTCCACGATAATCGTCGTATCATAGATGACGAGCGTGTCATCGATATAGATCGTGTCAATCAGCGTATCGGCCGTCGTGGTCGAGTCGTAGATTGTAGTCGTATCGTCGACATAGAGGGTGTCGACATCGGGCGATGTCGGCGTCGGCAACTTCTCAGCGCAGCTGATGAGCATGCCCAGGACAGCCAGGCAGCAGAGGAATGCTACACGTTTCATCGGTCACCTCCTGTCAAACGAATGAACGCGGACAGGCCGAGGTACATCTTACCGGTATCCCAGACGACTTCGTCGCGGCCGCGTACCTGTTCCTCGCTGGGGGTCCACAGACCGGTCATCTCCAGATAGTCGGTCAGTTGTAGTCGTATACCGATGGCCGGCCCTTCCAGCTTGCGGGCGTAGCGGCCGTAGTCGACGGCATACTCCTCGTTTCGTTGCCAGAGCGCCACCAGGTCAAACTGGCTGTGTGGTACTGCCTGCCAGGCAATACCGCCGGCTACTGAGCGATAGCTTACCTGTAGCTCGTCTCCAGCGAAGTTTTTATCCTCCTGGTAGACTGAATAGCTGACCGCCGCTATCAACCGCAGTCGCTCTGTACCCCATTCAGCCTGGATGTGCGGCAGCACTTTTTCCAAGGGGCTGTAGTTGAGTCCAGTGCCCAGCCACAATGCGGTATACGTGCAGCACGTATCAGGAGTTGATTTGGCCGGGGGAGTCGACACGGGAGGCGTGGGACGGATCGGCGCTATGTCTGACCGTCGTTCATGTTCACGAACTGCTTCTCGCGAGCCCCCAAACGGTTCTATCGCTGACGTGCCCGGCCGGTGACTCGCATACTTGAAAATGATGTACCGATATTCTGATCCGGTGTCCGCCTGATTCATGAGCGGCACGACGCGAACTCGGCTGAGATCGGCACAGTAGTACTCGAGCAGGGTGGTCGCGGTGACGGCCCGTTCCTCAGTCATGACCGTATTCTGTTTCTGATGATTCGTCCGGTATTGGACGCCGTCAGCATTTGATATGACGGTAATGATACTGGTTGAGTCCGCCAGTTGACTGCCGACCATAGCTGCGATGGCATCTCCCTGGATGCGGACGATCCGGTCCCAGGCCGCCATACCTTCATTACGGTCAAAGGTGACCTTGATCGAATCGGGGGCGGCGGAGAGGCGCTGCGAGAGCACCAGTGGTACGAGCAATAACACCATAATACTGAATCGTTTCACGAATGTACCTCCGTATTGGTTTGGGTTTGTTGGTTATGTCAAATGTTCGCTTTTGCGTGTGTTGAAAACCCGATGCATATATACATCGGAACTACCGATAGTAGCACGACGCCGTTTCTTCGTCAATATATAAAAAAGAGTGGGACCGCTCGAGCATCCGGAAATGCTGTCTGCACGGTCCCACTACACGCAGGGCTGAGCCTGAAAAGGCTCAGAGGGGGGCTTTTATGTAAATCCGAAAGAATGATCTATATGTGAGAAACTAGCGTAGCGCAGTTCTATGTCGCTGTCAAGTTGGGCTAAAAAAAGTCCCCGCGTACCCATCAACCAGACAGAAGTGGATACGCGGGGGGATAGAGCATGAAGCTCGGCCGTAGTGTCAGACGACCGAATTTCAGATCCAGCCTACCCCATCTCAGTTACTCGCGTCAAATAAAAATCAAAGCAGGCGCTCGTCCGATGAGTGCCTGCTGGTTAGTGCGATCCCTGCGGTTTTGATACGATGATGCAGAGCAGTGATGTGATCGCGGCCAGGAGCGCGATGATTTTGATGACTGCATTGCGGCCATCAACACTTTCTGCGACGTAACCAAAATCATTGACCACATAGGACAACTGATTGATACAGTTGGCCAGTGCGTTTTTTCCAAAGGGTCCGGTGACCGTGGTTACGAACAGCAGCAAGATCGAAAGAGCGAGAATTACTACGAGGAGAGCGTACCGATTCATGAATACCTCCTTGGTTTCATATACAGTAGTAATGTGCGATTCTATCATGAGTATCGTACTTTGTCAATAGCAAAGGCCCGCTCATACTATATGGTTGAGACGGGCCGTGGATTATGTGCGTAGGGGAGTAGCACGGCGTGCTTATGACGGAGCGGGACAGATGGAGAGAATAGTCTCGGGATTGACGCCGAAATGCGCGCCGATAGTCTGCAGAGTACTCTGATGGATGGCGAGGAATTTCGAACCGCTGTAATCATCCGCATTGCAGAGGATGAGCTCATCACGGTCATCCGTGGCGCGGATAATGACGGTACCATCGAGTATCTCGGATAGCGAAACCGTAGTGGCGGGGGATGCGGTGATGTGATGGGATGCGACATGAATCGCGAGTTCATCGAATTCCGTCAGCTCGATGTGATTGATGATGACACCATCATTCACGGATGGGCTGACGCCGTGGTCGTCGATACTGAAGGTGGGCAGCGTAAAATCAATGCTCAGCTGAGCACGGTCTGTGGCATCTGCCGCCGACATACCTCCTGTCATGGGATACCTCCCTTATTTTTTTTGGGGTGTGAAGGGCTGTATGTATTTACATAGTTACCATACCGTGCCCCCATGGCCCCTGTCAATGATTTTCGATGGATAAAAAAATCGCCTGAGCTCCAAATGTGGAGAAGAGCTCAGGCGGTGGAGGAACCAAGCGGCCCCGTCGGGTAGCCGTAGCCAGACACAGACCGGCTACTGGTGATTTGTGGCTCAGCAGTGGATGGCATGGACGATCGGCGCGTGGAGATGCACCGTGCGATGATGCGGTCCGAGGCGGACGTGCTGCGGCTCGTCATGCGAGCTGAAGCGTATCCGGTGTACCCCACCGGTGTGGATAGAGAAGCGGCGGGCGCCAGCCCGGATCATGATGCGTCGTCGCTGGAACACAATGCGCGCTATAGGTAATCGATGTGGCATATGTCACCTCACTGTTTGAGATTGATACGAGCAATGTCTACCTTCAGCCTACTGGCGAATTGCCCGATTTGTCAAATACTCCGTCGCTCGCTATGATACAGATATTATTAGTAATATATCTGACTGTATGAATGGCCAGCAGAATAATCAACAGCAAATCAATATCAAGATTGATGACGCGACCCTGAAAGGCGTGTATTCAAACGCGATGGGCGTCTCACACTCGAAGGAGGAGTTTGTCCTCGACTTTATGAATGTCTACGCGCATCAGCGAGCCGGCGTGGTGAATGCCCGGGTGATTACCAGCCCCGGACATATGAAACGCATCTATAAGGCGCTCGAGGAAAATATCAAGAAGTACGAAGACAAATTTGGTAAGATCGAGGAAGCGCAGGCGCCTGGTTCGGAAATCGGATTTCGGACGGCGTAAGTTCCGATACAATAAAAGACCCGGGCGATAGTTAGTCGCTCGGGTTTTTTGATCGCCTGGACACCGTCGATCAGGCAGACACGGTGAAATGTTTTTTGAAAGTCTGCGCGGAAAGGGTGACGACCGCATCCTGCCGGCCCGGGTAGATATGGACATCGTCCGTGGTATCCGACGAACGAGCCCAGTACATCCCACCCTTGCGGAATACCGGCTCACGCATGATCGTGTACTCATAGGTACATCGAACCGAAAATACCGGTACGAAGTGCTGGACCAGCTCTTCATCGGAGAGAGCAATCACCCCGCCCCCGGTTTTGTCCAGTGAGACGCTTCCTGCACCAGGCAGGCGTCGTAGATACTGGTGGCCGGCGCAGAATATCACCGCATTCTTAGTTAGCGGTTTGATGCAACGATAGTACTGTGTGCCGTCTTGATGCACAGTGCACCTCCTGTATTTGAAGTATGTGTGGTATGTACGATTTTTAATTTGACCGAATCTATAGTACACTACTGGTATTAGTAGCATTTGTCAATACATGCGCGTCGAACAGGAAAAAAAAGAAATACCATCCCTCAAAGACTTCGTCCCATCACAGCCTGGGCACAAGGTGTTGACGCTGTTTGGCCTGATGGTTGTGTCGACCGCCGTCTTTTGGCTCGCGTGGAATAACGCACTCCACAATGTTGCCTTCACATTTAGTCTGAATAATATCCTAACCGTCGTTAGTACACTGCTGGCTTTCTGTTTGATGTTTGCTATGGTGGCCCTGACGGAGGTGCTCGTGACGAAGCGGCTCATGATTCTCCTCACAATCATCGTGGCGGCACTGACCAGTTTTGTCTTTTTTGGTTTTTCGGTTTGGACATTGATTGCCGCGCTTATCATGATGCTTGGTTTCCTTCTCTGGCGCCGGTCTATCAATGACGACTTGAAGACGCGCACGACGTTTAAACCGCAGAAGACGCTGGACACCGGGCTGAAAGGCGCCGTGACGATCATCCTTCTCGCCAGCTCGGTGATGTACTACGGATACTTCATTGATCAGCCCAATGCGGAGGATCGCATTGTCAATGGATTAGTTGATACGAGCATGAGCACCGTAAATTTCACACTCGAAAATGTCTATGGCAACGGCTATGATAAGGATCTGAGCCTCGATGCATTTATCGCTAATATCACCCGCATCGATCAGCTCAAGTCGCAGGGGGTAGACAAAATAGACAATGTCACACCAGAAATCAGAGCTCTGGATGAACAGATTAAAGCCGGGCTTGATGCGGCCAGCAACGAAATCGTAGCACAGGGGCGTCAGGAATTTCTCAACACGTTTGATATCCAGGCCGCCGGGTCTGACACTATGGATACAGTCGTCAGGAAGATTGTGACGAAAAAAGTAAATCAGTTTGTGCAGCCCTATCAGAAATTTATTCCGGCGTTGCTTGCCTTGAGTTTATTTTTTGTTTTGAATGTTTTTTCCATAGTCTATCGCGAACTGATCAAAGCATTTAGTCTCCTCGTCTATCAGATACTGAAATGGTTGCATTTCATCAAGATTACGAAAGTCCAGACCGAGGTAGAGAAAGTCACGTTATAGGAGGGTATTGACTGTCTGGGATAAAATACGTATACTTCGTGGTTCAGGGAGATAGTCCAACACTATGTCAAAAGATTTATATGAGATTCTGGGTGTCGCGAAAGACGCCTCGGCAGACGAAATAAAGAAGGCCTACCGCAAGCTCGCGCACAAATACCACCCGGACAAACCGGATGGAGACGAAGCGAAGTTTAAGGAAATTAACGGTGCCTACCAGGTGCTCGGCAATGCTGAGCGCCGGCAGCGCTATGATCAGTTTGGTCCCGGCTATGAGCAGCAAGCCGGTGCCCGTGGTCAGGGGTTTAATTGGGAGGACTTTGCCCGTGCCGCTGGTGGCGCGGGAGGACCATTTGGTGGTGGTCAGGGACAGGGTCAGCGAGTTGAGTATGACTTCGGTGATTTTGGTGATATCTTCGGGGATATTTTCGGTTTCGGCCGCCGCAGCGGTGGGCGGAGTGCCCGGACGTCGGGCCAGGACATCCAGATGGATATGCAGCTACCGTTTCGCGAGGCGGTCTTCGGCGCCGAGACAGACATCTCGCTCTATACCCACGTCGCCTGCTTGAAGTGTGGCGGAAATGGCGCTGAGCCGGGCACGAAGATAGAGACGTGCCAGACCTGCGGGGGACAGGGCCAAGTCGCCCGGGTCCAGCAGACGATTCTCGGCCAGTTTCGCACGGCCAGCATTTGTCCGGATTGTCATGGGGAGGGGAAGAAGCCCGAGAAGAAATGTACAAAATGTAACGGCGAGGGCCGGGTAAAAGAAGAAGAAACGGTCCGAGTGAAAATTCCCGCTGGCATCAGCGACGGCGAAACAATTCGGTTGTCGGGCAAAGGCGAAGTCGGTGTGCGGGGTAGTCAGGCGGGGGATCTCTATATCACCGTCCGAGTCCAGCCAGATCCGCAGTTTGACCGAGACGGCGATGATATTCGCTCGACTGCCGAGCTCTCATTTAGCCAGGCCGCCCTCGGGGACAAGATCCCTGTGGAAACCCTGGATGGTGAAGTCATGCTGAAGGTGCCCGCTGGCACACAGTCAGGCAAAGTGTTTAAACTATCAGAAAAAGGGGTGCCTCATTTACGCACTCGCGGACGAGGAGACCATCTCGTGACCGTCCAGGTGGTGACACCGACGAAGCTTTCGCGTAAACAAAAGCAGCTCCTCGAGGAGCTCAATCAGTCGTAGTCAGTAGTTACACACAAGGTATAGCTTGAAAAAAGTGCTTTTTTATGCTATACTCATAACTGTTCGAATTAAAAACCAAAAATTTTTCGGAGGATGCTGGGATTAATTCCTGTGGCCTACGCTCAAGAAGCGGCAAACGCCGCGCAGAGTAGCGCCCAATTCATGCAAAATATCGACTGGACCAGACCGACCTGGGATCTTTTTATCATCCTCTTTTTCGTTGTGGCCGCGTTTCTTTACGGATTATCCCTGGGCCGCGACCGCATTATCGTCATCTTGATCAGTATCTACGTCTCGCTCGCGCTCGTCGACCATGCGCCATTCTTCAATTCACCACAAGTCCAGGATTGGCTACATAATCTCCTGGGGCAGATCTTCGTCGTGCAGATTTCGGCGTTCCTCTTCCTCTTCATTTTCCTTTTCGTGGTGATTACCCGCTCAGCTCTGATGAAGTCAATCGGCTCTGCCGATACGGCTGGCCCCTGGTGGCAGGTACTCCTCTTCAGTATCATGCATGTCGGGCTCCTGGTGAGTATTATTCTCTCGTATTTGCCTGCCGAAACAGTCCAGGACGTGCTCGCCCCGCTAACCAAACAGCTATTTGCGACCGAATCAGCTCAGTCATTCTGGATTATTGCCCCGATCGTCGCACTCTTCGTCCTGAAAGGAACCGGTGCCCGCAAGCGGAAACGCCGGGAAACTGCCGACGAGGACTAAAAAAATCAGAGAACCCTATTGTATATGGGGATAATCATTTTTCTCAGCATCATTTGTGTATTGCTGCTGGCTCTTGTGCATTTCCTCGGACGGGAACACCTCCGGAAGTTTACATACTTACAGAAATTTACTGACGCTTCGAGTCAGACACGTGAATGGACCTATCCAGGGTCGACCGGCCGGCGAGGGATGCGCACTATCGTACTGCGGGCTGATCAGCCGTTTACGGCATTAGTCGGGTTTCGGTTGGGCATTCCACTGCTCCACTATTCCGGAGTGGATTACTATGGCTATGTGTCCTCTGATGCCGACCACACCGCTGCGTTTGCTACATATATCGGCCGCGGTCCGGCTACCTTTATATTTCTGGTCAATGCTGATTTTCCGGCTGAGCGCATATCTATCAGTGCGGATGACACTGATCAGCAGCTCCCTCCGCAGGAAACCTATCCACCGCATTGGTATCAGCGTTTGGGATTTTACGGTTAGTTTACTATGACATACCAAAAACCCCGGCTCGGATGAGTCGGGGTTTCGTGCATGCGCGTATGTACTACATGATTGCTTTCACGCAGCGGACGCTCTGGGTGAGGAGTGGGTCACGATACGGCCACCCGTCGGAATTAAAATAATACTGTGTGGGCGTATTGCTGATGTTGGTCGGTGGGATACAGAGCGTCTGAATACCGCCCGAGATCACTTGGATAGTACGGCTCGGTAGCAGCCGGGGGATATCAGTCGTCTCGAGACTGACATATAGGGGTGCGCCACCGTGGAGCGTTTCTGAGGAGCTATAGGTTTCGACCTGTCCATCCACAACCGCGGCCAAAACCGCGCCATCCTTTTTCAGCTCCACTATCTGGCTATTTGATTCATATGGTTGATTGATAGTAGCTGAATCGATAATATAAGGTGCGTAAGCACGGTTTTTGACGGAGACACAGTCAGTCAGGGCATTACCTGACAAATCATAGTCATCATATGGATTCCCGTTGGCGTCAAACCACACGTAGGGATCATCCAGTGCAGGAGGGACGCAGAGGGTGTGCACTCCCGTGCCAGTCAGGATTGTGGCGATCGATGCATGCGAACCACCGGCGATATATGCATCATCATTACTTATGGCGAGCCGATAGGTAGAGGCATAGGCAGATCCATCTTGATATTCATGCAGGAAAAATTTACCCAGCGGTTCCTGGTATCCGGGGTTATGCACGCTATCCGTAGCATAGAGGACGAGGTTGTTATTATACTGTGCATCTGTCGTCAGCGCCCCATCCCAGATATCCGATACTTTGAACGGTTTTTTGAGTGTAATGATTTCTGGCGCCTCCTCAGCAAGGAGATTTATATTGAGTAGTGCCATGGACAGACTGATGCCGACGGCGAAAGCGCTGATCATGCCAATACCTAAAACCAGCCGTGTCGAGGTATCTACAGCCTGTTTGGTCATGGTTTGGGTGAGTTGGGGTTGTTCCATACTCGTAAACCTTATATATTAATGGTGATTTTTGTTTTATTTCCTTAAGTATAGCAAAAAAACAGCCGTTTGTAAAGATGCGAGGGCTGTTTCGCTATCCAAAGATGAGTATCAAGGCTACGCCCGCAAGCATCACCAGTCCAGCGCCAAAACGGCGGCGGAAGCCCGGTTCACGGAAGTACGCAGCACCAATCGCGATTCCGCCGAGGATAGAGCCGGCCCGCTTGATAGTGATGACATAGGGTACGATGATGAGCTGGATTGCCATCATTTGCAGTAGGGTCGCAAAGCCGGTGATCAGGCCGGTCAATGGTAGGGCTATAGGATGGACACGCAGCGTTCTGACGCTGTGCAATTCTCTCCGCCAGGCCAGGGCTATAGTCAACGCTACGAGTGAGACCACACTATATATAAATAGATATGACAGCGGCGTCGAGTGATCGAGCGCGATTTTATCAAAATTTGCCGTGATGCTCCAGATCAGCGCGACGATGATGACATACCATGAGCCACGCTCATGTCTGATAGCCTGGAGCGGCGCCATCCATCCCGCGCGCCGTCCCTGAAAATGGATAAAATAGGCACCGAGCGTCACCAAGACCACACCGATGATGCCCCAGTGGCTGGGCACCTGTCCGAGAATAATCCATGAGGTGAAGAGGAGGAATACTGGGCTGAACCCGAGGAAGGGTAGGGTGAGGGAGAGCGGGGAGATTTGCATAGCGCGAATCAGGAGGACACTGGTGGTGACATAGAATGGCACCCCCAGAGCCACCATCAGCCAAAAGATGCCGCTGTCGAGCGGCGGGATGCCCTGGATTAGAACGCCGACCGTAAATACCGGTAAGGAAAACAACACCACCGCCCAGTAGACGAAGAGGGGCGAAGTATTGGTACTGACGTATTTATTGAGGCTGTCCCGCGCCGCGAAGAGCAGCGAGGCGGTAATAGCGAGGAAGAAACCGAGCATAGTTTTTTTGTCCCTTTTTGTTCGTAAATATCTTCGCTACTTTTCGAGTGACCAAGCGTTTTGTTGCTTTTCTGCTCGTCCAGAAAAGCAACGGAAAAGAGACGCTGGGATTTTATTCGCGAGGTGCTATCAAACGCTTTACTCAGTATAGGATGGGCTCAGGAAAATCCCAGACCCAATTTCTCACAGAGGGCTTATGATTTTAACTTTTTCAGAACCGAGCCAGCGGGGGTGTCTTCGACGATAAATCCTGCGGCAGCAATCTCATCTCGGAGTGTATCAGCCTCGTCGTATTGTTTGTCGGTGCGGAGCTGCTCACGCTTCGAGACTAACTCGCGTATGGCAGCAGGCACATCGATTGGTTTGGCGCTGGCCAGGTCCAGGCCGAGGATTTCATCAAATTTCAGTAGTGAGGCTTTTTTGGCAGCAGGCGGGTAGTCGGATTTTAGTAGGTCCCACATGACTGCTAGCGCTTGCGGCGTATTCAGATCATCATTCAGTGCGTGCATAAATTTCTCCTCAAATTCAGCACAGCCAATCTTCGGCTCGCCGAGGTCTGCTGCGATAGCCATGACATTGTCATAGGCGTGCTGAGCCGACTCGATCGCTTCCCAGGTGAAGGTGAGCGGTTTGCGATAGTGCGTACCGAGATTAAAGAAGCGGTAGGCAAGTGGGTCATAGCCTTTGCTCTTCAGGGTCTCGAGAGTGATGAAGTTCCCTGCGGACTTTGCCATTTTTCTAACTCCAAAGCTCATTTCCGCATGACATTTCTCACATTCTGCGTAGATAAACTTGTAACCGTCTTTATTTTTAAATTTGAATTTTTTCTGGTCAGGGAAAAAATTATTGTGGCCACAAATTTCGCAGATCATTGTTGTGTTAATTAGTTTGATCCCCGAGAGTGGGTCTTCATCTTTCAGGACCAGGAATTCGCCATGCAGCCAATACTTCACGAAGTCCTTGCCCGTGACCGCTTCAGTCTGAGCAATCTCATTGGTATGGTGGATGGGGATGTGGTCAATCCCACCGCAGTGGATGTCAAACTGCTCCCCGAGATATTTACTCGCCATGACTGAGCACTCGAGGTGCCAGCCGGGGAACCCAATGCCCCAGGGCGAGTTCCATTCCATTTGGCGTTTCACGTCTTGCGGTGAGAATTTCCAGAGCGCGAAGTCAGTCGGGTTTTTCTTTTCGTCGTTTTTCTCGACGCGGATACCCTCGGAGAGCTCGGCGCGATTTTGACCGGAGAGCTTACCATAGTCATTGAGCTTGCTGGTATCGAAATACACGCCATCACTCGTCTGGTACGTGAAGCCCTTTTGCTCAAGTCGCCTGATCCAGTCGATCTGCTCCTGGATATGGTCGGTGGCTTTCGCCCAGATGTCTGGCTCAGAGATATTGAGTTCATGCATGTTTTTTTTGAATGCCTGGGTATAATGCTCCGCGACGTCCCAGACAGTTTTACCTTCTTTTGCCGCGCTTTTCTCCATCTTGTCCTCTCCGCGATCAGCATCATCCGTCAGATGACCGACATCAGTTATGTTCATGACGTGCGTGACATCATAGCCGTCAGCGCGCAGGACACGTTTCAGAATGTCCTCGAAGAGGTACGTCCGGAGGTTGCCGATATGGGCATAGTTATAGACTGTCGGGCCACAGGTATAGAGCCCGACGTGATTATCCGACAGGGGGGTAAACGGTTCTTTTGTCCGGTGGAGTGTATTAAATAGTGACAGCATAGTAGCTGTATTGTAGCTGGTTTTCTACGCTTTCGCAACGAAAAAAGACGGGATGTAGCTGCTGCTACATCCCGTGTCTATGGTATGAATAACGGTCTTAGGGTTCTGTTTTTTTGACACGGCTGTTCGTCGGAGGTGGCGGCGTATCGCTCGGAGTGATCACGATGAGTATTTGGCCGAATTCAATCGGATGATCATCAGATACCCCCACTACTGTGATATAGCCGGCTATTTCAGCAAACACCTCATGATCCGTTCCGAGCGTGGAGACGGTGCCGAGCATGTCATTAATACGGACATACTCCCCGATGGTTACGCTGGGTGTAAATGTGCCGACCAATTTTGAGATGACCGATCCATCAGCCTGTGTGTCAAACACATTGCCGTTATTCACCTTTTTTGGTTCAGCCATAAAAGGCCTCCCGGACAGAGGTGAAGGGTTTAGGGTGAGTACACAAAGGACGGTATGTATTATGTATAGAGAAAATTTCCGCCGCAATCGTACCATGCCGCTGGGGTACTGTCAACGGCGTCTAGCTCGCGCCAAAGACGAGGATGAAGAGAAGGCCGATGGCCATCACCAGTGCCCCACCGATTCGGTATCGGATATTGCGTTCACGGAAGAATGCTGCGCCGAGTGCGATACTGCCGACGATGAGGAGGCCGCGCTTGATGGCGATAGCGTAGGAGACAAACGTATGCTCAAGCCCTATCAAAAAGATAACATCCGCCGCGACAGAGAACACTGCCGCCCCGACTAGGAGAGGGATATGTCCTTTGATTTTTCCGACAGTGCGTTTGCCATGACGGAAGGCCATCCAAACAGTCATGAAGAGCGCCTCCAGGGCCACCGTGACAGCGAGGTAAAACCACGCCGAGCTCGCCTCGGCCGCGATCTTTACGAAATTCGCGCTGAAGCTCCAGAGAAACGCAATGACGAGGATATAGAGACTCGAGCGCTGCGAGAAGATGTGACGCATCCGGCTTCGCAGGCCGTTCCGTAGATCTTCGCCCTTCAGCAGGATAGCGCCGAGTACCACGAGGAAGATGCCGATGACGCCGTAGGCATTCGGTAATTCGCCGAGGAAAAAATATGACGTGAAGATGAGGAAGACGGGGGTAAAGGAAAGCAGGGGGAGTGTGGTCGAAAGCGGCGCGATCTTTTCGTCTTTGATCAGGAGGACATTGGTAATAATCAGGATCGGTGTATTGATGCCGACAATCCACCAAAAGCTCGCGTCTATCTCCGGGATCCCCAGCCAGAGGATGAGTACGATATAGAAGGGCACTTCACAGAGCGCCACTAACCAAAAAATAACCCCCACACTGTAGTGGGCGGTGGCCTTCTTCTTAAATACGTCTATGAACGGGTAGATGATTGACCCGATGATGACCAGGAGGAGACCTGACATCTGCTCGCGTGATTACTTATGATGCTTCGATCCCTTCTTCTTTCCACTCATTGAGGATGGTTTCGATGTCTTGCGGTTCGACTTGGAGATGCGCATTACCATCCTTAATACTGCGTAATTTCACGAGGGCAGCCGCCTCATCCATGAGATCAATCGCTTTGTCAGGAAAAAATCGATCATGGACATGCTCGTCCGCGAGAGTGATGGCTCGCTCCAGGGCGGCGTCAGTGATCTTCAGCTGGTGGTGCTCTTCGTACTGAGGACGGATTCCTTTGAGGATGGCGAGGGTTTGCTCTTTCGACACCTCCTCGATACTCACTGGCTGGAAACGACGCTCGAGGGTTTGGTCATGTTCGACATAGGTTTTGTATTCCTCGGGAGTGGTCGCGCCGATCATTTGGAGGTCTCCGCGGGAGAGGGCCGGTTTCAGGATGTCTGCCGCGTTAATCGCACCGGTCGCTTCTCCAGCCTCAGCGAGGCTATGAATCTCATCAATAAATAAAATAATTGATCGCTTCGCGGCAATAATTTCATCGACGAGTGACTTCAATCGTTTTTCAAACTCACCGCGGTATTTGGTGCCGGCGACGAGACCGCTCAGATCCAGCTGTAATACTTTTTTATTTTCGAGCGCCGACGTGACGCTACCGTCGGCTACCTTTTGTGCAAGGCCCTCCACGATGGCCGTCTTGCCGACGCCGGATTTGCCGATGAGCACGGGGTTGTTCTTCGTCCGGCGGGAGAGGATCTGGATAACGCGTTCAATTTCATGCTCGCGGCCGATCACCGGGTCAAGTTTTTTTTGCTGAGCCAGAGCGGTTAAATCCTTGGCATAGAGTTTCAGTACGCCGAAGTTTGATCTGGCTTTCAGGTTCATCCGATATAACCAAAAGATAACCACGCCGAGAACGACGAGGATGAGAAGGAGAGAGGTTGAAGCGGGTGAAAGTTCCGTCATGGATGATTTTTATGTTGGATTATCTATAGTGTAACACATTTTTCTGTATTTTTCAAGGGATAAAAAAGAGGCGCACGCTGAGTTGTATCATACGTGCGCCAAATGGTTGTGCGCTGCCACGCTCCAACGACTGTTCGTACCATCTATTCCAGATGGTAGGGATTGTGCCACAGCCGGTAGTTGGCGTAGTAGAAGTCGGTGGTGTGGGCGGCGTTGTACTGGTCCCTATATCCAAACCGGAACCGGATCTGGACGTCGACCTCGCTATCCGAGTGGTTGTTCGAATAGTCGATGTAGGGTTTGAACTTCCCTTCGATGTTCGGGAAGTTCTGCCACGACTGTCCGCCGATCTTGATTTGAGCTGTCACCAGCGTATACCCACCCTCGACATGGACAAACCCCTTGATTTGCATGTAGCCATTTTGCGGGGCTTCGTTCAGGTCGATGAAGGCGTTGTTGTCGTACACCTCACCCTTCGACTCGAGGAGAACATAGTTCCCATCGGCGTAGGGGGACGAACCGACAATCCGTTTCAGGTCGCAGCCAGTGGTGCCCAGCGCAACCGCAACGGTGGCAATCAAAAGAGCGGCGATGTTCAGTGAACGCATTGCAGACCTCCTAGATCTATGAATTGTTTCTTTCTCTCCTAAACAAGCGTAACGGGACATACTATCATGGTATGGCACCTGTGTCAAGGGGCGAGATGTGCATATCTGGGGCAATAACTCTTGGCTAAGATTGGCTCTATTTAGTCTGTAGTTGAATAGGATATGAGGCCCTTCGGCAAGCTCAGGGCAATTCCTCACCTTATTAGTTTAAAGTGAGGGATTGATTTTTTATAGAAAAAATGATATAATATGAATAGCTTAAAAAACCATCACCTGTTATTAATGGTCGAAGTAAACAAAAATCAGTCAGAACAGAAAGCGTCCCCTGAAGTGGAAGATATTTTTGATTTTGAAAAGTCACCTGATGCACGCCCCACCCCTGAAGTGCCGCAACCACCTGAGCAGCAGCGCGAAGTGGAGCGCCGCCCCGAGACACAGCCAGAACAGACAGAGGAACAGCGGACTGAGGATGAACAATCCCGTCGACAGGCAGCGCCACCGGCCATCCAGAATCAGCCAGCTGCCCCAGCACCGGTAGCCAAGGATTCAATCTTAATCGAGATTGAGAATGTGTTGTCTGAGCATCTTGAGGAAATATTCGCTGGCATGACGCCGCAGCAACAGATGGCATTTCAGCAAAAAGGGGAAGAAACCGCCAGAGAAGTAAAGACTTTGCTCCAGGAAACAAAAGTGAAGGTTCGCGAAATTCTCAACCTGATTAAGGAGTGGCTACAGATGATTCCGGGAGTCAATAAATTTTTTCTCGAGCAGGAAGCGAAGATTAAAACTGACCGCCTCCTGAATTGGCGAGAACAGCAGCAGCCAAAACAATAACCACCGAGCCCCTGGCATGACGCCGCAGCTCAACATTTTTTCACAGCTCAAAGACGCACTCGCGCATCCGCTCGAGAGTGCCGCCTTTCCCATAGTACTCATCGGTGTCTCTATCATCATTACGGTGGTGGCCGCTTTTTTCATTATCAAGAAGCGTCTCCGGAGTGAAAAGTCACTTCCGCATGCCTTGCAAAAAGTATTGCTCCTCGTCACCGTGCCAAAAGAGTCAGAAATGGGAGAGGACAGTGAGCAGATGCATACGGTCCAGGGGATCCAGGATATGCTCAATGAAGCCGAAGCATGGTTTTCGGTACTCGGGGGGATGCGTGCCCAGCGGGGGATGGGGGCGGCAGTAGCTGGCCGCAATGACCATTTCGCTCTCGAGATAGTTGCGACTCAGGGATTGATTTCGTTTTATGTCGCGGTGCCGCGGTACCTGCGCGAATACATGGAGCAGCAAATTCATGCACAATACCCGCGAGCAAATATAGATCCGGTCGATGATTTCAATGTCTTTACTCCGACGAGTGTGGTAGTCGCTACTACTCTTGAATTTAAAAAAGAGTATATCTTTCCGATTCGGACGTACCGCCAGCTTGAGGTGGATCCGCTGCAGTCACTCACGAATGTCCTGTCCAAGGTGCCAGTCGGTGAGAGTGCTATCATTCAGTATGTCGCCCGCTCGGCAAAGGCGCCCTGGCATGATTTTGGCGCACGAGTCGCCCGCGATCTCCATAACGGCAAATCACTCAAAGAGGCTATCGGCTATAGTGGTGCACGCGCCCTACTCATGGAGGTATTCCGAACTTTTTTCCCAAAGAAAGAATCGGAAACCGAATTTGCCAAAGCCCATACCCCCTCGGCTCGCGACGAAGAAATCGCGAAGAGTATTGAGGAGAAAACCTCCAAAGCTGGTATGGATGTCAATATCCGCATCATCGTGTCTGCCCAGAGTCGGGAGCGGGCCCAGGCCCATCTGACAAATATAGTGGATGCCTTTAGCCAGTATAATATGTATGAGTATGGCAACGGCTTTTCGCGTCGTGATCGACGCAATACCGATTTGATTGTTAACGACTATATATATCGCCGGTTCAATGAAAAACATTCGATGCTTCTCAATGCTGAAGAAATGGCCAGCGTCTATCATTTCCCATTACCTATCACGGAGACACCAAATATCCGCTGGCTCTCCTCGCGCAAAGCTCCTGCGCCAGTGAACATGCCGACCGAGGGGCTCATCCTCGGCCACAGTCCGTTTCGGGGACAGGATGTCCAGGTCCGCATCGGAGACAGCGACCGCCGCCGCCATGTGTATGTCATCGGTAAGTCGGGCGTTGGGAAATCAGTACTCCTTTCAAATATGATTATTCAGGATATCCAGAATGGCAAAGGGGTGGGGGTCGTCGATCCGCATGGTGATCTCGTCAGCACGGTCATGGAGCACATCCCGAAGGAGCGCGCTGATGACGTAATATATTTCAATCCCTCGGATATGGAACGGCCTCTGGGCCTCAATATGCTCGAAGCGAAGACGCCAGAGGAAAAAGATTTCGCAGTGCAGGAAATGATCGCAATCTTTGAAAAGCTCTTCCCGCCGGAAATGATCGGTCCAATGTTTGAGCATAATATGCGGAATGTCATGCTGACCCTGATGGAGGATACTGAGAGTCCGGGGACGCTGGCTGAGATCCCCCGGATGTTTACTGATCCAGCCTTCCAGAAATATAAACTGACGAAGGTAAAAGACCCGGTAGTTCGGGCATTCTGGGAAAAGGAAATGGCGAAGACGTCAGACTTTCATAAATCAGAGATGCTCGGCTACATCATTTCGAAAGTAGGACGGTTTGTGGAGAATGCGATGATGCGCAATATCATTGGTCAGCCGAAGTCGGGGTTTAACTTCGATGATGTGATGAATAATAAAAAGATACTCCTGATCAATCTCGCCAAGGGCACGACCGGGGAAGTGAACAGCAGTCTCCTCGGCCTCATCATCGTCTCGAAACTTCAGATGGCCGCGATGAAGCGAGTGAGTCTCCCTGAGGAGCAGCGTAGTGATTTTTATCTCTATATTGATGAATTCCAAAATTTTGTGACGGATAGTATCGCGACAATCCTCTCCGAAGCACGGAAATACCGCCTCAATCTCACCATGGCACATCAGTACATCAGTCAGCTGGTCCGCGAGAATAACGATACCCGGATTCGGGATGCGGTCTTTGGTAATGCCGGGACGGTCGTGATGTTTCGGGTGGGCGTCGAGGATGCGGAGACGTTTGCGAAGGAGTTTGACCCGGTCTTCAATGAATACGACATCATCAATGTCGATATGTATACTGCCCTGGTGAAACTCCTCATTAATAACACCGCATCCAAGCCATTTACCATGCAGACGTATCCGCCGCAGCCGGGAGACCCCGCGCGAGCGCAGCAACTGATAGAACTCTCTCGCATGAAGTATGGTCGAGATCGAGTGCAGGTCGAGAGTGAGATTGCAGATAAATCTAAACTCGGGACTCCGGCGGCGACGCAAGGACCAATGGTCGGTGAGCGCAACGCATAATATGTCTGGCAGTATTACAGCCGCAGCATTATTTGTTGGTAGCGTGGTGGTTCTCGGCACGGCGGCGTATGCCGGGGTGAAGGCTGCGCCGTGGCTGCCGGTTTTCAAAAAGGATATTAAACGTATTATCCAGCTCGCCGATATTCACGATAGTGATGTCGTGTATGATTTAGGGTCGGGAGATGGGCGTGTCTTGATTGGCATGGCGCATAATTCTACGGCTACGTTTTGTGGGTATGAGGTATCTTTCTTACCGTATCTCTGGTCGCGGCTCAACATTCTCCTGCTCGGCCTATCTCGGCAAGTTGAAATTCGCTTTGCTGATTTCTACCAGCGCGACCTCGGACAGGCCACGGTTATTTTTTGTTTCTTGACGCCGAAAGCCATGGCCAAACTGGGACCAAAATTTAAACGGGAGCTGAAACCAGGAACTAAAGTTATTTCCTATAGTTTTGCTATTCCCGAGTGGGTGCCGACGACAGTGAACAAACCAAGTGATCAGCGAATTCCGATCTATATGTATGAGGTGTCGTGAGTAGTCTCGTATATATTGACTGAGCGCGGTATCTAGGGTACACTGGTACCGCTGCATAAAAACAATAATCAACCGCAAAACAAAGGGTTTTTACCCACGCGAAACACACATATGGCCGCAAAACAAAATAAACTCCAACAAGTCAAAAAACTGGTGGAAGCCGCCCATGTCTCACTCGAGAGTGCGCGGCAGCTTTTGGCACAGGTCGCTGGTGACGATGATAGCATCAGTGAGCTTTCCTCGAAGGCGCAAGCCGTCGGGAGCATGTCATCAAACGCCGATGAGAAAATCATCGAGGGTATCTTCGATGGGCAAAACATGGTAGGGCCAGATGGGAAACAATACAGCGTGCCCGCCAACTACGCCTCGAAGTCAAAACTCGTCGTCGGTGATACACTGAAACTCACCATTACCGGTGATGGGACGTTTATGTACAAACAGATCGGTCCGGTCGACCGCCAGCGTGTGGTCGGCATCCTCGCGAAAGATGAGACCACCGATGAATACCGCGTCATTGTGGGTGATGCCTCATACAAGGTACTCCTCGCAAGCGTGACGTATTTCAAGGGCGAACAGGGTGATGAAGTAGTGCTCCTGGTACCGAAAGACCAGGCCAGTGACTGGGGGGCCGTCGAAAATATCATCAAAGCGGGCGAACCTCGTCCGACCGAGGCTGACATGGCCGCGCCAACCACCGCCGAAGCCCCAGCGACTGAGGTCGTCGAGGACATCGAAGACCTCGGCTAGTTGCCAGGCCGTCCGACTTGAGATACAATACATGCGCATCGTTTTATATCGATTTCGCCGCTTTTGTATATGTCCCAAGCCCTGTATCGGACCTACCGGCCCTCATCATTTGATGAGCTCGTCGGCCAGGAACCGATAATCCACACGCTCCAAAATGAGCTCAAGCATAATCGGGTCGCGCACGCGTACCTTTTTTCTGGTCCACGGGGTGTCGGCAAGACCACTACCGCCCGGTTGCTTGCTCAAGCGGTCAATACCCAGTCGCTGCACGGGGATGAGCGGCAGCGCGTAGCTGAGGAGATCATCTCAGGCAAGTCTATTGATGTGATCGAGATTGATGCAGCCTCACATACGGGCGTGGATAATGTCCGGGAAAATATTATAGAGAATGCTCGGTTTACGCCACAGCGGTTACCGTACAAGGTGTTTATCATCGATGAGGTACATATGCTATCGCCCAGCGCGTTTAACGCGCTCCTGAAGACGCTCGAAGAACCACCGGGGCACGTCATCTTTATTCTCGCCACGACCGAGATTCACCGCGTCCCAGAAACTATTATTTCCCGCTGCCAACGGTTTGATTTCAAACGGGTACCCGTACCGAAACTACTCGAGCGACTGGAGTACATCGTCAGTGCCGAAAAGATGAAGGTCGATATCGACGTGCTCCGGACCATTGCGCGACGGGCCGATGGCTCAGTGCGTGATGCCGAGGTACTCCTCGGGCAGATCCTGACTCTCGATGATAAGGAAATTACCGCCGAGCAGGCCGCCCTCGTTCTTCCGCAGAGTAACACGCAGTCAGTAGTTGCCCTGGTAGCCAGCATTATTAACCGGCAGACCGGGGAGGGCATTACTCTCATAAATCAACTCATGCAGGACGGTGTCCAGCTCCAGGACTTCGCTCGTGAGGTTATCGAATTCCTTCGGGTGGCTCTCCTGTATCGAGCCCATGGTCTGCAGGATGAGCTTGAGGCGTACGGGTTTGATGATGATATGCGCAACAGTTTCGAAGCGATGATGCAGCAGATATCACCGGCGCAGCTCGTCACTATGATCGAAACATTCGTTGCCGCGGAGAAAGAGCTCCGGTTTGCGCAGATACCCCAGCTCCCACTCGAGCTAGCCATCGTTTCATTGACGACGGATGATGAGTCCGATGGAGTTATGCCACCCGCGACTCCATCAACACCAGCGCCTGCGGCGCAGCAGCCGTCTACCGCCTCAGCATCTTCCGGTACGCTGGAACCGGCGGCTACTCCGAAGCCCGAGAAACCAGTCACGCCCGCTAAACCCGCGACCAAGAAGTCAAAAACTAAAGCCACCGCCAGTCTCGAGCAAATCCGGAAACAGTGGCCGAATATACTTGATGCTATCTCAGAGCAGCAGCGGTCGGTCGGTATGTCACTAAAAGTAGCCGCTCCTTACTCGATTGAGGACGGGCGCTTAATTATTGCGTTCCAGCACGCGTTTCATGCTGAACGCATTGGTCAGCCGACAGTGCGGGCGACGATTCAGGATATCCTAAATGATCAGTTTGGGCTCCAGCTCGGCGTCGGGACGACGGTGATTGAGCCGAGCGCTTTCGATGAGATCCGCCCCGCTGAGCCGACACCACCGGTACACGCGACTGTCCAGCGGGCGGTCGACGTCTTTGGTGGTGAAATCATTGCCGAAGAAAACTAACATCCTTGACACTGGCACGGCGCTTTGATAGCATGTGCAGATATTACCATTGCGGGATCGCCCTACGACTTCGCTCAGGGCAGGTTCTAATGGTAGGACTCGAGACTTCCGAATCATGTACTGCAAAAGCTAACCCAGTTATGATAGTATATATTCGCCCTGAGACCTGCGGGATCGTCTAATGGTAGGACGCATGACTCTGAATCATGTAATCCTGGTTTCCGGCGGAGCCGGACCAGGCTCTGCCTGGCGAATATCTTTTCTTCATTACAAACCATATTTCTTCCCCAATCCTGCGGGATCGTCTAATGGTAGGACGCATGACTCTGAATCATGTAATCCTGGTTCGAATCCAGGTCCCGCAGGATTGGGGATGAGAAGGGCGACGATCTCATCATTGCCCGTATCCTGCAGCTATACCCCCCACATAGGGGCGTTTTGTTATTAATCCGTTAGAAATACATTTCTAAAAGGCATTGACACCCTAATTTTTCTATGGCACGGTGGAGATAGAACCAAACCAAATAGCACCATTCTAATCGTCCGGAGGACATCATGGAAGAAACCCGAGACTTGAAGACCGTTACCGTTGAGGAAGTAGGGACGCTCAGTCCAAACGAAGCTGCACAGTTTTTATGTTGCGATCCGCCGACTTCGTCGACACCTCTGACACGCCTCGATCTCGAAGAAAACTAGCCGCACCTGCGGTTAGATGTGAGGACGCTGCCATTATCCCGCGTGGATGGTGGCAGCTTTTTTATGCTGGATTTGGTTCGTTCACAAATTCTACCCGGCCGTCGGGGTTCTCGAGCGTATAGGAGAACTGCTCGTGAGGTTTATTGGTCATGCAGCCGACATTAATCACTTCGATCCCGTCTACTCGTTCAATCGAGGTATGAGCGTGGTGGTGTCCGATGTAGATTCGGTCGGCGCCATGTTTTTTGGCAAAAGCAACCGCGCCACGGATCATCCGGGGGACTTTGTGGGGGCGTTCGCGCGCTTTCTGGTCGAAATAGTGCCCGAGACGCGGGAACCATTCCTTGAAATGATTAATGAATCGATCGGCAGTACGAGTCAGCCAGGGATAGCGGAAGACCCACCCATCAAATTGGAGTCCATGGATAGCAATATGGCGATGGCCATTAAGTTCCCATGCATAGTACGTGTCTTGCGGGTAGAGGGTAAACCCTAAGTCGGGGATGTATGAATTGAGGTGCTGGAAGTCATGATTACCCTCGATAAATATTTTCGGAACGGAAATATTTTTTATGAATTCCTCGAGCGCCCGGACATCCGCGGGCAGGCGATGGCTGGAGGGGTCGTTATACATATCGCCGAGCATCATGAAGCGACTGCAGGGCACACGTTTGAGCGTATCCAAAATGCGTTTTGGTTGTGCGTCAGGCCCCCCGAGATGCCAGTCGGAGGCGATCAGGGTCGGGAGGGTTGTATTGCGCTGGTCAGGCATATGATATATTCTAGGCAATACCTATGACCGAGTCAATTTCCAAAGGGATCATCCCGATCTACAAACCATCCGGCATGACGTCGCACGATGTGATCGACAAACTCCGCCGCCAGACCGGCGAGCGGCGCATCGGACATGCCGGCACGCTGGACCCACTGGCCTCGGGCGTATTAGTGGTGGGTATCGGCCGGGAGGCTACCCGGCGACTTGCTGAGTACCAGCAGCAGGAGAAGGAATACCATGCCATTATCAGACTCGGGGCGACCAGTACGACTGATGACGCGGAGGGAGAGATCACGCCTCAGTCAGTGACCCAGCCGCCGACGCAGCAGGAGATTGAGCGCATCCTCCCGCAGTTCGTCGGTACTATCCAGCAAGCTCCGCCGCAGCATAGCGCTGTTCATTATCATGGTAAACGGGCTCACGAACGGGCGCGAGCTGGAGAACGGATGAATCTCGGGACGCGGACGGTCACGATCAAATCAATTAGCATTACTGGCTATCGCTATCCCGAGCTAGCCATCTCAGTCGTATGTGAATCTGGCGTGTACATTCGCTCGCTCGCCCGCGATATTGGCGCCGCGCTCGGGACCGGTGGATATATTGCTGCTCTCCAGCGGACACGAGTGGGGGAGTTTACCTGTGTGGGCTGCCAGCGGATCGACTAGGCTGGCTATATTCGATTGACAAGTGACGCATTCTGCCCTAAGGTAGGGGTGGTTTTTTGACATTGACAATACCCAAACCCATAATCCTGAATTGGAGGATAGCATGAAGAAACAGAACAAGGCCGTGATTGGCGCAAAGGTTGGCGATGAGGGAAAGGGAAAAATCGTTGACTCGTGTGCCGAAGATTCTGAGATTGTCGCACGCTATGAGGGTGGTGCTAACGCCGGCCATACGATCACGGTCGGCGATTTCAAGTTTGTCGGCCATTTGCTCCCGAGCGGGGCGGCAGCTGGTAAGATCTGCGTCCTGACCAAGGGCGTCCGAGTGGATCCGTACCAGCTGATCAAAGAGGTCGATGAATTTGCCTCCCGGGGAGGCGATCTCAAGGGTCTGTTTGTGGATACCGGAGCGTTTCTCAGTATGCCGTGGCACCGGATTCTCGAGTGGTACTTCGAAAATCGCAAAGGCGTCAACAAGGCCTACACGACGGGCCGCGGCATGTGCGCGATCGCTGGCTCAATCGGCCTGCGATTGGATCCGCATATGTCGATGATTTTTGACGACGATGAACTGCGCCGGTGGCTGGGGGTTTTCTACCGCTCGTTTGAGGGCATATTTCAGTTGCCCGACGTGCAGGCGGCCGTCGCTACATCTCACGAAGCAGGCGAGGTCGATTACGATCACATCTACACTCCGGATGAAATGACCGAGTACCTGACGGCGATTGCCGGACGGATGCGACCCTACGTCCGTGATGTCCGTCAGTATCTGTTCGATGCCTGGAGCAATCAGAATAAGCGCATCCTCTGGGAAGGTGCCCAGGGTATGTGGCTCGATCCGTACTGGGGCACCTGGGGCAATAATACCCAGGGGCTCTGTACGTTTGGCGGTATCACCGTCGGTTCCGGATTGCCCATCGAAGCAGTCGGCTACAAGATTGGCGTCGATACGGCGATCACTCACCGGGTCGGCAACGGCCCGTTCCCGAGTGAACTCGGCGACTATGCCATCACGGACAAGGAAAAGCGCATCCCGAAGGATCAGCGCACGGCGTGGATTGCCGAGATGCGTGAGAAGATCAATGCCAGCCGGGCAAGTGACCAGGAGATTGGTCAGTACCTGCGGGTGGTCGGCAATGAGTACGGCGCCACGTCGGGCCGTCCGCGTCGACTCGGCTGGGGCGACCCGGTTTTCACCAACTATTTCTGCCAGGTGAATGCACCTGACACGATGGCGCTGACAAAACTCGACTATCTGACGGGATTGGAAACCGTGAAGCTGGTGACCGGGTATCGACTCGGTCAGTCAGCAGTCAGCCCGAATCAGATGCCGTTCTCGCCGAAAGTGTGGGATCAGATTCGTCCTGAATACACCGTACTGCCGGGGTGGGATGACGATTTCACCGGCGAGACCGATTTCGCGAAACTGCCAGCCAACGCCCGCCAGTACATCGAGACGTTCGAGGAGATTGCCGGTTGCCACTACGGGTACATCAGCACTGGTCCGGACCGGGCACACCTGATCGTCCGTCAATAACCACATCAGTACTTCTCTAGGAGGAATACACACTACCCCGATCTGGCTTGCCAGGTCGGGGCTTTTTATAGTAGAGTAGACGTATCCTCGTACGCGTGGTATACTGTTTCCAACATTTTTAACAACATAGATTATTAGCCGCATGGCTACTCCCGCGATCCGACAAGGCATTACCTTTGATGACGTGCTCCTGGAGCCACGTAAATCCGGGGTGGATCGTGATCGGATTAATCTCAAGACCCGTCTCACTCAGACGGTTTTTTTGGACGTACCGATCCTCTCAGCCGCGATGGATACGGTGAGTGAAGCGAAGATGGCTATCACGCTCGGGAAACTCGGGGGCATGGCCGTCCTGCATCGCAACTGTACTATCGAACAACAGGTGAAGTGGGTCCGAGAAGCGAAGAAAGCGAAGGTCCAAGTCGGCGCGGCAGTCGGACCACATGATATTGAGCGCGCGACAGCGCTAGACAAAGCCGGGGCGACCGTTATCTTCGTCGACTGCGCGCACGCCCATCACACGCGGATCATGGCCAGCGCACGAAAAATCAAAAAAGCCATCAGGACACCTCTGGTGATGGGAAACATCGGTACGGCCGAAGCAGCCAAAGCATTGCTGCCGATCGCTGACGGGCTGAAGGTGGGCATCGGCCCTGGCGCTATTTGTACGACCCGCATCGTGGCTGGTATTGGTGTCCCACAGCTCACGGCCATCATGGATGTAGTAAAAGTAGCAAAGCAGAAAAAGGTGCCCGTGATAGCCGACGGTGGCATCAAATACTCCGGCGACATCGTGAAAGCTCTGGCCGCGGGTGCTTCGTCCGTGATGCTCGGCTCCATGCTGTCCGGTACCGCCGAAACCCCCGGCTCAGTCATTACTATCGGCGGTAAGAAATACAAACAGTATCGCGGTATGGGCAGTCTGGGCGCGATGAAGGGCGGCAAATCCAGTGATCGCTATTTCCAAAAAGGCAAAACCAAGTATGTCCCTGAGGGCGTAGAGGCAGTGACACCATACAAAGGCCCGGTCGAGGACGTCATCTGGCATATGGTGGGCGGGCTGAAGAGTGGCATGGGCTATATCGGGGCGATGACTATTGCGGATATGCCGCGGCAAGCGCGATTTATCCAGATATCACATGCCAGCCTGAAAGAGTCGCATCCACACTCAATAACTATTAGCAAGAAAGCTCCGAATTATTAATATGAAACGGAATCATACGAAACCGCGCGTTGAATTGCATGCTCACCTCGGTTCATCCGTAGCACCGCCCATGCTGTGGTCGATCGCGCATCAGCGGGGCGTCAAACTGCCGAGCAAAGACTACTGGGATTTCGAAGCAATGATCACGATGGATGAGGATGAAAAAAATCCCAACCTCAACCGGATGCACTATGATTTCTTCCACTGGACGGAGCTGATCCAGTCATCACCGGAGCCACTGCGGGAGTCTGTCCGGAGCGTCATCGGTGGTGGCTATCGTGCCAGTAATATTGTCCTGCACGAACTTCGATTCAATCCGATGTTCCGTAATCGTGGCGGTGAGAAAGATCTCGATCATATGATCATGTCCGCTATCTGGGGCATGCAGCAGGCGCAGCTCGAGTACCCGCAGGTGAAAGCTGGCCTCATCCTGATGATGGATCGGATGCTGACGCTCAAGCAGAATAAGATTATTCTCCAGAAAGCGATTAAGTACCAGAAATTTGGTATCGTGGGTATCGACGTGGCAGGGCCACAGCGCAAATCATTCTCCATGAAAAAGCACGCCCCGCTCTTCAAACAAGCGCGTACAGCTGGCCTCGGGGTAACGATCCATACTGGTGAAGAGGGGAACATTCCCGAGATGCGCTATGTCGTCAACAAGATCAAACCGGATCGGATCGGTCACGGATTTCTCTGTACGAAGGATCCAAAGCTCATGCAGCAGGTAGTTGAAAATGACATCACTCTCGAAATGTGCCCCACTTCAAACCTCAAGAATTCGGTGGTGCGTAATATCAATGATCTTCGATCCATCGTGAAAAAATATTTGAAATACAACATCAAGTTTACGATCAATACTGATGGTCCAGAAATGTACCGAACTAATATCCAGCAGGAGCAGGAGCTCCTGAAGAAAAACAAGATCCTGACCCAGCGTCAGATTGACCAATGCACGCAGTGGGCATTTGAGGCGTCATTTGTGAAAGATACAGTATGAGGGATACCATCTACGTTCTTGATTTCGGGTCGCAATACTCACACTTGATTGTGCGGCGGATCCGCGAGCTTGGGGTCTATGCAGAACTGGTGCCCTATACTTTCCCATTATCAAAACTACAGCAGGCCAAGGGTATCGTCCTGTCCGGCGGCCCCCGCAATTTATCCGGCTCCTCAGCACTCACAGTAAACAAACAGGTGTATGATCTCGGCATTCCGGTGCTGGGGATTTGCTATGGCCTGCAGCTGATGGCCCATCAGCTGGGTGGCCGCGTCGCCCGGGGAACGAAGCGGGAGTACGGTCCAGCTGATATCCGGATTAAGCGGGCAGGCACGCTGTTTAGCGGACTGACGAAAACCCAGCATACCTGGATGTCCCATGGTGACTATGTCGCGAAACTACCGCGGGGGTTTGTCAGTCTCGCCTCGTCAGATAACTGTCCGCACGTCGCCATTGCCAATACTCGGAAGCACATCTATGGTTTACAGTTTCATCCCGAAGTGTCCCATACGAAATCTGGGATGCGGATGCTCGAAAACTTTGTAAAAGCTACCAAGGCAAAAAAGTCCTGGTCAATGAAGAAATTTGTCCAGCAAAAAATCACCTCAATCCGAAAGGAAGTAGGTATGGATCGAGTCGTGTGCGCTTTGTCTGGTGGCGTTGATTCATCAGTTGCGGCTACCCTGGTTCATCAGGCGGTCGGCAAGCAACTAACCTGTATCTTCGTCGATACCGGACTTCTTCGGCAGGGAGAAGTCCAGCAAGTGGAGAAAACATTTCGCTCGTACCAAAAAGTCAATCTGAAAGTTATCCGAGCCGAGGCGGAATTTCTCCGGAAACTGAACGGCGTCATAGACCCTGAGCAGAAACGAAAAATTATTGGCGAGCTCTTCATCCGCATCTTCGAGCGGGAAGCGAAGAAGCTTGGCAAAAATGTGGAGTGGCTCGTCCAGGGCACACTCTATACTGACGCGATTACCTCCGGGGTGAGCGTGGGCAAGACTGCCGCCGTCATTAAATCCCATCACAATGTCGGTGGTCTGCCGAAGAAGTTTGGCTTCACATTGATTGAACCATTTCGAGAATTGTACAAAGACGAAGTCCGACGCGTCGGTCGAGTCCTGGGATTGCCCGCCAGCGTGGTGGAGCGGCAGCCGTTTCCCGGTCCTGGGCTCGCAGTCAGAATTATTGGTGAGATTACCAAAGGCAAACTCGACATCCTCCGTCAGGCCGATGCGATCGTCCGCGAAGAAGTTGATCGGTTGCCACTGAAAAAAAGACCACAACAATACTTCGCCGTACTACCAACCATCAAGTCTGTGGGTGTCCAGGGAGATAGCCGTACCTATGGCTATCCGATCATCATGCGGGCAGTGAGTACAGTTGATTTCATGACGGCGGACTGGACTCGTTTCTCGGATGCCATGCTCGCGCGGATATCAGCGCGCATCACCAATGAAGTACACGCGGTCAATCGGGTGCTCTATGACATCACCTCAAAACCGCCCGGTACTGTCGAGTGGGAGTAGTAAGTAGGAAAGCGACTCAGAGACTGAGCCGCTTTTTTTGTTGGTGTCGGAACGTATCTCATCCATTGTCCATGGATGATCGTGCGCGATCAACCGGATCGCGCATGTCGTGACCACATTCGACACAGTGACCAGGATTACCCTGATCAGTTCGGCCGATATGGCCGCAGTTATGACACTCGTACTGGTCGTCGGACAGTACACCGGCAGCACAACAACGATTACACATATGCACCTTCCTGGGCTAGAGTGTTTGACAAAGTATGTTCGATGTATGTTTCGCCGGTAAGCATACACCGGTCGACAGAAAAAAACAAACCCGCCGCACTCATAGTAATGGGCGGGTCTTGTGATATTGAGCGGCGTCATATCACTCGAGTAGGGTGTGGACAGATTTACCGTACTCGACGTATTCGTATTCGCGCCGGCCGGTGTCGGCACAGTAGGTGAGTCGGGCAATCGGCAGATTTGTCGGAGATGTACTATTATAGAGGCTGATGATCAACTCACGGCAGGGATTTTCGTTAGCGTCCGGATCATTCCATTGGTGCCTAATCGCCACGCAGTACATCGTGTCATGCATCATGCTCGCCGGGAAGGTACACTCCAGGGCGCGCTCGAGGGAATCGATAGAGACCAGCTCGGTCATCACGTTACACGTCAGATATGCACGATGTGTGTCCTGGTATGCCTGCTCGGCCGCAAGGATGCCGTCGAGGGTCTGAAAGATCGCGACCACGGTGTCATAGCTGAGCTGTTTCTGGGTACAGTCGTGTCTGAGTGCGCTGTCTGCTGGCGCTACCCCGATGATTACTGATGCTACTATGGCAAGGAACATGGGTACCTCCTATGGAACCATGTATGTTTGTGTGGGTTTTGCGATTATTGTACGAGTAACCACGACCCGTCGTCAAGTGGTTGACTGCTAGTGCGGAGAAGTGATAAGGTGGGGTAATTTGAAACCGAACCTTGTCAAATCGTTTATGGAGGAAACAAAACATGTTGAAACGTTACTCACGAATTATCATGTCCGGTCTCTGGACTGATGAAGCGAAGTTTGGCCGATGGTATGACGTCGAACGCGCGGCTATCAGGGCCAAGGTGGAGACGAAGAAGTATCCGGATATTGTCTTAATGAAATATCCGGAGAAGATTACCATCAACGCTGATGCAATCAATGAAATCGACAAACGGATCGAGCACGATCTGCTGGCTTTCCTGATGTACATCAGCAGTCTGATTCCGGCAGAATTCCAGCACTACCTGCACGAGGAAATGACGTCCTACGATACGGAAGAGCCGGCGCTCGGCTTAATCCTGCGTGACGTCGGCAATGTGCTGGATGATGATCTGGAGAAACTGGAAGTAGCACTGCGCCGTCGAGCGGGTAAGTCGTATCGGATCTATAAGATGGGGACCACCCATGGTCAGGACGGCGAGCCCGACGTACTGATTCACACGTTCTGCGTGTTTCTGGATGCGGTTATCTCGGCCCGGGAGCTGCTGCGGGCGGCTGTCGCTCGTGTACAGCGGGTGAAATTCTCCGGTGCCATGGGCAACTGGATGAATATTTCACCGGATCTCGAGAGTCGAGTTCTGGCAATTCTGGGTCTGGAAGTGCGGCCGGCGAATGGTCAGATTACACTCCGGGATAATATCGCGAATTTTCTCGCGGTCGTCAGCATTATCGGTGGCATACTCGAGAAGTTTGCGACTGATATGCGAATCCATGCTACCACTGCCTACGGGGAGTATCGTGAGCCTCGCAAGCAGGGGCAGAAGGGCTCATCAGCGATGCCTCACAAGCGCAACACCATCATCCTGGAGCGTATTTGCGGCCAGGCGATTGCACTCCGGGGATACGCGGCCATGGGTCAGGAGCTAATTCGCACCTGGGATGAGCGGGACATCTGTCATTCGAGCGTTGAGCGGATTTGCCTGCCGGATGCGACCATCCTGCTTGACTACATGCTCGACAAAATGACATGGGTAGTCGAGAATCTCGAGGTCAACGCTGCTCGGATGGCGCAAAACATTGATCGGACCAATGGCTGCTGGGCGTCCGAGAACGTCAAGTCGTTGCTCGGTCGGTACGGATACGAAAACGACGATGTGTATCGTTTCGTGCAGAAGTGTGCGTTTCAGGCCATGGATACACGGACGCCGTTTCGCGATGTGCTGTGGACGTCGGTCTTTGAGCCGGCAAATAAACCGCTCAGCGAGATTATCAGTGCGGATGAGCTCGACAGTTGCTTTGAGTATGCAGAAAAGCTCGCTACCGCCCAGCACATTCTCGTGCGGCGTTTCAATCTCGACACCAGTGAAGCATTACCCTCGAATCTTCCCCTGGTCGAGTGAGGAGACTCTGTAGTCCCATATGTACCGTCGTACGTCTCTCGAGGCGTCCGGCGGTCTTTTTTATCCTATCCCGTTAGAAATATAATTTCTAGCGGGACATAAAAAAGAGCCGCCCGGGGAAAGCCAGGCGGCTATACTTAACTTATGTCGCGTCTGTGGATTACGCGGCCACTGCCTCAGCAGCAGTGGTGATACGTTTGTTCGTGGTCTTGGTGGCGGGCAGATCGCCATCAATGAGGATCGGGTCGTCGGCGCCGGCAGGCCGGAATAGCATTTTGTCGCTGCCGCGGTCGCGGCCAACGAGATGACCGAAGATAGATTTGTTGTCCTGGAAGACTTCCAGCGGCTTCTCTTTCTTCAGCAGATGGCCCTGCTGACGCTTCGACGGTGTGCCCGGCTGCTTGTGAGGGAAAAAGTCCCTGACCCGATTGTGGATCTCCCGTCCGTTACTTGTCACGAAACACATGTGGTATCTCCTATATTGCTGGTTCAATTTTCTCGTCCTGAGAAGGATCCCATTCACTCTAGGGGAATGGGGAACCAGTTAAGGAGCGTTACGCGGTAAATAGTGAGGTGAAAGGTTCAAATGAAGATTCTCCTCCTGTTTGAGGGTTTGCCGTTTTTGTGATTTGTCATTCAGACGAATGAACAGAACGCATGGAGTGTGTTCCATGAGTTGTGTGTATCCACCTGGTTCTTCGACAAACTCAAGGCCTTTGGTCGGGGTGGCCGGACTTGTCCGCCAAAGGCGGATCATCCTATGGATGAAACCGTATGCCGTCCCGAACGATGCGCGCCCCGCCCGACTGCTCCGCATTCGGAGCGGGCGGGTAGCCCCCGCCAGAGGCGGGTCCGCCTTTGGCGGAAACTGCATAATTGTCAATAATCAGAGTAACTAGTTTGCGCCCCTGCCCCGATTTTAGAAACTGCTCTCGATGTAAGGCGTCTTTTTTGCAGTGATAGCTTTCGTAATATATTAGTGTAAAAGGTCCGTGAGTGCTTGTCCAAGTATTGCTGCCAATATTATGCTCAGTTAAACGAGTCTGTGGAAGTTTCCCAGTGGCACCAACGTAAGAGACATTATCTTCGGAGTTATTGAGTATGTAAACAAAAAACATAATACATTGACTGGTCGGGGTGGCCGGACTTGAACCGGCGACCTCATCGTCCCGAACGATGCGCGCTAGCCAACTGCGCCACACCCCGATATACACGTGTAGCGCTAGCCTCGGCCAGAGGCCGATCCGCCTTTGGCGGAAACTGCGCCACTCCCCGTTATATAGGGGGTATTTTAGCACGCTTTCCGTACTAATAATAGTAGTTTTCAAAGGATAGCGGCGAAATGTACCACGAATGGTCAGTTCTGTCAATGCTGCTTTCGTGGACAGGGGAGAAGTGGTACAATTCGGGTATTCTATGCGCGTCAGAGCCATCAAAACACGTTTATTGCACCCGCCTCAGGATGACCTCTATGAGGCCTTTCAGAGGGCCGTGAAGCGTGTTCCAGAGCGTTCTGTAGTGGCAATTGCCTCAAAGGTAGTCAGTATCCACCAGGGTCGGTGCGTGCCAAAAGAGCGGTACCCGCATAAAGATGAACTGATACGACGAGAGGCCGACCGTTATCTTCCGCGCCATGCCGTGCCGAAAGGGTATGCGGTGCTGACAATCAAGCACAACATCCTCATCCCGTCAGCCGGGATCGATGCGTCGAATGCTGGCGAGTACTATATCCTCTGGCCGAAACGTCCACAGGTAACTGCTAAAGAACTATGGCAGTGGATCCGCAAGACCTATCATGTTAAAGATGTTGGCGTCATCATCACTGACAGCCACACGGTGCCCATGCGGCGCGGGGTGCTGGGGATTGCCCTCGGGTACTATGGGTTCCGTCCGCTCAATGACTATCGTCAGACGAGGGATTTATATGGCCGGAAGTTTAAAGTCTCCACAACGAATGTCGCCGATGCACTCGCCACTGCTGCTGTCTTCGCGACCGGGGAGGGGACCGAGCAGACACCCATTGCCGTTATCACTGACATCCCCTCGGTGCAGTTCACAAGCCGTCCCTACCAGCCACGAGACAAGCGCCAGCGGTTTAGTATCAACTGGCAAGAGGATTTGTATGGCCCGCTGCTGAAAAGAATTAAGTGGTTGAAATAGCACTATGATTAACGCTGCTGATATATTGCCGGCTATCCTCGTAATATTAGTAATGGGGATGATTGTGTATTTTTCTCCGCTCAGAGGAAAGCTAGTTAATCGATGGTTCAGGAAAAAACGAGATATCACTTCGCTTGAGCATTGGGCCGAGATGCATTCCTTCACTGTGCATCAGGGATATACCATGTGGAATATTGCTGATCGCTTCCGGGCAAATCCTGGAAAATCATTTTTTCAGGCAGAGAAATACATGATGGAGCGTGACATGGACGTAGTGGTTGATGGTCAGATCGAAAGCCGACGCGTGTGGGTGTATCCGATTGTCGCGAAGACATTTCCCGGGAGCGCGATGGGTTTTTCTCGGGAGTATGTGACGGGCGTGCGGCGGGAATATAACAGATTTGTTGGCCACGGTGCCGAATATAACACGAGAGGAAATGTACGAGTCTTTAGTGGGTGGTGTGTAGAAATTAGTTCCAAACATATACCGCAAAATATTATACTGACCAAAAAGTATTTTGTCGCGCCGGACATAATCGATACGGAGAGCCGGGATTTTGAGAAAATCTATGACGTGCATGGCACCCAGGATAGCATGGTGCTGCAGTTACTCGATCCTGTCCTGATGCAGCAAGCTATCGACAGTACTGCCGCTGCGATCGAAATATCTGATGCAAGCGTAGTGCTATACTATACCCAGGAACACATCCCCTATGATGTGCTCGAAGCATACCTCCAGCACGGCCTAGTGATTGCGGAGCAGGTCGACCGTAATTTCCCTAAAGCATCATAATATGGAAGTCGAGATCAAAGCACGTGCAAAGAGCCACGAGCCGATCAAAAGAAAGCTACGTTCTATTGGTGCGCGATATGTGGGTCAGAAGCATCAGATCGATCGGTACTATGAACCGTATCATCGACCCATGATAAAAAAAAGTGGACGGATATTACGGGTACGACACGATGCACTGTCCAAACAAACTCGCCTAGAGCTCCATATTTCTCGGACGACGTATGCCGCCACTGAGCACGAAGTTGTGGTAAGCGATCTCAAAACCATTCGCACCATTCTCAAGGAGCTTAAAGCCCGCGAGGCATTTGTCGTCGACAAGCGTCGGTCAGTCTATCGGCTCGGGCGAGCGGAAATCGTGCTGGATACAGTTAAGGGCTTAGGGCAGTTTATCGAGATTGAAATCCAAGGCAAGGATTCAGCGGCAATCCGTCAGCGACTCCACAATATTTTAGCCCAGCTTGGCGTGGGTGAAGCGGCTCGGTGTCATGACCATTATAATGAAATGATTGCCGAGCAAAAAGGAAAGAAACATGCCTACTTCTAAGAAACAGAAAAAAGATTTATTCGACAGTAAACTCGAGCGCGACCTGCGCACTGAGGCGCCGCTGGCTGATCGGATTCGTCCCGACAGTTTAGATGACTTCGTGGGGCAGGAGGATATCATCGGCAAAGGCAAAATATTACGTAAGGCGATCGAGAATGACGAGGTTTTTTCTATCATTTTCTGGGGGCCACCCGGCTCTGGCAAGACGACCCTGGCGCGGATCATTGCCCAGATGACCAAGTCGCGATTTGAGTCTCTGAGCGCTGTCACGTCGGGGATCAAAGAGTTGCGCATCGTCGCCCAGGAAGCAGAGAACCGTCGGAAGTTTCATAATGAGCGCACGATATTATTTGTGGATGAAATCCACCGCTGGAACAAAGCCCAGCAGGATGCTTTCCTGCCATATGTGGAGAATGGCACAATTACATTAATTGGCGCCACGACAGAGAATCCATCGTTTGAAGTGATCGCCCCGCTGCTATCTCGGTCGCGGGTGTTTGTGATGCAGCGGCATGGGGTGCCAGAACTCTCCCGGATTATTAAGCGCGCCCTTATTGATAAGGAAACGGGTCTCGGACAGCAGAATATTAAAATCGCCCCGAAAGCACTTGATGTACTGATCGAGGGGGCAAATGGTGATGCCCGGACAGCTCTGAACGCACTAGAGATCGCGGCCAAGGCGACAAAGGCTGATGCGAAGGGGATTGTTCATCTCGACAAGACTACCATCGAAGACGCACTCCAGCACAAAGCTCTCCAGTATGACAAAAAAGGCGAAGAGCACTACAATGTCATTTCCGCATTTATCAAATCCATGCGCGGCAGTAATCCGGATGGAGCGCTGTATTGGCTGAATCGCATGGTGGAGGCAGGGGAGTCACCTGAGTTTATCGCGCGGCGGATGGTCGTCTTTGCCAGTGAGGATGTGGGGATGGCTGATCCTCAGGCACTCAGAATTGCTCTCGATGTCTTCGAGGCAGTACAGAAGATTGGCTACCCAGAGTGCCAGATAAACCTCGCGCACGGCGTGGTCTATCTCGCCACAGCGCCGAAAGACAATAGTGCATACGTCGGACTACTGGAAGCAAAAAAGGATGTCAAAGACAGCATGAATGAGCCGGTGCCACTTCATCTGCGCAATGCGGTGACCAATCTGATGAAAGATCTTAACTACGGCAAGGACTACAAGTACTCACATGACTATGACGAGGAGGAGGGAATCCAAGACTATCTCCCCCAGAAATTT
>JAXDBW010000041.1:0-13924 GCA_034678405.1 Patescibacteria group bacterium | reverse complement strand
CTATCGGTTTTGGGTGAGTACCGTATGTTGTTTCTCCAGCCCGGTAGCTGTATAAACCAAATGACACGACTGAGCGGCATAGGCGAGTGTAAAGGTGTTCCTAGGTAGTGCCGCTTTCTCAAATGTATTATTGATGTAACGAATGTTTTTGTACTGCTCGAGGTTTTGTTTTGCAACGTGTAGCAATGCTTTACCTGGGTCAATGGCGGTAATGCGACAACCACTGCGCGCGAATGGGGGAGTGGCCTTGCCGGTGCCAATGCCGATTTCAAGCAATTGATCGTTTTTGTGTAGTGGCTGGTATTTGCGTATTGCAGTAAACATGCCACGGGGGTATGTCAGTCGCGCTCTGTCGTAGTCTTTTGCAATTGTATCAAATGTGTTTTTGAGTTGCATATACTATTCAGCGACGCAACATGCTGAAAAATACACCCCTACAAAAATAAAATATGAGACTTGGAACAGCAGTAGTGAAAACAAGCTCAGCAGCGCAGCCTTTTTATTAGCCGACACTTTACTTGCTAGTGCATATATCAGTAAGAGTACATTCGTGGCAACACTTACTATGGTAACCCAAAGGAAAAAAGGCTGAACCGCATTAGTAAATGAAGCTTTGTCCTCTAGTAGTGCTGGCAAGGCTATTAGTATGATACCTATTAGTAGTAAGGCTAATGACACCATATATGTGATGTGTAGCCAGCGCGACAACGGTTGCGTATTTAGATTATTGTTTATATTTTGCTCGTTTATTTTTTCTGTCCCCATACTTTTAAATTATTTACTACGTCTCTTAATCCAAGCTTTTTTAAATAGTGACAGCGTCAGCGTGGACAGCATGCGATCTGTCTGCGTATCGACATATACAGGCAAGTTCTGAAGCCATATCAAGAATATCAAATCTATCATCCGGATTGTTGAGTTTGATCTCGGAGTAATTTGTTTCTAAATAACTTTTAAACTCTTCTAACTCTTGGCTATTGTTTGCCTTCCTTAAGTATTCCAGTCTTACAAGCTTTGTAATAACTGGCGTAAATGGGCCAACTCGATCCTGAATATCGTTTATGATATCAGAAACATCTCCTATCTCACTAAACTTAGATATGGTGCATGTATCAAAAAGAATCCAATTGCCACCGAGCCCGATTGTGGTGTTCTCATTCATCTTTGGAGAATTCTTCTAGATTAGGATTAGCTGAGAGCCTGTCCGGGTCTGACCTATATACTTTTGAAACTCTCTCGGTATCTGCAACAAACTTGTCGACATTAATAGGCTTCCAGTTTGCCGGGCCTTTATTCTCTTGTTTTGGAGTCTTGGTCATATTGTTTATTATTTCTCTAAGGAATGATACTTCTTATTTGTTTTACTCGCCCAGAAAAGTAGTAGGCCAGAAATAAGAATTGTCATATCAATATAAAGTATACGGTAGTACATGGGTTTTACATCATAATAACCAATCCCGCTCTTTTCAATTGCAGTATCAGTATGCACTAGATATTTTGGTACAGTCTTGTAAAGGTATTCCGAGTCTGCATCAGGCTGATTAATTGCCTGTGAGATGGAATAAAAGTAATAATTAGTGAGAATAAACAGAGCTGCCATTATTACTAAGATAATTCTTTGTGGTAGGTTCATAGGAGTGTTGTTACTTCTCTAAAGGATGATACTTTTTATGTGTGCGTTCGGCGTATCTATCTGATGCGTTGACGTAGCGAGTGGTTGTATCGAGTGATTCGTGGCCGAGTAAGATTTGGATAGCAGCAGGGTTGGCGCCTGATTCAGCGAGATAGGTTGCGAAGCCGTGACGTAAGCTGTGAGCTGAGGTCGGGACATTTATCCTCAGTGCTTCACGATATTCCTTGATCTTCATTTGCAGGTAATTTGGGGCGATACGGGTATCTGAGCCGGATTTGGTGTGGCGGCCGCGGTACGGGATGAAGAGGGCGGGAAATGAGTCATTGCGCGTACTGAGATAGTTTTGCACGTGCTGCTTGGCTCTGTCGGTGAGGTAGACAAATCGCTGTTTACGGCCCTTGCCCTCGATGAAGATACGGCCGGTGGCGTCGATCTGATTCTTATTTAATGATATCAGCTCTGAAATACGCATGCCAGTGGCGAAGAGTACCTCCAGCATGGCTCTATTGCGCAGGGCGACCTTCTTATCCTTTTTCTCGACTATGGATGGATACTCAATCAGTTTCACGATTTGCTCCAGCTCAGCGACTCTCGGATGTGGCTTTCCCAACTTTACCAGCTTGATGTGCTGTGGCTGGATGGGGGTTTCCAAATCCATTTCAATTAAATATTTCAAATACCCGCGTATACTGGATAGCCGCCGATTGATAGAACCGGGGGAGAGCTTCTTTTCCGCCTTTTTATCCTTGCGTGGGGTGATACGGTCACGGGAAACGAGATAGGCTTTGTAGAGCTCAATTGTTTTTTTTGTAATTTTTGAAAATGTTGTTTTAACCTCACCGTCTAGAAAGTTATTAAAATCCTCCAAGTCCAGCTCGTAATTGTAAACCGTCTCCGGTGAATAGTTATTTGTGTTGAGCGAAAGCAGGAAGTCCTCCTGATGGGGGAGTGCCATAATTAGATTCCTTTTTTGTTTAAAACTTTTAGCTGCTGGTATATATGATGTTCTGCCTCTGTGTAAGAAGTTTGGCCTCTGCTGCCGCGCCCTGATGGGACAGCTACATTATTTCGTAGGGTAATAAATTGCACAACCAAATCACACTGCGATCGCTTGATGCGTAGGTATGGGCGAACCTGTTTAAGTATTTCGAGTAGATCGGCGTATCTGCTTAGTTTCCACTGGTATGAGGTTTTATTGCCTCCGGTACGATTCTGGATGGCCACATGCCCGCAACCCGTCATTGTATGGATGTAGTGTATCGCCGCGCGGTCAGTTCCGGTGATTATTAAATATGCGTGATAATGTATGCCAGCGGCCTCTTTTGCGCTCTCACGCTTGTTTTGCCGCGTTATGCCAATAAAGCCCTCACCGTCGATGAAACCCGCTAGCCAGGCCATTTCTGTGCGTGTGAGACGCTGTATAGATGGGGAAGTTGATGTATTGGCTTTTCCCATATTTAATTGAGCATTTGAGATATTATACTCAGTAATACATTCATTGTAGCATAGGCTGAAAATGGGTCAACCACGTAAGAAGACTTCGTCTTCACGCGGTTTTGATTACATCATATTGCCTGACATAAAGTTATGTGTCAGGATTTAATTAACAAACATCAAAAGGAGCCAGTTGTGCACAAAAAGATTTTACTTGTGGTCATATGGGTACTGTTCGGCGTTTTGCTGGTAGCTGTGGCGCTAGGTATACACCAGAGCCAAACCCCAAGCACTTTCTTCTAAGTCTATAATCTCCAGGCTAGTCCCCCCGCCCTCCATCTCGGTCGGCGGGGTTTTATTATTGACAAAATACCCATGTCTGGTATGCTGGCAAATCCATTTCATATATAGCACATTAACTTTCACATATAGATTGGAGGTTCATTTGAACATCTCTAGAATCGTCAGTCCAAACGCCGACCAGCAGTTGGCAACCATTGTCATGTCCATCCTCACCATCCCGCGTACCTACATGAATACCATTCAGTCGATGCTTATCTTCCCGGGTGTCGGTGGTCCCGGCCGCATATTCGATGCTATCGAGTACATGCATACCCGGTCAGGCACCTGGCGTCATCTCGTCGTACCCGGCATCAACCCTCAGGAAGCATGGGAAAACAACTTTGAGATCTTCACTGAGCAGATGCTGCGGGCTCATCCGTATCATATCAGTGAGCACCTCGATCTCAGTGTCCAGGGTGATACGGAGCATACCGGCTCACAGGCTGAGTGGATCGCTCAGGTATTCGATGAGAAATCAATTGGCTCGTCCATCATCATGGCCGCCCCTTTTCATCTGCCGCGGGCGTTTCTCACGACACTGACCGCTCTGAAGCGTCACGGCCGTTTCGAAACAGTACTCATGCCCCTTCCTGGCGCCGTTCCGCCGATGCAGCTGTTGACTGAATTCGGCGGTAGCTCCTGGGAACTCTTTGCTGGTGAGCTCGTCCGTATACGAGAATACCAGAAGCTCGGCCACATACTCGGCGACGATGAAATCGTAGAGTATCTCACCTGGCTCTGGCAGGACAAAAGTAATCTCTGCCCGGTGTAGTAGCATACAACCGGCAGTAGTACTCCCCCGTCATTCATCTGAGTGGCGGGGGTATTTATGTATCCGAAATCATAAAAAAGGTCCAACAGATAGTGTACTGTCGGACCTTGGCCCTGACTACGGTACGTAAGTGTGTGTAGCTAGCTCGCCTTGATAATGCGGACGAGATCCTCAAGTCCTTGTTTGACGAACTGCGGCTGCGGATGAGTGAGCGAAACTGTTACAATGGGTCGACGTGACCGAGTCCGCCTGGTGGGATGCAGCGTAATGCAGCTGATGGCCCCACCGTACAATCCGTTATCACCCTTGGTGATATCTACCCTGATGGTCTTGTTGCGCTTGATTTGTCGCTGAACGCGTCTAGAAAGCCCCATGCTAAACGTCTCCATTTCCTGTTTGATGTACTTTTTCCGTGTCTTTTCTTTACACTATCGTTTGAGAGTGTTTGAGTCAAGCAATAAAAAAGCCCAGCGGGATGGATAATTTCTCGCTGGGCTCGAGCAATTCATGCGCTGAGGGTGTCTGAGCAGGCTATGCGTACTCAAATCGTATGCCGAGCGCTTCGGCGACAGTACATATACGTTGTTTCGTGTCAGTACTGAACCAAGCAGTCAGGCCGTGGCCGTCCCATCTGTCCGATGAGATAAATGTACGCGATTGTTCAATAAAGGCAATGAGATGTGCCCGGAAATCCGATTGTTCGACTCCTGGCAGCGCGATGGACAGTACTTCGGTCCCGGTCATGGTCGTGATGCTACCATAGCATACATCATGAATAGGTCCCAGTACCGTCACCTCAAGCCGCTGTTGTGCGATGGTAAGAGCGATTTCTCGAGGCAGATGGATAGTAATCTGCATACGTCCTCCTATCGCGTATAGTGTGTACCTCCCCGATATATTTATAGTAAGTAGTACCGAGCCGTTCGTCAATCAGACGTGAAGGCAAATGTCTATATCAACAGCCAGCATGGTGAGCAATTCTCATAAAATCACATACATCCATTGCGTTTTTCATGTTATCTGTTTCCGTGCAACTAAACGCCGCTTGGGTTGAAGCCGTTTTTGTATTCGGTAGCATCATCATATCCATCATTGTCTGAATCGGCATAGTTATCCGAGGTTCCTAGAGCTCGTTCTACATACCACGGTAGCCCATCGTTATCCTCGTCATTTCCTGATATTACCGTCGGATCAAGTCCGGTATAGTTGATATCTCCATCCTCAATGCCGCGCTGCCATAGCAGGGATAGGACAGTAGTGTCATACGATAATTCATATGAGGGAAAGCGCACAATGAGTACATCATCTCGGGTAAAGCCAGGGGCGAGATCAACCGTCGTAGATTGCGCCACTACGAAACCCAGGTACCAGTAGTCACCCTGCTGGAAAACGTCGGATAATGCGTATGGCTCACTTTGATGTGATTGAAAGAAAGACTGCAATCCGGCCGGCATTGCTAATGACGTGACGGGAGTATCGTCCAGTGTATTGAGTAAGTACGCGTCATCTGCCATCGGAAAGAGATCCCCGATGCGAGTGACGATGGGGGTGTTGGCTGTGTAGTTACGTAGGCTTAGTTTATCTGCTTCTGACATATGTGCGAGCTGAGCGGCAAACGCGTCGTGAATTTCTGACACTGCTGTATCAATGAGTGGGTCAAAGGTTTCTTGCCTCGTTTTATCAACGGCGGACGAAAATTCGGATTTACGCATAAATCTAGCTGACATATCGAGGTATGTGTCCCAGTACTTTTCATCCAGCCCTAACTGACCAAGAATTTGTTGCTTTGCGTCATCATTAAACTTTTCTTTCAGCTGGGTAACCGCCGCATCGTGTGATACGGTGCTCTCCTTGTTCATCATCGCCAACGAGTGCTGCACAATGAGTGGTAGACTATGGGCGTACAGGGATATTAATTCAGGCGTCGCTTCATCGCGTTCAATCTCATGCGCCAATCGAGCGAGCGTATCCTCGCTGAGTGTACCGAGCATTTCTACAGTAGCGGCGTATGCCTCTGGGTCAATTTCCTGGCCAAAGACAGTCCCAACCTCCGGAGACGTGCTATCACCCACGACCGTCGACGCAGTATTCGTCGATTCGTTAACCACGGTAGTCTGGCCAGTAGATTTGTCTGCTGCAGCATGTGTATTGTCGTCAGGACTAATAATGTTTGTGTAGACATACCAGCCGCCTATACCGAGCAGCAAAACACTAGCTACGGCAAATAGTATATTTCGGGGCATATGGGTAGGAAGTGTATTTGGATTTCGGCTGTACTCTAAACGACCAAGAATTTTATTTGGGTCCATTGGGTACTAATTGTTATTTGGTTTTAACTACTTCAATCGTGCAGTTTGTGACGAGCGCCGCGAGAGCACCGAGCGCAGCTAATACTGGCAGCAAAATAGCTCCGACAGAGGCAACGCTGACCGGAATTTCCATTAGTGTTTTGCCTTGGTCATCTTTGAGAATGAGTTTCCTCACATTGGCTTCATGCACCAGCTTTTTTACCGTCTCAACTAGTTGATCGCCAGTTACTTTTATCTCTTCTTTAAATGTTTTTTCGTCTGTCATATGTCAGATTGCTAGTTAATAAGTGTATGTAGTATATCGAGTAAATCATCCTTTGACGAGGAGTTTTAGAAAAAAGCTGTTAATAAATTGCTAATTTCTCCATATTAATAAAATGGCTAATGTTAGCCAAAATTAATCATTAATCCTATACTTTCTTATCCTGTCAGGTGCATTTTACCCCCATAAACATTGGCTCAAATCCCCTTCCGTGCTATACTAGGTGGTGCAAAGGTCTTACTATTAAACAGTAATGTACCATGGCAAAAATGACCAAGTCTCAGCTCATGGGCCATCTCGCCGAGAAGTCGGGCCTCTCCAAAAAAGAGGTGCAGTCCTTCATGGACCTTCTCACCGAGACCGCCTACGGCGAGGTCAAGTCAAGTGGTGAATTCACCCTGCCCGGACTCGGGAAATTGGTGAAGAAGCACCGTGCAGCTCGCATGGGCCGCAATCCTGCGACTGGCGAGACTATTCAGATTCCGGCCAAAACGGTCGTGAAATTCCGAGTAGCCAAAGCTGCAAAAGAAGCTATTCTCTAAGATCGTAGAGTCTAGCCTAGCAAAAAAGGCCCGCTGAACCGCGAGTCTTTTTTGATTTGTAGTATGCCGTTGGTTAGGTCAGTTTGCCATAGTCCACGTGCCAGGTACAGAACGGGCAGTCAGGAGATGGATCCGGCATGGGTTTCTTCAGCACGGCGATAGCGGTCTTAAACTTCTTTAGGGCGTTGTCAGGGTTTGTCTTCAGCGTCTTCACTGTAATATCCATGGGGAAACGGTTATGGAGATCTTTTGCCTGAGCGGGATAGAAATATATGAGGTGGCCAATCCCACTCGATGGCCGGTTATTCTGTTCGAGGAGGAATGCATACGTGTCGAGCTGAGTTTGGTACGCGGGGATCATTGGCTTCGCGTTTGGGTCAGAACTTGAGGTCTTATGATCGACCGGAGTGTATGTCCCATTGGATGTGACTAAACATTCATCAAGTTTACCCATTAATCCAAAATCATCATCGTGATGGTAGAAATACGTTTCTTGAAACGGGTGCTGGAGCGTGCCGTTGACCTTGCCTTCGAGCATGGGCGGAAGCTCACCCAGGGGACGATAGAGATCGAAATATTGTTTGATGATGACATCAAAACGGTTTGCCAGGCGTGAGACAATCCCCTCGGGCTGGTACAGTTTTTTATTGTACCGGAGCCAAAAACAGCGGGGGCAGCGTTTCGCACTTTCGAGGCCGGTTGGAGAGAGCCAAATTTTCTTCTTTTTCTTGGTCGGCATAGTTATTTGAAGTATACCCGATCCCCTATCCGGACGTCGATATATTCAGTCGGGTTTTTTTCACTGATCATATTTTCGTCCAGGACGCGCTTGAGCTTATCCTGCTGGAGCTGGAGATCGCGACTTATATCGAAATACACAACATAGGGTACGTCTGATACGTGTAGTGATAGCTGGGTACCCTGGCGCGTGGGTAATGAGTAGTTAAAGATGTTAATACGGCCATCATCTCGAATCCACGCATTCAGGCTGGTCAGAAATGCTATACGGTCAGTATCCAAAATCGTTTGACCGGTTGTCACTGGCTCGTTAGCCTCATCGATGATTTGCGGAAAGGTGTCCGGCGCCTTCGTAATATCATCAATCATACCCGCGACACTCCCCTGCTGATCGAGGTAATAGTAGTGATCCTGAGTATACCATATCAATTCTGGATCCTTTTCATCGATGGTAATAATGAGTCGATGCGCAAAATCTTTGTCAATCGAAACCGCATCAAGGGAGTAGGTCTGTTGAATGGTTTTAGCAAGTGCCTGAGTATCGCATAACATCAGGCTATACTGAGGAAAGATAAACAGACGTGTCGCGGCGAGCTGGTTATGGACTGGCCCAGCCTGAATGTCGAGCGCGAGCGAAGGAGAGGCTCCGACGATCTGTACACTAGTAATCTGAAATGCAGGACTATAGAAAAGCCAATATGCGAGTAGTAGTATGCCGATGAGTACGATCCAGCCAATCAATGAGAAGTGCTGAATAGCAGCCGCTTGCCATGACCGCCGGGTAAACATCGGGTTATGAGTTGGTTCGGTTGATTGACCGCGGAAACTGCGGCGGTAGCGAATTCCGGATGGCATGATTATTGCTGGTACCAATTATTTTTTGGGGTATATGAAGTGTGCAGTTGGGCGCGTGCGTGGCGTCTGGCGATAGCGAGGTCGAGTAATCGCCGGATGAGTTCAGTGTAGGATACCCCGGACGCTTCCCAGAGTTTACTATACATAGAGATGCTGGTGAAGCCAGGAATCGTGTTTATTTCGTTTAAGTATATATCATGGGTATCGGTGACGAGGAAGTCGACCCGTGCCATGCCCGAGCAGTTATAGGCGGTGAATGCACGGGTCGCATACGACTGGATGCGCTCTAATACGTCTTTGGGTAGTGGGGCTGGTATTTTCTCTGACGAGGCGCCATCGACGTATTTGGCGTCGTAGTCATAAAATTCATTTGACGAAATAATTTCCCCTGGTACTGATGCCTCTGGATTTTCGTTACCCAGAATCGCGACTTCGATTTCATGCGCATTGACGACCCCGCGCTCGACGATGACTTTTGTATCGTATGTGAGCGCTTCCATAATCGCCGGGGCTAATTCATCCTGGCTGTGCACTTTCGTGATGCCTACTGATGAACCGAGGTTGGCTGGTTTGACAAAGACTGGGTACCCGAGGGCCATGATCTCACTATGTAGGGCGGCGGCGTGTTCTGGATATGAATGGGCATGAATAACCACATACGGTACGACAGGAAGATCCACGGCACGGCAAATTTGCTTCTGGATTACCTTATCCATGGCGACCGCTGAACCGAGGACGCCCGAACCGACATACGGTACATCAGCCAGTTCGAGTAGGCCCTGCATCGTCCCGTCCTCGCCGTATGTACCATGGAGAACTGGGAATACGACATCAAGTTTGGTGAGGCCGTCGGGCGTCGAAACCGAGGTGAGCGCCCGCTGTGCGTCTGGCGTGATGAGGTCGGTGCTCTGGTCAATTGGTTCCCCATCTCGCAACTGCTGAGCAACCTGTGAGCCAGAAATCCATCGGCCAGATTTTGTAATGCCAATAGGTATGACGGTATGGCCGAGATCGCTCAGTGCCTGCATGACACTCTGAGCCGAGACAAGCGAAACCTCGTGTTCGCCGGAGCGACCACCGAAGATAACGCCAACTCGCAGTCGGGTACGACTCATATAGTATAACTATGTTTCTGGCTCACTCGCCTTTTCCCACAGACCGGTGCCGTCAACATAGTCAGGGTGACCATCGGTTGATCCGGCCATACATGAAGTGCACTCACCAAATGTTTCACCGGCTTTGTATTCATGATGGTACCCACACGGTGAGCAAACATATTTACCATCAGTTGGTACAACATCGCCTTTGTTATATACGTTTGGTTCTTCGGTCATACGATGGGAGTTATTTATTTAGTAACGATTCGCGGGATGAGTGGATTTATCCTTGTCACAACTTCATAGTTGATAGTATCTAGCCACCGAGCTACTTCATCTGCAGATACTTCAGCTTTTTTATTATACCCAATCACTGTGGCGGTGTCACCCGGGCGTACGCGGGGTACTTCGGTGACGTCTACCATGGTGAGATTCATGCAAATTCGGCCTCGGACCGGACAGCGCACCCCATTGATGACGACAACGGCGATGTTTGATAAACCGCGGTCGTATCCATCCCAATACCCTATCGGGAGAACCGCGATGCGCAGGGGTTGTGAGGCGCGGTAGGTCTGGCCATAGCCGATATGTGCCCCTTGGGGTATGTCTTTGACTTGGATGATGCGCGTATGCCAAGACAGGACTGGTTTCAGTGGGAGTTTTTTCTGTAGGGCACGGCGGTGCCGCGGTGACTCCACTGACCAGAGTCCATAAAGCGAGATGCCCACCCGGACCATGTCATCGTGCGTTTTTGGATTGAGGAGGGTCGCCGCTGAGCATGCACTGTGCGTGATCGGGATTGAAATGCCATGTGCCTGGAGCGCGGTGATCGCCTCGGTAAAAATGCTGTGCTGCCGATGAGTAACCACCTGATCTGGGTTCTCAGCATCGGCGTAATGCGTAAACGCTCCCTCGAGACGGATATGCGGCAGTGCGGCGATCTGCTTCACTTCGCCGATGACCTGATCTGGTAGCAGGCCGAGCCGGGTGGTGCCCGTGTCTATTTTTACATGCACACTTGCCTTCCTATCCAGTCGCGCGGCTATGGTGTTTATTTTTTTTGCGGCGCGGGCACTATATACTGTTAGCCGGATGTTCTTTTTGATTGCTTCGGCTATTTTGTCCGGGTGATAGAAACTGAGCACGAGAATATTACACCGAATCCCTTGCGTACGGAGCGTGAGCGCCTCATCGAGACTGACGACACCAAGCCATTTCACCCCGGCGGCAGTGCAGATCCGTGCCATTTCTACGAGTCCGTGGCCGTAGGCATTCGACTTGATGATGGGCATGAGCTGAATTGTCCGGCCAATGTGTCTGCGAAACAACCGGAGGTTGTGCCGAACGGCACTCCGGGATATTTCCACCCAGGTTATTGGTTGGGTATGCAGCATGCGGCTTAGACGGTAATGTTCTTCAATCCAAAGGTATATGGCTGGAGTACTTCAGGGAGAGCGATACTCCCATCTGACTTCTGGTATTGTTCAATAACCGCAATGAGCGTCCGTGGGGTGATGGCAGTGGCATTGAGGATATGGACGAAGTCAGTGCCGTCATCAGATTTATAGCGAATATTATTCGCGCGTGCTTGATAGTCAGTACAATTCGACGCTGAGTGGGTTTCGCGGAACTTTTTTTCGGAGGGTATGAAGCATTCGAGATCTACTACTCGCGCTGACGGACGCGGTAAATCACCAGTCGACACCTCGAGCAAATGGTAATGCAAACCGAGGCCCTGGATGATATCTTCCTGCAACGCGACGAGCTGATCAAATATGTCCCATGATTTTTCTGGTTTGGACAAGACAACCATTTCTTGTTTATCAAATTGGTGTACACGGAGGATGCCTTTGGTATCTTTACCGTAGCTTCCTGCCTCCCGTCGGAAGCACGCCGAATACGTCGTATATTTACGGGGTAGGGTGTCAGCGTCGAGAATCTCGTCACGGTGATATGGTAATAGTGCATGCTCCCCTGTCCCGACGAGGTATAGCTTTTCCTCTGCTAAATGGTAGGCCTCCTGACCCTCAAGGTATGAATCATAGCCACTGTCACGCATGACGTCTTCGCGGACAAGCACAGGAGAATAGAATGGCGTAAATCCAGCAGTAGTTATTTTTTCGAGAGTATATTGTACTAAGGCATTCCACAACAGGGCGCCATGACCCTTGATATACCCAAACCGTGATCCGCTTACCTTGGCAGCGCGCTCAGTATCAATCAAGTCGAGACGCTCGCTGAGTGTCATATAGTCGAGCGGAGTGAAATTAAAAGAAGGGACCGTCCCTACTTCTTTTACAACGACATTATCTTTATCACTTTTGCCCACGGGACTTGCATCCGAGGGAATATTTGGGAGTAGTCGGAGTTTTTCTGTAAGAGACTCTTGGATTTTATCAATCTCGGCTTTTAATAAATTTTCTTTCTTGGACAGTTTGGCTAGGTTGGCGATACCCTTTTTCTTTTCAGTTGGGCTCAGCGAGCTTATGGTTTTGCTAAATGAATTCTTTTCGGCTTTAATCGTGTCAATCTCTGACTGCTTTTCTATCCGTTTGTCGTCTAGTTGAATAGCATTAACAATAGAAGTATCGTTTGTTGAAACACCGCGGGTAGCGAGCTTCTGTTGTACCTCAGGTAAGTTCTTCTTTATATATTTAATGTCGAGCATAGGTCTCGTTATTGTCCCTCATGATTATCCCCATCATGACGGTGCTCAAATCGATACTCAATACGTCCCAGAACCGCGAGAACGACCAGCGCGGCAACCGTGCCGACCGACGCGACTGCATAGAACCCCAAGCCGACCGCCATACCAATCGCGGCCACCACCCAAATACTCGCGGCGGTGGTCAAGCCGTGAATTGAACCGCGTCCCTGGATGATGGCGCCGGCGCCGAGGAAACCAATGCCAGTGACGACCTGGGCCGCGATGCGGGTGACGTCAATTGAGGCCATTGTGGTACTGTAGGTTTCTACTGCACTTAGGGTGATCAGCATCAAAATAGTAGATCCAAGTCCGACGAGGATATTTGTCCGAAATCCCGCGGGCTTATGATAAAATTTGCGCTCTATACCAATCACCCCGGAGAGGAAAATAGACAACACTATCCGGAGAAAAATATCAGCGTTGGTCAGGACAAAGGGATCTGACATAATTTATAATCCTAATTGATTAGCTATGCCCTGGAGGGCGGTGAGCACTCGCTGAATATGCTTATCAAGTGGGATGCCAAGTGCTTCGGCTCCCTCGTATATCTCCTGGCGGTTGACCTGGCGGGCAAACGAGGCATCGTTGAGTTTCTTTTTGACTGAGGACACTTTGACTTCCGCAATCTTCTTATTCGGGCGGACCAGTGCGACCGCGACGATAAATCCTGCTAGCTCATCGACCGCAAACACGACTTGTTTGGCTTTCGTATCACGAGGAACACCCGTGTGGCTAGCATGCGCTAGGATGGTTTGGACAAATTCATCCGGATATCCCCGCTGCTTCAATATTTGGGCACCACGATACGGGTGATCTTCGAGTGAGGGATATTTTTCATAGTCGAAGTCATGCAATAACCCAACCTGTCCCCACCAGTCGGGGTCCGCGTCGTAGTACTGCGCGTAGGCGCGCATAGCTGCTTCGACGGCATACATATGTTTGCGGAGGTTTTCGTTGGCAACGTACTCATGGAGTAGTGCGAGTGATTCATCACGCGTCTGCATCGTCTTTGGGTTTGAGTGTCGGAAATAGAATTACTTCTTTGAGATTGTGGGAATTGGTCATGAGGGCAGCTAGTCGGTCAATGCCAATGCCGATGCCCGCTGTCGGCGGCATCCCATGACTGAGAGCGGTAATGAAATCTTCGTCAATACGCTGTGCCTCATCATCCCCGGCCTCCCGCATGGATTCTTGGGCGGCAAATCGCTCTCGCTGATCAACCGGATCATTAAG